>NZ_LR812090.1:862628-1139810 GCF_903772925.1 Alteromonas macleodii
GGTAAGTCGCTAATTAAAAACGAAGATCACGTTCCACTTACAGAAACCTACCACTACAACGATGAGGTGCTAAGCGATGAAAAATAACACGCGTCTTTTGAAAAAGCCTCTTTTTATGGCGATTGGCAGTGCACTTCTAGTTCAAGCGTGTGCTATCCCGACAATAGAAACTCGGGACCCGAATGTAACTTTGCCAGAACAGTTCAGAGCAAGTACAAGGCAAAGTACTGATCTTAGTACAGAGCTGGGCACTCAATTAAGCAATAATTCCAGTAATGGTGAAGCAAAAATTAAATGGGAGGCGTGGTTCAACGACCCGTATTTAACAGCGTTAGTTGAAACCGCTGTAGCAAATAACAAGGAAGTCGCCGTACTTGTACAGCGCATCAATATGGCGTCTAACGAGGTGTATGCACGGGAAGGGGAATACTTACCAAGCGTGTCTGCAGGTGTTGCTGCTGAAACCGAAAAAGTGGGTGAATATACCCGAGAAGGCGCGGTGGAAGAGCAGCTTGATATCAGAGAAGGTGAAGCATTCCCTGACCCCTTAGCTAATTTAAAGCTTGGGTTGAATGCGTCTTGGGAAGTGGATATCTGGCACAAGCTCAGGGATGCTTCAAAGGTAGCGTCACTTGAATATTTAGCTTCTATTGAGAGTAAAAACTTCTTTATCACTCAACTTGTTTCTGAAGTGTCTCGTAGCTACTACGAACTACTAGCTTTGGATAACAAGCTGGCGACTATTGATGCCACAATAAAGCTGCAGCGCAACGTTATACATACCATTAATACACTTAAAGAATATGGCCGAGCTTCTTCTTTACCTGTGGCGCGCTTTAACGCTGAAGTGAAGAAAAATGAAAGTGAACGCTTTCTCATAAAACAAGAAATTGTGGAGAAAGAGAACACAATCAATCTATTGTTAGGGCGCATGCCTCAGCCTATTCAACGAAATAGTAACGCTTTGTTTAGCGAAGACATTGTTAAGCCTAATATTGGAGTGCCTGCTTCACTGTTAGAAAACCGACCCGATATTCGAGAGGCTGAACTTACGCTGCAGGCTGCAAACTTAAATATAGAGGTAGCTAAAGCGAACTTTTACCCTTCATTAGAGCTTAAAGCAGGGGTAGGGTTGTCAGCGTTTGATAGCCGGTATTTGTTTAATATACCAGAGTCACTGGCCTATTCGCTATCTGGCGATATCTTTGCTCCTTTAATTAATCGACGTGCTATTGAAGCTGTTTATAAAAATGCGAGTGCCGAGCAGGTCCAGGCCGCCTATGAGTACGAGCTGACGCTGCTAAAAGCGGTGTCAGAAGTGTCCAATAGTTTGTCTAAGTTGGACAATCTGGGAAAAAGTGCGGATGCTAAAAAAGCGCAAATTTCTTCCTTGGAATCGTCAGTGGATATTGCAAATCGGTTGTTTACGTCAGCGCATGGTGAGTATTTAGAAGTGCTATTGGCGCAGCGCGAAGCATTAGAAGCGCGCAGTGAGTTTATAGAAACTCGTCAGCAGCAACTGGCAGCACTCGTTGACTTATATCAGGCCCTAGGAGGAGGCTGGCAATCTTCGTCGACCTAAATTAAGTTACCTAAGCTGAAAGCTGTTAAGGAGAGCAATTGCTCTCCTTTTTTTGTTTTATCGTCTTCTTTAAGCATTCCAACGTTTAATTCTTATAGGTCATAATATTTAAGTAAGATGAAAAAATTGAGCGATCACCGCCAACACAAGACGGCAGAACAATAATCATAATCTAAAGGTGAACTATGTCTTTTTTTAAAAATAGACGATTACAGCAAATAATTAAGCGGAATCGAGGGGCGTTGACTTTATTGAGTCTTGGTGCACTGGCGTTGTCCTCCCCTGTATTTGCAAATTCTCAGTCGGAAGATGCTACCTCAGAGAAAAATGCGTTTTTCCAATCGGAAGATATCTTTAATTTGGAATACGTCAGTGATGTCCAGATATCTCCAGACGGTAAAAATATCGCCTATGTGCGTCGCTCAAACGACATTATGTCAGATAGTAGCCGTGCAAATGTCTGGCTAGCGTCGGTTGATGGCAAGTCAAACCGCCCCTTACTGTCGTCGAAAAAAAGTTACTATTCTATTCGCTGGTCACCAGACGGCAGCCGATTGGCTTACCTTTCTAATGCAGAAGGTAAACCGCAATTGTATGTACGCTGGATGGATACAGGGCAAACAGCGTTAGTTACCAATGTTACTTCAAGTCCCAGTAACATTACGTGGTCACCTGACGGTAAATACATTGCTTTCACCATGAGTGTAGATGCAAAGGAAAAGCCGCTTGAGGTTAATATGCCTAAAAAGCCAGACGGTGCAAAGTGGTCTCCTAGCTTTGAATATATCACTAAGGCGCGTTATCAAGCCGATGGCAAAGGCGTGCTTGACCCTGCCTATACACATATCTTTATTGTCCCTTCTGACGGAGGCACGGCAAGGCAATTAACCTCGGGCAATTATCATCACAAAGGGCGGTTAAGTTTTGCGCCGAACGGGAAGAAGATTTATTTCTCTGCTAATCGCAGTGATAACTGGGAGTATGAACCCCTTGAGGCCGATATATTTTCTGTTGATATGAAGGGAAATATTGAACAGTTGACGCAGGCTAAAGGGCGAGAATCGTCACCTGTTGTATCGCCGGACGGAAAGCATATTGCTTATGCGTATCGTGACGACGAAAAAGTGATGTACAAAAATAGCTATTTGTATGTAATGAATAGCAACGGCTCTGAACAAAGAAATATAACCAAAGACATTGATAACTCGGTGTCTAATTTTTACTGGAAAGACAACAAACGTATCTACTTTCAACAATCAGTTCGTGGTCTAGTACAAGTTAATACAGTGTCTCTGTCGGGCAGAGTGAAAACAGTGGCTAGTGGATTAGGTGGCACTACCCTTGGTCGACCTTACGTGTTTGGTACTTATCATGCGGTAGGCGATGTGGTCGCTTACACCAAAGGGCGTACAGACCGTCCTGCAGATTTGTTTGTCACTACAAAAAACGAACGACAACTTACGGCACTTAATGAAGACGTTTTAGGACACAAACAATTAGGTGAAGTTAAGGAAATAGTCTATCAATCTTCTATTGATGGCGAAGAAATACAAGGTTGGTACATCCTGCCGCCAAACTATGACAGCTCGAAAACCTATCCGCTAATTTTAGAAATTCACGGTGGACCTAATCTCGCTTATGGCCCTGTCTTTACCGCTGAGCTACAGCGCATGGCAGCCGAGGGCTATGTGGTGTTTTATGATAATCACAGAGGCAGTACGGGTTATGGTGAGCGCTTTGCACTGCTACTTCAGGGGAAGTATAGCTCTGAGTACGACTTTGCCGACCATATGTCTGGAGTAGACGCGCTGATTGAAAAAGGCATTGCCGATCCAGAACGTTTATTTATAACGGGTGGCTCAGCAGGTGGTATTGCATCAGCCTATGCCATTGGACTTACAAACCGTTTTAAAGCAGCCGTGGTTGCAAAACCCGTTATTAATTGGTTATCAAAGGTATTGACTGCCGATTCGGGCCTGTACCAGATACCTTTCCAATTCCCTGGCAAGCCTTGGGATAACGTAGAACACTATTGGAAGCGCTCGCCATTATCGCTCGTGGGCAATGTAACTACCCCCACTATGTTGATTACTGGAGTGGAAGATAAACGCACGCCAATGTCTGAAACTGAGCAGTTCTATCAAGCGTTAAAACTTCAAAAGGTTGATAGTGTACTGGTAAAAGTACCCGGCTCACCTCATGGTATTGCCTCTAAACCTTCTAGAATGATTGGTAAAGTGGAAAACATTTTGGCGTGGTTTAAAAAATACGACAGCGCGCACTTTGATGATGCCAAAGCCAAAGCCGAAGCCGAGTAACTAAATCAACGTTTAGAAACGTTAGTTTCGCAAGGCTAGAGATAAATGGGGCTACTGTTCCGATTCAATCGGTTCAAGGCCCCATTTTTATAATTCGAGCCTAACGTTTTTGTCATTCTACAGTGGGATGTAACTGCGAAATATCCGGTACAACCGTAAGTTTTAGATCGAGCGCCTTCCAGTAGTGGCTTTCTCTTAACAAGTCTGCAGAGATAATAGGTTTTTCATCTAACCAGCCTTCTGGAAAAGTAATGACCAGTTCGTTCTTTTCTACGTTAACAACGAGATCAGGTAAAAAGCCCTCTTGGCGTTTAATATTAAGCAGTACACCCAAACGAAGTAACGCAATTAAATGTTTTACCGACTGCTCGTCGAAAAGGTTGAACGTAGGGAGTTCATTAGTACGGATTTTCTTTCTATGAAAACGCACGAGTGTAGCGAGCAACAACTGTTGTTCTTGCGTAAACCCAGGCATGTCCACGTTGCCAAGAATATAGGCACTGTGTTTTTGAATACCCCGAGAGTTAATTTGCATGCCTACTTCATGAAGTAAAGCAGCCCAACCAAGCATACTTTTAAAGTCACGCCCTTTAAGTTTCCATTCTTTTTCAACATCATCGAAAAGTGACAGCGTTGTGTTAAGCACCATGGTGGCTTGGGTTGTATCTACATCGTAACGGGTTGCCAAACTACTTGCTGTTCTGCCGCGTATATCAGCGTGATGAAGCTCATCTTCCATCTGATAGAGTACACCCTCGCGCAAGGCGGCAGGCGAATAAACCAAGCCTTCAATTTCTAGCGCTCTGAAAACAGCAATAAGAATAGCTAGACCACCTGCAATAACAACACGACGATCTTCACTTAAATCTGGATAGCTTAATTTGTCTATATGGCCTGCGCTTATGAATTGCTTCATTAAATTGCGCAAACTTTTAAGCGTTACCGGAATATCGTGGCCATTAGGTCTGTCTTGCTGACAAAGAGTGAACAGCGAACGAATAGTTCCTGACGTACCGATACATTGAACCCAGCCAAGTCTGCGATACTTATTGTCAATTAACTCAAGTTCTTGTTGCGCTGCCGTGATAGCGCGGTTGAACGCTTTAGATTTTAGCTCTCCGTCTGGGAAAAAGCGTTTGGTATAGCTAACACACCCCATTTGAAGACTGCGGCAAAGTAAAGGCGTGAACCCTTCGCCAATAACAAATTCCGTTGAACCACCGCCAATATCAACTACCAGCTGTTGACCGTCTGCATGATTAGTATGGGCTACGCCAGAGTAAATAAGACGCGCTTCTTCTACACCAGAAATCACCTCTATAGGGTAGGGAAGGATGTCTCTTGCTGCGCTAATAAAGTCCCGAGCGTTACGGGCCTTACGCAGTGTGTGAGTGGCAACGATTCTAACCGAGTCAGGCTCAAAGCCTTTCAGACTTTCTGCCACTACCTTAAGCATAGCTAGCCCGCGCTCCATTGCCTCATCAGACAACAGGTCGTCTTCGTTGAGCCCTTCGGCCAAGCGAACTTTTTGTTTAACTCTATGCAAAATTTGCACAGACCCAGCAACAATACGTGCTACTACTAAGTGAAAACTATTCGAGCCAATATCGAGTGCTGCGACTTTACTGACTTCGCGGGTTTCCACGTCATTAAAAACTGATTCGTGCTGGGTCATGTACTAATTTTATATCCTACATAGTGTCTTCTAGCTTCTTCAAATAGTCATATATTTCTATTTGCGAGCGAAGTTTTTTGCGATTTCCCCTCGCAACGTACTTGTTGCTCTGATCCTTGTCAATCACTCGAGCTTTCAGGGTATCTTTAAATTGTAGTTCCATTATATCAACAATGCGCTGTTGAAGACCTTTATCGTAAACCGGGCAGCCAACTTCTATGCGGTTGTCCATGTTTCGGGTCATCCAGTCAGCAGATGAGATATACACTTTTCTCTCGCCGCCGCCTTCAAAAATCATCACGCGAGGGTGTTCAAGGAATCTATCAACAATAGAGATGATTTCGATGTTTTCACTTATGCCTTTTATTCCGGGATTAAGTGAGCACATACCACGCACAATACCGCGGATCTTAACCCCGGCTTGGCTTGCGCGATATAAATCATCAATAAGTTCTTTATCAACAAGATTGTTAATCTTAAAAGTGATTTGGGCATCTTGGCCCTGATTCAGATGCTGAATTTCTTGACGAATTAACGACTGAATTTTGGTTCTGGCATTTAAAGGTGATATTTGTAGGTGCTGGAATTTATAACGCCGGTAAGGGTATTGAATAAGATCGAATACCGCCACCCCTTCATTAGCCAACTCTTGATTGCGAGTGAACAAGCTGTAATCGGTATAAATTTTCGCGGTTTTCTCGTTGAAGTTACCCGTACCAAAATGGGCATAGTTCACTAAGCTGCCCCGTTCTTCGCGAGTCACAATGCACAGCTTGGAGTGAATTTTTAGGGTGGGCACACCAAGCACTACACGAATGCCCGCATCTGTCATGCGCTTAGACCATTCAATGTTTGCTTCTTCGTCAAAGCGCGCGCGAAGCTCTACGACTACGGTTACTTTTTTACCGTTATCTACCGCATCAATTAACGAGTTTATTATGCGCGAATTACTCGCCACCCGATAAATATTAATGCGTATGGTTTTAACGTTCGGGTCGAAAGCAGCCTGACGCACGAACTCAGTAAAGTGAAGGAAGCGGTGATACGGGTAATACAACAGAATGTCCCGTGCGGTTATCGCATCAAATACCGTGTTGTGTTTAGAAAATGCCTTGCTGTCGATAGCGGGGAGCGGTGCGTGTTCAAGATAATCCCGCCCCACATTTGGAAAACCTATGAAGTCTTTAAAGTTGCGATAGTGCCCTGCAGCGTGCATGGTATCGAGCTTGGTAATCTTAAGGCGCTTGCGAAGATCTGTCTGCATATCTTCTGGCATATCAGTGTCATAGATAACACGCACTGGCTCAGCAATAAGACGCTGCTTCATGCTTTCTGACATTTTTTCAACGAAACTTTCGTCAATTTCTTCGTTAATCGAGTATTCCGCGTCGCGGGTCATTTTAAATGAGAAAGCTTCAATTTCGTCAAATTTCACAAAACCGCGGAAAATATCTTCAATGCACAGCTGAATCATGTCATCGAGCATAACAATGCTCTTTTTCTTACGGCTCTTTTGCGGAGGGATCAGCATAAAGCGCGACATCTCAGAAGTGGGAACTTGAATAACGGCGAATTTAGGGTTGCGTTCTTTTCTACGTAACGCAACATACAAATAAACAGAGTTTCCGTTTAAGCGGCTTAGTAGATCTGTTTTCTTATCAATAAGAATAGGCGCAATATGGCGCAATGCTTTGTTGATAAAATAATTGCGTACCCACTGCTTCTGATAATCGTCTAAGTCATCTTTACGCAGGATATGAATATTGTAGCGGGCAAGGGTTTTGACGACGTCTTTATGGATTTGGTCAAATTTTTCAGAAAGCTGTACTACTTTCTTTTGTATTTGCGCCATAAGTTCGGTGAGGCGCTCTGCTTCTTCTTCGTTCCCGTCGTTTTGCGCAATAGTGATAAGGCGTTTAACATCCGCCGCGCGTACCCGATAAAATTCATCAAGGTTATTAGAGTAAATACCAAGAAAGCGAATGCGTTCTATTGCAGGGTTATTCTTATCCGCGGCTTCTTGCAATACACGCTCGTTAAACGATAGCCAGCTTAGCTCTTTGGGATAATATAAAACGTCGTTATCCATAATGTCTCAATTCACGTTCATAAAAATGGTCAAAGACTGCCACCAGTCAGTGACACTACTGTGACAACACGTATCCTGGCACTGAAGCCTACGTAATACGTTGCGGTGATTCCGTTACCTATGGGCATGATTCTGAGACACTGCGGTAGTCCCTCGCGCATTCATACCCCTATATTTATCGCGTTGCAGTAATATCTACGACTAAGTCGTTAGCTAACGACTCTAGTGCATCTTGTAATGCGCCGTCGTCGAAGTCTTCCGTTACCGCAATTTCAGCTTTTGCTTTGAAAATCAGGCTACCCCAGTTAGGCGCGCTTTCACAATGAGAAGCAAAAGTGAGAATATTTAAGTTAAACTGGTTAAGTACGGATGTTAGTTCCTGAACAATACCTGTCTTGTCATTGCCCATTACATCTACGGTTAGCTTAGTTGTGTTGTTATTTTTATTGCTTGCAACAGCAACAGATTGAACAGACAAGTCTTTGATGGCGTCTAGCGAATCTACTAAACCTTGCTTATTTTCATCGGCAACATGTACTTCTACAAAGCCGGTGAACATACCCGCCATATGCGCAAAGCTTGACCCTTGCCAGTTGCCCTCATGCTTATATACACACTTAGCGAGTGCGTCTACCAAACCAGGCTTGTCTTTACCCATAATGCTGATAACCAGTGATTGCATGCAAAGCTCCTTATTGGGCGTGTAGAGAAAAACTTTGATCGTCTTCCTGTAGGGTAATACCATAAGCGCCGAGTAGGTTGCGCGAAGGTAATGCTATAAACTTTTGCTTGCTATTAGCATAACAAAACTTACACTGCTCACCAGTGCAATTTAGGGTTATTCTTCTTAAAAAAGAAGAATTTCGAAAATAAAAATGACTAAACAGCCCCATGACTTTCGACAGCAACAGCACAAACAGAAAACGCCAGCGTAGAGATAGTTGGTCGCGCTATGTAGTGACGGGCTTTGGCGGCCTTGTTTTGTTGACCCTGGTTGTTCTTATTACCCATCTCATTAGCCAAGCGCTTCCCCTAGCTTACACTCCTACCTTACATCATCAGTTAAGTGTTGAAACTCCAGATAATGAAAAGGTGATAAGTGCCGGTGACATTATTAATAGTCAGCCTATGCTGGTTAGAAAATCAGACTGTCGATTAGGTCTTAAATTGCTCCAAGGCAAGGATCTGGTAAGTAACCACGAATATATTCGTCCATGCGAGCATAGATTGTCGGCTCACAGTGTGATGGGGGAGAACTATATTGTCGACGTTTCTCCCAACGCGCAGGTACGGGTTTTACCGGTAAGGTCTTTTAACCTGGCAGGCAGTAAGGCAGTGGATATCGCCACTAATGCACCCCAAACAGCCCTATCGAATAGCATTACGTTCGCGCTTCCCAAAGATGAGTGGGATAAGCGCAGTAGCTGGAGCATGGCATTGTCTTCAAAGTGGGCTGTAGCCTCTATCGCTCAAGACGACAGCTTTTTCATTCGTTGGGTAAATCGGCATCGCCCTACGCAGGTGATAGATAAACGTTTTTACAATATAGACAGACTAGTATTGTTACCTGGCAGCGAGAGTGTGTTGCTTCAAGTAGATGACGCCCTTTACCTTAACCGGCTTAATGATAAAGGCGCTTTACTGCTTCCTATCGCGGGAGGCATATCCGGGTCATTAGATGAAACAATTATTTTTCCTTTAGCTAAAGACCGCACCTTCTTCCTAATGGATTCAGAAAATCAAACATTGACCCGCTGGGTGCTCAGTAAAAGTGAAAAAGGTCTCACCTTTGAGCAAACTTATCAGATAGCAGTTCCGGGTGAAAAAGTAAAAGCGGTAACAGAGCACGCCAGTATGAACTTAGTGGCCGTGCTAACTGACAAAGCACGTGTATTGCTAGTAAATAGGGTGTCTGGCGATGTGGTGGCTTCTCAACAAATAGAACGCACCGCTGATAATATCATTTGGTATGGAAATAAGCTTTACAGCTACTCTGACAACACCTTGTCGGTGTGGGAGGGTAAGCATTTAAGTGGTATTACTACGTGGGCATCGCTTTTTGAACCTCAGCACTACGAGGGATATGAAACGGAAGAAACTGTATGGCAAACTACCAGTGCCTCTGACTTTCAAGAGGCGAAATTCAGCTTAACCCCACTTTTAATAGGTAGTATCAAAGCGTCTCTTTTAGCGCTGCTTATAGCTATACCTGTTGCTATCGGCGCTGCAATTTACACCGCGTTTTTCGCTAAAAACCGATTGCGCAACATTGTTAAACCTGCCATCGAGCTGCTTGAAGCTATTCCCAGTGTTCTTATCGGTTTTATCGCGGCCATTTGGTTATCACCAAAGGCTGAGCAGTTTTTATTCTCTTTTGCATTTTTTCTTATTGTTATTCCCTTCGTACTTATCGCGGTTGCTTTAGTGCAGCGCCCCGTTGCAGAACATTTACCAAAGAAGTTTAGGCATGGTGCAGAGCTGTTTTTTGCGATCAGTGGCGTGTTTCTTTTAGGTTTTGTCAGTGTGGAATATGCGCCATCGCTCATTTTCTCGTTGATGGGGGTTGATGGTTTTACGTTGCTAGCGGCAGAGTCAGATAGTCCTATTGGAAAAACGACCATAGTGGTAGCCCTAGCGTTGGGGGTAGCTATTTCACCCAGTATTTACTCGCTAGCTGAAGATGCCATCAATGGCGTGCCTAACGACTTAAAACATGCTTCATTCGCATTGGGAGCGACCCGGCTACAAACTTTGCTGTATGTTGTGCTACATGTTGCCCTACCAGGTATTGTTGCCGCAATAATGTTAGGCTTCGGGCGCGCGTTTGGCGAAACTATGATAGTACTTATGGTAACGGGGAATACGCCAATCTCCAGCTGGGGCCTTATAGAAGGTTTGCGAGCACTCACTGCTAACTTGGCAATTGAACTTCCTGAGGCTGATGTTTCATCAGCGCATTACCAGATTTTATTCTTCACGGCGTGCATTTTGTTTGTGTTTACCTTCGTAGTAAATACCATAGCAGAGCTATTGCGACAGCGTATAAGAAGAAGGGCGTACTATGGCTAATCAAGCATCTTTTGGATTAAATCCAGTCCAACGTCAATCGCTAGTCATTAGTTTAACCGCCTTTTTCACTAGTCTATTGCTGATCGCGCTCGTAAGTGTACTTATACTGATTAGTTTTCGCGGTACCGCCTATTTTTGGCCAGAGCCTATTTACACGGTAAAGGGCGAATATCAAGACGGCTCCACGTTCTCAGTACTTGCAAACCTCTTTGATGAGCCATCAAATAACGACATTACCCTTAAGTATTCGGATGCTCAGCATCCTTATGGTTTTCAAATTCAGTTATCCCGCGGCCAGGTAAGTGATACGCAACTTGCGAAAGAGAGCGCTGAAATTAAGCTGATAGATGGTAGGCGTATTTTAGCGGTACCTGAATATATCGTTGTACCGTCTAAGCCACCGCAAACCCTAGATAATATTGATGCAGTAATAGAAGAAGTAGCACAGATTAGTGCACAAATTGAAGCGCTCAATACTCGTCATCTTGCGCCTATACATGAAGCGCTGTCGCAATTTGATAAACGTAACGTAGTGGAAGATGCGCCGGCAAGAGAGCGTTTAGTTGCTTCATTTAATGAATACCAAAAACGAGTAGAGGCGCTGGAAAGAACACGCGCTGAATATACCTTGCTGGTGAGTTTTGCAGACGGTGCGCCCTTTGTTATTCCCATTTCAAGCATTCAAGATGTGGATTTCGTAAGCCGTTTGAGTACATTCGAAAAATGGCAGGTAGTGTTTTCAGAAATTGGCGTGTTTCTTTCCGATTCCCCTAAGCAAGCTAATACTTCTGGCGGCGTATTCCCCGCCTTGTTTGGCACTGTCCTCATGGTCTTTTTAATGACCATAATTGTAACGCCTTTTGGGGTGCTAGCCGCTATTTACCTAAGTGAGTATGCGCCCAATACCGCGCTAACTACCATTATTCGTGTGAGCGTAAGTAATATGGCGGGGGTACCCTCGATAGTATACGGGGTATTCGGGCTCGGTTTCTTCGTTTATACCCTAGGTGGCAGTATTGATGAGCTATTGTTTAGCGAAACACTGCCCGCGCCAACCATGGGCAGTCCAGGTGTGTTTTGGGCGGCGTTGACCATGGCAATTTTGACTTTGCCTGTGGTTATTGTTGCTACAGAAGAAGGCTTACGCCGTGTACCAGAAGGGTTGAAAGCAGGCAGCTACGCATTAGGTGCAACTAAAATTGAAACCATAGTGCGTACCGTTTTGCCTATTGCATCTCCTGGCATTATGACAGGCGTAATTTTAGCTATTGCAAGGGCGGCAGGAGAAGTTGCTCCTTTAATGCTTGTAGGGGCGGTTAAGTTTGCGCCAACGCTGCCCATAGACGGTGAATTCCCTTATCTTCATCTTGATAGACAGTTTATGCATTTGGGCGTGCTTATTTATGACGGTGCTTTCCACAGCCAAACCGATGGGAAAAGTGCAAGTATGATGTTTGCCGCCTGCTTGCTTTTACTCGTCGTGGTCTTTGTATTAAACATACTGGCAGTGGTACTTAGAGCGCGCCTGCGCAAACGCTATATCAAAGGATAATACAGGTTTTATAACATGTTGAAGTTGTTTGAACACAATACGCTAAACGTTAATGATATTAGTGAAGCACAAACTGCAGTTGAGGTGAAAAACCTCAATTTATGGTTTGGTAATAAGCATGTGTTAAATGACATCAGCATGCGAATACCCAAAAACAAAATTACGGCGTTAATTGGTCAAAGTGGTTGCGGCAAATCAACGCTAATAAGTTGTTTTAATCGCCTTAACGACTTGTATGACGGCTGTAAGTATGAGGGCGAAATTATAATAGACGGTCGAAATATCAATAGCCGTAAAGTAAACGTATCACGCCTTAGATCTAATGTAGGTATGGTATTTCAGCGCCCGAACCCATTCCCTATGAGCATTTATGAAAACGTGTGTTACGGGCTCAAGCTTCAAGGGGTGAAGGTTCGCCGACACTTAGACGATGCTGTTGAAGGCGCATTAAAACAAGCTGCATTGTGGGATGAAGTAAAAGATCGCTTATTTGAATCTGCCCATGTTCTATCTGGCGGACAGCAGCAGCGCTTAGTGATTGCCAGAGCGTTGGCGTTAAAACCTGACATACTTCTGCTAGATGAGCCCACGTCAGCGCTTGACCCCTTAACCACACTCTTTATTGAAGAGCTGATGGACTCGCTAAAAAAGCAGTGCACCATTATTATTGTGACGCACAACATGCAACAAGCAGCACGGGTAAGCGACTATACCGCCTTTTTCCATCAGGGGAGGCTGATAGAGTATGCCGACAGCGATACTCTGTTTACTATGCCGGTTAAAAAGCAAACCGAAGACTACATTACGGGTCGATATGGATAATCAGAAGTGAGTGTTTGTTCATATACGGAATTTTGCATCGATACTGTGTTTCATCGCAGCTCTTTTGACTGCTTTGAGGGCAAAGCGATTTGTGGGATCGAGCAAACGGGAATTATTAGTACTTTAAACAAATGCTACTTACCAAGCTTAAGCCGCGAGGAGAAATTGCCATGCGACAAGTAGCCTTAAATACGCACATCTCTGGTACGTTTAATATTGAGTTAGAAAATTTGCGTAACTCGGTATTGACCATGGGCGGTGAAGTTGAACAGCAGCTGGTGGATACCTTAAAAGCGGTGAAGCACAACCATGCCGCTCTGGCTGAGAAAGTGGTGTTAAATGACTTAAAAATTAACTCCATGGAAATTCAAATTGACGAAGAGTGCTTGCGCATTATTGCCAAGCGTCATCCTACCGCAAGCGATCTGCGTTTAATTATGACCATTTCAAAAGCCATTACCGACATTGAAAGGATGGGTGATGAGATTGAACGTATCGCCAAACTAGTAACGCGCAATAAGCTGCCAAGTTCAGATACCATTAAAAGCAGTATGTTGCTTATTGGTGAGAGGGTAGCGGCTATGATGCGTGGCACATTCGACGCCTTTGCCCGTCAGGATGAAGCAGCGGCACTAGAAGTGTACGACCAAGACAACCGCATTGACAGTGAGTACAAGCGGTTATTGTCCTATACCACGTCAGAAATGCAGAAAAGCACAGACGATATGCAAGATTGGCTGGATGTTTTATGGGCAATGCGTTCGTTAGAACGCATTGGTGATAGATGTAAAAACGTGTGCGAATATGTGGTTTATCTTACTCGCGGTACAGATGTAAGGCATACGCCGCTGGAAAACATGCAGCAAAAACTGGAAGATTTGACGTAATCCTGTCCAAATGGTCAGGATTATTTTGCGTAACGGTATTTAAATATGAATGTTTGCGAAATTTATTTGTCATAAAACTGCAATATTTGGTGAATTTATCATCGCATTCAAATAATTCCGTATACTTTTATCGTTTTTCAGTGATTTTCGCTATGGCTTCTATGATGATTACGTTATCATGCGCCGCAGCCAAGAACAGATCGTGCAAAATTTAATCGAACCTTATGATAAAACACAATTTGTCTTTAACTTCTTTCTCTAACCCTTGGGGTGAAGAGATCATGCTACTTACTCAAGTAGCGTCCAGCCTAAATCGCGTTTAGATCGGGAGCGATTATCCGTGGAATTTTTTGAAAGTTATGGCCTAATTCTTATAATCCTTGCCGCCGGCGTTGGTTTCGTCATGGCATGGGGTATTGGAGCGAATGACGTTGCCAACGCAATGGGTACGTCAGTGGGTTCTAAAGCTTTAACCATAAAACAAGCCATTATCATTGCAATGATATTTGAGTTTGCTGGCGCCTACCTAGCAGGTGGCGAAGTAACGTCTACCATTCGAAAAGGGATTATCGACTCAACCTTTTTTATAGACATACCTGAATACCTAGTATTAGGCATGATCTCGTCACTACTTGCGGCTGGAATATGGCTAGCGGTAGCGTCTTGGTTGGGATGGCCTGTATCTACAACGCACTCTATTATTGGTGCCATCATCGGCTTTACGGCAACTGGCGTCAGTATGGACGCAGTGGCGTGGGATAAAGTGGGTGGTATTGTAGGTAGTTGGGTAGTAACACCGGCTATATCGGGCATCATTGCTTACCTTATCTTTATGAGCGCTCACAAGCTCATCTTCCAAACCGCTTCTCCGTTTGCCAATGCCAAGCGTTATGTGCCGTTTTATATGGCATTAGCGGGCTTTGTTATGTCCCTTGTCACTATTAAGAAGGGGCTTAAGCACGTAGGCTTAGAACTTAGCGCTGTCAACGGTTATTTGCTAGCAATTGGCATAGCTGTAGCACTGGGTTTCTTGGGTAAATGGTTTATAGGCCGTATGAAATTCAGCGGTTCTGAAGATGCAGACTTACAGGCAGCAAACGTTGAAAAAGTATTTGCTCTGCTCATGGTAGTAACTGCGTGCTGTATGGCATTCGCCCACGGCTCTAATGACGTAGCTAACGCAATTGGTCCTCTTGCGGCTGTAGTAAGTGTTGTTACCAGTGGCGGCGAGATTAACGCAAGTGCCACATTGGCTTGGTGGATTTTACCACTAGGCGGTCTAGGGATTGTTGCAGGTCTTGCGTTATTTGGTCATCGCGTTATTAAAACAATCGGCCAAGGTATCACACACTTAACGCCAAGCCGTGGCTTCGCCGCAGAACTAGCCGCAGCGTGTACGGTAGTTATTGCATCAGGTACTGGTTTGCCTATTTCAACTACGCAAACGTTAGTGGGTGCAGTTTTAGGTGTAGGTTTGGCACGTGGTGTTTCAGCACTTAACTTAGGTATTGTTAGGAATATCGTTGTGTCTTGGATTGTGACCTTGCCAGCAGGTGCTCTACTTTCAATTATCTTCTTCTTTATATTGAAAGCAGCGTTTGGCGTAGCTTAGTAAGCTCGCCTAATTGTTATATGCAAAAAGGCCGCGCTTCAATGAAGCGCGGCCTTTTTAGTTTAAATCGATAGTTAATTAACCGTATCAATCTCGTGAGATTGGCGATTCAAATCCTCTTGGTTTAACACCTACCACAGCACACTTTAACTGGTGAATAGTTTCTTCGGCAGTATCACCCATGATGTAGCCGGGCACGCCAAGGCGCGATACTGTGCCCATAACAATTACATCGGTATCTAGCGATGTGGTTGTAGCTGCAATTTCTCGACGCGGGTAACCATGCACAATATGGTTCTTAGGCTGTAAGTATTCCCAGACATTGTCGTCGAGTTCATCAGAAAGTTCAGAAAGTAGCTTCTCTAATTCCTGTTCACGCTCAGCATGAATTTTCGCTAGATCAGTTTCCATTCTGTCGTTATCGACAGTAATAAAGCCATCTCTGGCTATATTTTCCGGTACCGCATCAAATACGTGAACAATATGTAGTTGAGCAAATTCTAATAAGGCTATTTGGCTTGCGTGTCGCAGTATATCGCGGTTAAGGTCGCGTCTTATTGAAACCTCGTGGTTTGGGTAATGATAGTTAAGATCTAGTGCGGCTACTACGTTCTTGTATTGGCTGCGAGGTTTGTGGTTTATAACCCATAAAGGGCAGGGGCATTTGCGAAACAGCTGCATATCCAAACTGCCAAACAGTTTATCCAAAAAGCTCTCTTCCGCTCGCTTAATTACTAAGTCGATATTGTTATTCATTACATAGCGAACGATATCAATTAACGGGTGCCCCACCGTTACTGCTGTCGACACTTCATATTGTTCACTCCAGCTTTCAGCCTGCTGCTTCAACCAAAGCTGGGCTTGAGTTTCCATGGTTTGCTGAGAGTCCACGTAAGAGAATGACTCCATGACCATACTCGCATTAGGCGGGAGTGATTCGAGAGAAAGCATAATGGTAAGCGAGGCTTGGTGAGCTTTGGCGATATGCAGTGCTTGAGCAACTGTGTCATCTTGACGATGTGAGTCGCTCAACACACATAAAATGTTTTTATAATGTCCTTTCATACTGCCCTCAATAGTGGTTCGCTTAATTGATTGAATGATACAAGAGCGGGTCTTACTTCGCTGTAAAAATATGTGGTAATTAACGCACTTCTTTAATCCTAACGTTACTTATAGGGGCTTTCCAGTTGGGAATGGCAAATTCTTAAAAGCTTCTTATAGAAGGAAGCAGACAAGCTAATATAAAAACGCGGTCTTAAATAATAACTTGTAAGGGTGGTTAACCGTAAGCAACAGCCCTAGGCTGTATTTAATCTTTATGTTAGATTAATCCAATATTTTTTAATCCCTTTTTAATCATTGTGAGATATTCATGAAATGGCCTAATCTTAAGCACCTGCACTATTTAGTGACGCTACATCAAGAGCAACATTTTCACCGTGCTGCCCAGCGCTGTAATGTAAGTCAGTCAACACTGAGTACGGCCATTCAGAACTTAGAAGAACACTTTGGAAGCCAGCTTCTAGAACGTGAACACAAAACGTTTGTGTTTACTTCACTGGGTTTAGATATTGTTGAGCGCAGTAAGGTGCTACTCCAAGAAGCCGGTGAGCTAGTTGAATATGCGCAAAACGCGGGTAACTGGCAGCGAGGCACGTTAAAGCTAGGTGTTATACCAACCATCGCGCCGTTTTTATTCGAAGGTATGATGGGCGCGTTTTCTGCGTTTCTACCTGAGATCAATCTAGAAATGCAGGAAGACACCACAGAGAAGTTACTACAGCAATTAACCGACGGTAGGTTAGATTTACTGATCTTAGCGCTGCCAATGGACACCCCTGGGTGTAAACAAATGGTTTTGGGGCATGACCCGTTTCACCTTATCGCTCATGAAGATATGGCCGAGCAATTACCTAACCCAGTGGATATTTCGAACTTGCCTAAAAAGAGTATTTTTCTACTTCAGCAAGAGCACTGTATGACAGGCCACGCCGTAAGCGCGTGCAACCTTCAGCACAGCGACCAGATTAGCAGCGTGGCAGCAAGCAGTCTGTATACCTTGGTGCAATTGGCGAATAGTAAAATGGGCTACACTTTTTTACCTGAACTCGCGATCAATCAATCCATTCTTGAGCACACTGGCCTTAAAAGCTTCCCAGCAGAAGAACAGGGATTTAGAGAGATTGGATTAGTATGGCGTTCAGGCACAACGCGTATGCAGCTGTTTCGTCGTATCGGTGAAATCATCTCGCCTCTACTGCCAAAGCCAACGTTGAAATAGTTATCGCCTAACAACACGCGCGGTTTAGTAATGTTTATTGCCGCGCGTTTTTAATGGCCTACATTTTAGGTGCGATATGCCCTAATTCTGCAGCCCAAGTGAGTTCTGATCTTTTAAGATTATTTGCCGCACTAGCGCCAAAGCTGTGCAGCGCATTGTAAGCGCTGTTTGATGGAACACGACAATAGTGGCAAAGTGCGTAGAACAAAAGACTACAGCGGTGTTGTGAACCGTCGCAGTGTAAATATATTTTAGCCCCCTCAGTCAGCATTTGAGACAACTCATGAAGGTATTGATGTAGATGTACATCGTCGGTGGGGGACTCAGAAGACGGGTGTAAAAAAGGAACCCATAACCACTCTAACCCGGCCGCATTCGAACGGTCCCGAATAACCGGTGCATTTTCTTCACTGGTCTGTACCGTAGCAATGTGAGTTACGCCAAGTGATTTAAGTCTTTCAAAATCACTTTCAACAGGTTTTTTACCAAGGCATATATGCCCGGCGCGCAAAGAAAACCACGCGATATTTGGTTTTGCTGTTGTACTATCTTCTTGTTTCTCAGCTTCTTGCATAGCTGTGTTATCTAAAACCTTTTGTTAAACGACGAAATAATAAATAGAAAAGTAATGGCAACTGCATCCACCAATTACGAATAAATGCCAAATTGCATGGGTATACTTTACCTTTTTTGCCACGTAAAAGCACACGCCTACGCTGAAACACAGCCCGCCTGCTACCAGTAACCAGAGTCCAGCGCCTGGCATGGCGACATAGAGTGGGTAAATAAGACCTAGAGCAATCCATCCCATTAATAGGTAGGTCATTACCGACACTTTTGGAAACCTATGCTGAGCGATAAGTTTAAACGCGACGCCACCTATCGCTAAGCTCCAAATGATAGCGGTCATGGTAATACCTAAGACGCCACCAATTGAAACCAATAGTAAAGGTGTGTAAGTACCTGCTATCAATAAATAGATTGCGCTATGGTCGAATAACTTAAGCCACCCCTTAGCTTTTTGGTGCGAAATTGCATGGTAAAGCGTGGAGCTTAAAAAAACGAGAATGAGGGTAGAGCCGTAAATAGTAGCTGTGGTTAGCGCTAACGTATCTTCAGCGCGGTACAGCATAAATACTAAACCCACGATAGCCGCTATAAAGCCAATACCGTGAGTAATACTATTCAACCACTCTTCTAAAACGGAGTAGGCTTTGGCAGAAATAGCTTTTGTTTGTTCTTTTACGTCTGTCATCACGTCTCCTGCTTTGTAATCAGTAGAAATATGCGCACCTCTTAATTATCTATCGGCATATCTATGACAATTATAGCGCACACTTGTTCGCTGAATGTGAAAATTTTAACAGAACACGCCAATAGTTTAATGACGATAAAATTACAAAGGGGATTATAAATCGGGGTTTTCGAAGCAGCCGCCCAATTTATCCAGAAGGTATTTTAATGTTCTACTTTCTTCTGTACTCAGACCATTGAACTTGCAAAGCATTTGCGCGGGGACTTCTTCTGCTATGGCTTTCTGTTCCTTCCCCATTTTTGTAAGCAGAACACGCTTAACGCGTTTGTCGACCTCATCTTTAGTTACGACTAAAAAGCCCTTTTCTTCAAGCTTTTTTAAGATCAAAGACATGGCACCACCGTCAATCACTGTTTTTTCAAGAAGCTCAGCAATAGTGATGTCATCGGTTTCCCAAAGGGCCATTAATGTTACGTATTGAGGGTAGGTAATATCTAACGCTTTAAGAAGTGGACGATAAGCGCGAGTGAATGCATTCGACAGCGTATAAAAACGATGACAAAGCTGATTTTCCAACTTTAATAATTCTGACATGACACTTAACCCTTATTGTTACTAGTCACTGAACGTCATTTATATTTTGCATACAAAGTACTTGATCTGCAAATGGGTTCAGTGTTAATTTATTTTGTATGCAAAGTAAAGTGACAGTTCATTATTGAGGAGAGCAACTATGCATAAGCTTCAACAAGTCGTTTATACCGGAACCGCAACAGCAACCGGCGGTCGCGAAGGTACAGCAAAATCTAGCGATGGTAATTTAAACCTTAAATTGTCTACGCCTAAAGCGCTAGGTGGCGCTGGCGGTAAAGGTACTAACCCTGAGCAAATGTTTGCGGCAGGCTATTCAGCGTGCTTCATTGGTGCGTTAAAGCATGTGGCAGCATCGCAAAAGATAAAGCTAGCTGATGACATTAGCGTAACGGGTGACGTTTCAATTGGTCCTATCGAGCAAGGCTTTGCTATTGCGGTTAAACTAACCGTAGATTTAGGTGATATGGATAAAGCACAAGCACAAAGCTTAGTCGATACTGCCCATCAGGTATGCCCATATTCAAATGCGACTCGTGGCAATATTGAAGTAGAAATTAGCCTAGCCTAATTTCACTTCAATTGGTTTAGGTGTTAACGCCAATAAACACAGATAATAACGCACGCCGTAGCGGGCGTGCTTATTGAATTAGATTCGCCAGTCATATAACAGCTTGATACACTAATTTAGTATCAATCATCCTTTAGGAAGTTATATGAAAAAGTACGGATTACTGGCTACGTTCTTGTGCGCGCCTGTGTTATTCGCCTGCAGTGACAATAGCAATGTAGACACAGCAACAGAAGCAAAACAACAAGCCGCTAATGTAAGCGCAAACACTACAGACGAGAATGCAAATGTGGAAAAACGGGCTGATGCAGCCATTGCTTCTGGCGTAGATTACCACTCATTTGCGAACCCAAGTGAAGTCAAGGTTACCCACTTAAATCTAAATTTAACTGCTAACTTTGAGACCAAGCAGCTTGTTGGTGACGTAACGCTTGATATAAAGCGCACAAAGCCTGAAAACAATACACTAATCCTAGATACCCGGGCTCTAGACATTAAAAGTGTAACCGTTGACGGTGAAAGCGTTCCCTTTGAAATGGGAGAGACGGACGCGGATTTAGGTACGCCGCTTAGAATTACACTGCCTAGCGCGGCAGACTCGGTGACGGTAGCGTATTCAACCTCGCCAGACGCGTCTGGCATACAATGGCTAACGCCAGCGCAAACTGCGGGTAAAAAGCACCCGTTTCTGTTCACTCAAGCACAAGCAGTGCATGCGCGAAGCTTTATTCCGCTTCAAGATTCTCCACAAGTACGGGTAACTTACGACGCAACCATTAAAACACCTGAAGCGCTATTGGCGGTGATGAGTGCGTCGAACGACCCTACAACTGCGCGCGATGGAGAATATGAGTTCACCATGCCGCAACCTATCCCTTCGTATCTTATTGCGTTAGCAATAGGTGATTTGAAATTTAAAGCCATGGGCGAGCGTACGGGTGTGTATGCAGAGCCCGCACTTCTTGAAAGCGCCGCAAAAGAATTTGAAGATACCGAAGCCATGTTGGAGGTAACTGAAGAAACCTATGGTCCTTATCAGTGGGACCGTTACGACCTTCTTATTCTCCCGCCGTCGTTCCCGTTTGGCGGTATGGAAAACCCTCGTTTGTCGTTCATCACGCCGACAGTTATCGCAGGGGATAAAAGCTTGGTGTCGTTAATAGCTCACGAACTGGCACATAGCTGGTCTGGTAACACCGTCACCAATGCTACATGGCGCGACCTTTGGTTAAATGAAGGCTTCACGACCTATTTAACCTACCGCATTATGGAGATGATCTACGGACACGATCGCTTCAAGAAAGAAGCCGTGCTGGGCTATCAAGATTTAGAGAACGATATTGCAGCCTTAGATAAGAATGATGAAATCCTTGCCATCGACCTTCGTGGCCGTAACCCAGACGATGTTTTCTCTAATATTCCCTATGAAAAGGGCGCACTTTTCCTACGTGAAATTGAAAAAAAGATTGGTCGCGAAAACTTTGACGCATTTTTAATGCAATATTTCAAAGACTTTGCTTTTAAGAGTATTACCACCGATACATTTATCGCCTACTTAGACGATACGTTATTGAAACAGTACCCAGATAAGCTAGACGCAGAGCGAATTCATACTTGGATCTTTGAGCCTGGTATTCCAAAAGGCGCACCGCAGCCAGAATCTGATGCTTTCACTAAAATTGATGAAACACGAAGCGCTTGGCTTTCAGGCGATGTGAAAGCGGCAGATATTGAAACAGCACAGTGGACTGTACATGAGTGGTTATATTTCTTAAACAACATGCCTGAAATGTTAAGCAAAGCCCAGCTAGCTGAACTTGATTCAGCATTTTCATTAACCTCGACGAAAAACAACGAAATTGCGCATAGCTGGTTGATGATCGCGGTAGAAAATAACTATCAGCCTGCGTTTGAACGTTTGTATAGTTACCTGGTTTCGATTGGTCGAAATAAACTGGTTAAGCCGCTTTATCGTGAGCTTTCGAAAACGCCAGAAGGCAAAGCGTTTGCAAAGCGCGCTTTTGAAGAAGCCAAATCGGGCTACCACCCACTTACGGTGAAAGCGAATGAAGGCTATGTGAATTGATCATCAGTCGTTCTGTTAAGTGAGTAACAATTAAAGCAGCGCATTAGGCGCTGCTTTTTTATTTCTACTAAAAGTAAAACTCATATATAAAAATTGAACGATTGTTCAAAAAGGCGATCTTAAAGTTAGGACAAGCGTATTAACGTTACCTAGTGCCGTTTACCTAGTGTAATTCAAGTGCAGCTGAGTAACTTATTTGCTAGCCGCACGTTGAAGGATTTGAATTAATCGTTAAGGAGTTTTTATGTATACACAAAAGATGCACCCAGCTACTACTTTTCCTGAAGTAAAAGCGACGCTATCAACTGGCGAAACTATATCACTGGCTGACAAGGGCGAAGGATGTGACTGGAAGATGGTGGTAGTGTACCGTGGTAAGCATTGCCCGATTTGTACTAAATACCTAAACAAACTTGAAGATTTCACAGGTCGACTACGTGAGCTTAATATTGATGTTGTTGCAGTAAGCGGCGACAGTAAAGCGCAGCTAGAAGAGCATTTAGACGATTTGTCAATAAACTTTCCTATTGCGTACGGATTGTCGCAAAGTGATATGGAAAAGCTAGGTCTGTATATTTCTGAGCCACGTTCAGAAAAAGAAACGGATCATAATTTTGCAGAACCAGCATTGTTTGTGCTTAACGGTGATAACGAAATTCATATTGCTGAAATTGCTAACGCGCCTTTTGTTCGCCCTGATCTAGAGCAACTGGTATCTGGACTAGAGTTTATTCGCAACCCAGAGAATAACTATCCTATTCGCGGTACGTTTAAAGGCTAAGATTACGAGTCAGTAATAGTGATATGTCGTTCAAAAGTGCGGATCTAGTGTTTATGAAATGTCCCCATACAGTTGGGCTCATTTTTTAAACGGCAACCAAGGCCTGATTTCGATATTGTATCGGACTCAGGCCTTTTAGTGTTCTTGAGCTTACTCGTTTTTAGCAGATACTGAAAAAGCGATGGGCGCCATCTGCTTTCTAAAGTCACCCAGTGCATCTAAAGGTAGCTCAACCTCTATTGCTACACTGCTTCCATAGTTGCAATTGGCAATTTTACCTTTGGCTTGTTCTACCAAGTGACGTACGAACTGTTCATGTTTAAAGTCGATATCCACGCTAAGTGCTTCTAGCTTAATTTCTTGTCTTATTTCAAGAGCGTCAATGGCTTGCTGAGCCGCTGCGGAGTACGCGCGAACCAAGCCTCCTGCACCTAATTTAACGCCACCAAAATACCGCGTAACAATAACCATAATATCGCCAATATCTTTGTGCTGAAGCACATTCAATATGGGTTTTCCTGCTGTTCCGCTAGGTTCGCCGTCATCGGCCATAGCCGCACTAGTAGGCGCGTTAGGGTTTCCGAAGACATAAGCCCAGCAGTGATGTCTGGCGTCAGGATACTGCTGTTTAACACTTTCCAAAAGCGCCATTGCACTTTCACGAGAGTTGGCAAAGCCGGCACAAGCAATGAACTTGCTTTTTTTTATTTCGTACAGGGTTTCAACCTGTTTAGAAGGAACGGGATAAGTCATCGACACATTGTAAGCCAAGTCCGTTTTTTATTTAAGCTCAATCAGCCAGGTGAAGCAATCTGTCGTCGAATAGCGGATAGTTCCAATAGCAGAACGCAATTATGAAAATAGGGTGGTCAAAAATACTACTATTTGGCTAATTATCTTGAAAGATGGTTTTTCATATGAAGTACAGAGGAAAGATTGTTGTTATTATTTTAGTTAACTTTATGAATTTATTGAATTTATCAAAGTTGGCGTAGTGATTGTAATAGCAATGTTAGTTGTGAATGTGGCTAAGAGGTAATGCCACAACAAGGTAACTTCGTCCCTAAAAGGAAATTATGCTATGAAATCACGTACCACTGCTATTGCTATTATTACTCTTACAACACTTTTCACAGGAAGTGCTTTTGCTTCCGTAAAATTTACCCCTACTGACGACTCGGTAACGTCTAACCTATGCGTAACGGCGGCTTCGGGCAACGTATTGAAGTTGCACAATCAAATAAAAGACTCAGCATTAGGCAAAAAGTACGTTGCAAAAGAAATGACATGTAACGGATTAACAGTCTCTGCCTTCGTCGATCAGTACGGTAATAACGCAGATAGTATTAAAAAATACCTGAATATTCACCAGCAGCATATCGCCAGTGTCGAATACAATAAATAGTACTGTCGACTTAAGTGATTGCGCAATTAATAGACTTAAAAAAGTAAATACCATCGAGACTTAACAAGAAAGGGGCTATTGAATATCAATAGCCCCTTTGTATTTCTCACTAACGTTTTTTAACGCAATATACCCGAAACCGTCTCCGATACATTCAACGCACCTTTTTGAATTTCATCAATTATGCTTTGAACTTGCGCAATTTGCTGACTGTTTTGGTCCACGCTATCTTTTACTCCAGCCATCTTCTTCGTAGACTTGTCTGCAAGTTTCCTGTTCTCTGCAACCACGCTTTCTATTTCCACCGTCGAGTCGCTAGTGCGTTGTGCAAGCTGTCTCACTTCATCTGCAACCACGGCAAAACCTCTGCCTTGATCGCCAGCTCGTGCTGCTTCAATCGCAGCATTTAAGGCTAACAGGTTGGTTTGCTCTGCAATACCACTAATGGTCGTAACGATGGTTTCAATCTTAAGCGACTGTTCACTGAGCTCGTGCATGAGTAGATTGGTTTCTTCAACTTCTGAAAGAGCAGCGTCGAAAGTCTCTACGCTGCGCTGTAAGGAAGAGGCACCATCGGCAGCAATCTGCGAGGTTTCTTCTGCTGTTGATACCGCTAACTCTGCCGCTTGAGCAATGGCATGTTTTTCGTTCACTGCTTCGGTAATATTTGAAGCGAATTTAATAACTTTAGTAACGCGACCTGAGGCATCGAAAACAGGGTTGTACGTTGCTTCTAACCACAACGTATTACCGTTAGCATCGACGCGTTCGAATTGACCTGAAGAGAAGTTGCCGCGAGCAAGGTTATCCCAGAAATTGGGATTATCTTGATAAAATTTATCATTGCAAAACATGCGGTGGTGTTTGCCCTGAATGTCAGACAAACTGTATTTTACTGTGGCAGTGAAGTTTTCATTCGCCGTGATAATTGTGCCGTCTGGTTCAAATTCGATAACTGCCATTGATTTGTTTAGTGCATCAGTGACTGCTTTACCTTCAAAGTACGCTTGTTCGTGCTCAGTAATATCGTGATAAATAGCGTGTATTTCCACACTACCGTTTCTATTCACGGTAACATAGCTTGCTTTAAGCCATTTGGTTTCACCAAGTGCTGACTTTCTTGCAACCGTGTCGCTAAAGCTGCCACCATTCACAAGTTGTTGCCAAAACGCTTTGTATTGAGACTCGGTTTCAATACCTTCCACACGCATCGCAGCATGGGAAAACGAAGCTACAGTGGAGTTTGGATAATTCAAAATGGAAAGTAATGCTTGAGAGGCATAGGTACACTGCCCATCGGTGCTGTAGATGGCATAAGCCATATTATTTTTGAACGCATCCAGCGTACCAAGCAAACCTTGACTCTCATCCCTAAGAGCCGACATGTCATTATTGTATCGAGAGCTTGATACGAACATAACGTCTCCTGAAGTTATATGCATAGTTTTGAATAAGTGTAGTATAGATTATCTATGTTGAAGAAATATTTCGTTTAGACATTAGGCGGGTTTCATGATCTAGGTATTATCCATTGGGCTTAATTCCGCCAAGAATGGTTGTGTTTTGATTACAGTGAAGTAACTATCTGCATTGAGCTAGAATTTATAAAACTGATAAGACCGCCCGATGCCATTAGAACGATTTATTCCTTTTCGTAAACGCGATGTCGCTAATTTATGTGAGGGATTGCTCTCTCACGATTCTGCGGTTTTCCGCACTTTCTCTACGTTGTTAGTCAGCCGTATACACTACCAGTACCATGAACAATTAGAGGCGTTGAAAAACAGTTATAGCCATTTCGACCCTAATAAAGACACACGTGAATTACAGCCTTCGAATGAAAGGGTACGCAAGCAGAACCAAAAAGCGTTTGCAAAGGGGTTTGCCAGCCTCTTAAACGCAGCAAATTTTGAAAAAGTCACAGATGATGATTTGGAAGCTGCACTGAATGAAGAATCCTTGTTCAAAGTACGTCTCGCGGTAAGCTTCGATGACTTTGAAGATGTAGTGTTTTATCGCCGGGGGGATTCTATAAAAACTGAAACTGTACGTACCTTTTTCGGGCTACGTAAAAAGCAGGTGTCGTTTACTAACTATGACAAAGTAGCTGTTTATATCACTTTTAAAGATGAAGCCTACTTCAAAGAGAAAGGGCAAACGCCGGTCACCTTTAAACCTGGCTCCACCATAGTGAAGCTTTTCCAAAACGTACCTAAAGCAGACTTGGAGATGCTGTTTCCCAATAGCGAAGTCAAAATGCGTCCGCTCGATAAGTTGATCATTAGTGCATCGGCGGCAATAGGTGGCACCGTGGTACTAGTGACTAAGTTAGGCGCGTCGTTACTTCTCATGGCATCTTTTCTGGCCTTTTGGCTTGGCTTTAAAGACGATGAAGTGGAATTGACTAAGCAAAGCCTAATCACTTTTGGTATTGGCATGGGTGTATTTGGTAGTTTTATCTTTAAGGAATGGACAAAGTTTAAAAACAGAAAAATTAGGTTTATGAAAGCCTTGTCTGACAATCTCTATTTTAAAAATTTAGACAATAATGCAGGCGTGTTTCATACGTTAATTGATGCAGCAGAGGAAGAGGACAGCAAAGAAGCTTTGTTAGCTTATACTTTTTTACTGAAATGCAGTCGTGTATCCAGTGAAGGCTCTGCGGCATTTTGTAAGATGCAATCAGACAGTGAAATAGCTGCTGGTGGAATGACATTAGCAAACCTTGATAGCGCAATAGAAACCTACTTTTTAGAAGAACTCAACTGCGCTCTCGATTTCGACGTTACCGATGCAATTGAAAAATTGGTCTCCATGCAGTTGGTCGAGCAAAACGGTGATGTTTTTGTCGCTCGAACGCTGAAAGATGCTGTGAAGATACTCGATGATTTCTGGGATAATATATATCAACCTGTTTGATTGTTTATAGTACCGACTGATAGGTTGTGCACACTAGGTTGTTCCGCCTAATTTTCTTTCAAAGTCTACGCTTTAAATAGGAGAGGCATTAAGCAGGTATTAAGATAGGCGACAGAGTTACCAAACCATTGTCATAAAACCATAAAATCTCTATAGTTGCTGTACGGTGCGTTGATCAACATCGACACTCCATAGCAGCAGCGCCATTGCGCCGAATGCGTTTCTCTATCTCCAATGCAACAAGCCTGGTTCACTTCTACATGAAAATATTGCATACATCTGACTGGCACTTAGGTCAGAGTTTTTTTACGAAAAGTCGCAAAAACGAACATGCCGCTTTCCTTAAATGGCTTCTTCAACAAGTAGAAGTGCATCAAATAGATGCGATTATTGTCGCGGGTGATGTGTTTGACACGGGCACGCCGCCTAGCTACGCCAGAGAGCTCTACCATGCGTTTATCGGTGAACTTCAGGGGATGCAGTGTACATTGGTGGTGCTGGGGGGAAATCACGATTCAGTATCGGTATTGAACGAAAGTAAGGCGCTACTGAAATACTTAAATAGCCACGTAATTGCCAGTACATACGGCGAATTGAGTGAACAAGTCATTACGCTTAACGATCGCAAGGGGCAGCCCAGTGCCGTACTGTGTGCCGTACCCTTTATTCGCCCACGCGATGTGCTTGTTAGTGAGGCAGGGCAAAGCGCCACTGACAAGCGTCAAGCGCTTGGCGATGCGATAAAGCAGCATTATGGGACGCTTTATAATGAAGCCTTGTCACTGCGCGCTTCAATGGAAGAAAAGCGAATAAAAGACGGCAGTGAAAACAGCGCTGCCATTCCTATTATTGCTACAGGGCACTTAACCGCTTTAGGCGTGAGTCAGTCAGAAAGTGTACGCGATATCTACATCGGCACCCTTGAAGGCTTTGACGCCAAAGGGTTTCCGCCCGCCGATTACATTGCACTTGGGCATATTCACAGGCCACAGAAAGTCGCTAAGACAGAACACATTCGCTATTCAGGCTCACCCATACCGCTAAGTTTTGATGAACTAAACACACAAAAGCAAGTAGTGTTGATAACGTTTGAATCTGAAAGCACAACGCCTACTATCTCAACGCTTCCGATACCGCGCTTTCAGGCCATGGAAGTAATAAAAGGCGACTTAAAAGCGATTGAGGCGGCCATTAATAAGAGCGATGCCATCACGTTAGCTTCTCAAACAGATGATGCCGTTAGCGAAGTGGATAAAGCCCTTAGCGAGTTTAATAAAACCGTTAGCGCAACGGATAACGCCATTAGCTCTAAAGACCCAGTGTGGTTATGCATTGAAGTTGAAACAGAAGACTACCTGACTGATTTGCAGCAGCGTATTCAGGGCTTGTTAGAGGGGAAAAACGCTGAAATCTTGCAGTTGAAACGCAAGCGTAAGCGCACGGTAAATAGCTTAACGGAAAAGCAAATTGTACAGCTTAGCGAACTGTCGGTAAACGATGTATTTGAAGCGCGTTTGGCACTAGAGAGCATAGGAGAATACTCAGCAAGCGAAACGACGGAAGATACCCTTACAGATTCTGAACAGAACGCTGGCGAAACAGAAGAAGCAGAGTCAGAGAAAAGCTGTTCACGCATAAACCGAATAAGGCAGCTATTTAATGAAGCGGTAGAGCTGGTGCACACCAATGATGAGGATGCCGATTTATCAGGTGAAGCGTCACTAATAGGGTCTGTAGGTAAAACCAGCGCTGGAGCATCGCCGCAAAATGGAAGCCATACTGCAACAGCAGGCATAGGCAAGGCAGAGCTAGAGCAAGGCGTCGCTCAAGAGCAAGCTCACAACCGGAAGGGCGAATAGTACAATGAGAATATTGACCTTACGCCTTAAAAACCTAAACGCCCTAAAAGGGGAGTGGAAGATAGATTTCACCCAGTCGCCGTTTATCGACAATGGCCTGTTTGCTATCACAGGCCCAACCGGGGCGGGTAAAACCACGTTGCTTGATGCCATTTGTTTAGCGCTTTATCACCAAACCCCTCGCTTGGGGCCAATATCAACGTCAAACAACGATATCATGACCCGCGGCACGGCAGAGTGCCTGGCGGAGGTTGAGTTTGATATTAAGGGCAAAGCATACCGTGCGTTTTGGAGTATGCGTCGGGCCAGAGGAAAAGTTGACGGTAATCTGCAAAGTGCCGAAGTTGAGCTAGCCGAAGTTGAAAGCGGCAAGATATTGGCTTACCAGGTTAGGCCGAAAAGTGAAGAGATTGAAAAGCTGACCGGCCTTAATTTTGCCCGTTTCACCAAGTCTATGATGTTGTCGCAAGGGGATTTTGCTGCGTTTTTAAATGCTAACGAGGCCGACCGAGCGGAGCTGCTTGAAGAGTTAACTGGCACCGAAATTTACGGGCAGATATCACAGGCGGTACATCAGCAATTTAGTGACGCTAAACAAAAGAAAAAAGAGTTTGCGATAAAGCTAGAAGGCGTAACCTTGCTTAGCGACGAGCAAATCACCCAGCTTGAAGAAGAGCAAGCACAAACCAAGAGCCAAGTCGCAACGTCTAACCAAACACTTGTTCAGTTACAAAAGCAACAGCAGTGGCAACAAGCGTTTAACGCCAATGAGCTAACCATAAAAGAAGCCAGTGGAGCGCAGCAGAGCGCGAATAACGCCATCAATGAGGCGAAGCATGAGCTTGAACTCCTAACCCAAAGTGAGCCAGCAGAAAAGCTTCGCCTGCCATTTTTGCAAAGAAACGGGCTTCAGCAAGACGTAACCCGTTATAAAGAAAGGCTTGAAGAGAAAGCAGCCCAGTTGCCCGACGTGAAAACGCAAAAGGCACAGCTCAGTTTGGAAGTGACCAACGCTGAACAAGCGCTAGCGCTTACAAAGCAACAAAGCAGTGAGCTTGAAAAGCGCATAAATGAGCAGGTGATTCCGCTAGATAACCAAATAGCGCAGCTCACTACTGAACAGCAAAAAGCAAACGAAAACGCGGCACGTTTAAAGCAATCAATAAACGCGTTAACGCTGAAGCGCACAGAAATCGAAAACGCTTCGGCAGATAACAAAACAAAGCTTGGTGAACTGGAAACTTACTTACGTGAACACCACTCACTTAGCGGCATGGCAGAATTTATAAGTGGCTGGAGCGAAACGGCGCGCCATCTTGAACATGATCAGAAGCAGTTAGAAACACTGACACAAAGCGTAAAGAATGATCGTCAGGCGCTTTCATCCCTAGACGAAGCTATCGCAAAAACAAATGAGTCGTTAAACACCTTAACGCAGACCTTCGATGACAAAAACGTGCAAGTAGCCAAGTGCGAAAAGGCACTTCAGGCCGCGCTATCTGACAAACCAAGTGATACTCATAGTGCTAATACAACCAGCAAAGCAAGCCTTCAGCAAGAGCGAGATAATAAGCTTCATCATTGGGATAACGTATTACAGATAGGGCATATTCAACAGCAATATTTGGCACTAGAGCAAGACAAAGTATCGCTGAGTGCGCAGAAAGAGGACTTAGCGAAGCAACTAGCACAGCAGCAATCTGACCGCCAAGCCTTGGTTGATGCTTACAAGCAAACTCGTAGTAACCTAAAAGACATAGAGGCGCTTATCGCCCTGGATGCTGAAGTGGCGCACCTTCGCGCACAGTTAAAAAGTGGCGAGCCATGCCCTGTCTGTGGGGCAAACGAGCACACCACGTCTAGCGTGGTTATTGATGTACCTGAAACTATCCAAAAGCGAGATAGCTTAAAGCAGCAGTTAGATGATATTGAGCAGCAAGGGGCGCGGGCAAAAGAAAGTGTTACACACACTGAATTCACACTTGCTCAGGTTAATAAGCAGCTAGAACAGGCAAGCGGGCAACGAGATACGCTGCTAGAAAAGTGGCAGCAGATTTCAAGCGTACTTAGCGCTGATATACCGAGCTTTGAAAAGGTCGACATTAATACATCGCAAAGCGTCTCTCAATTTACCCAGCAGTTTAAAACTCGACTTGATGATATTAGTGCTCAATTAACCCGTTTAGAAGAGTGCGAGCAAGCTCTAAATGCTGCACTGCAGGCTAAAAATGAAGCGCAACAGGCATTACAAGGCAAACAGTCAGAACTTGCAGTTTCTCTGCAGCAGCGCGAAACCTGGGAAAAGCAATTTAACGAACGTAATACAGAGTTAGAGAGTAAAACAAAAAGGGTTAACGATGGTATTTTAGCGCTAAGCGAGACTATGACAGCGCACGGTGCTGACATTCACAACCTGTCTATTGATGGAATTACCACGTGGTTAAATGAAAAAGCCGAAGCGCTTAAAACCTATAAACACAATCATCAGCTACACGCTAAACTTAAAGATGAGCTGCAAGAGGTGAGTAGCAAGTTGCTTGTGCTTAATCGCGATATCGAAAGCGCTGACAACCAGCTAAAGGGCGTAACTGAAGAGCTTGTGCAGCTAGATACTAGCCTAAAGGCACTGCGAGACTCGCGCTCAACCGTATTCCCTGAAGGTGATATTGCTGAAACCAGAAATAAGGCAAGCGAAGCCCAAGAGCACGCTGAGCGAAACGTAAATGAATGCAAATCTCGCCTGCAGCAAACGGACACTATTTTGTCTCGTTTAGAAGCAGAAATTGCCCAGCTTAGTGAACAACTAAACGAGAAAGAGCTGGCGCTTAAAGAGGCAACAGAGCACTTTAACCGTCAGTTGGCGAGTAGCCCATTTACCGACGAGCAAGCGTTCAGTAGTGCGCTTTTAGACGAAGATACTCGCAACACCTTGCTTGAACTGCAAAAGCGATTAACACAGCAAAAACAACAAGCAGACTTAAAGCTAGAAAATGTGCTTGCTACACGGCAATCGCTTACAGCGAATGCTAACACAGCGCAGTGGCAGCGAGAGTTAGAAGAACACGGTGCACAGTGGCTTGATACGAAAATATCCCAACTAGCACAGCAGCGGGATACATTGTTATCTTCCTTAGGACAAATTGAACAGCAGCTAAACGCTAACAATCAAGCCCGCGAAAGGCAGCAGCAGCTTGTGGATGAGATGGCCGCGTTTGAGGCCTATTACGACGATATTACTTACCTGCACTCGTTAATTGGTTCGGCCAGCGGCGACAAATTCAGACGGTTTGCCCAAGGGCTTACGTTAGACAACTTAGTGCAGCTTGCAAATCAGCAGCTTGATAAATTACACGGTCGCTATCAGCTAATGCGAAAAGAAAACGAAGGGTTGGGTTTAAGTGTATTAGACACCTGGCAAGGTGACGTAGTGCGAGACACCAAAACCCTGTCTGGCGGAGAAAGCTTTTTGGTGAGCCTTGCACTGGCATTGGCTTTATCTGACTTGGTCAGTCACAAGACCAGTATCGATTCACTGTTTTTGGATGAAGGCTTTGGCACCCTTGATGCAGAAACGTTAGATGTGGCCCTTGATGCACTAGACAACTTAAATGCCAGCGGAAAAATGATTGGTGTGATAAGCCATATTGAAGCCATGAAAGAGCGTATTCCTACTCAGCTTAAAGTGATAAAACGCAATGGCGTAGGTTTAAGTGCACTAGAAAAGCCTTATGCGGTGGGGTGACCTCACCGCACAAGGTAAAATTTATCAAATGTTTACTTACAAATAAGTGCGTAGCAAACACTCGCAAATTCATGGATGTATGATACGTTATTCGTCCTAAATGTAGATATGGACATCATAAATAGTGAAACGATTTGCAATATTTCCTCTTCTTGCCTCTTTCAGTACTTTCGGTAGTACCTTTCAGTGTGAAAGTGAGTTTGAATGGCTAAAGAGCACGTTTGAAAACAACGATGCCGGTTTTCAATATAGCGTCGAGAAAAAAGGGCAGGACCTTTATTCCGCCCACAGCAATGCCATCTTGGCTCGGGCACAAAGCGCGAAGAACGAACCGCAATGCCACACAGTACTTATCGACTGGCTTAAATTTTTTCGCAAGGGGCATATAGGTCTTGCGCTAAATACAAATAATTCAAACGAAATGGTAATCGAATCGAAAGTACATGATTTCGACTTATCAGCATTTAAACAGCATTTAGAAACTAAAAGTGATGAGTCTCTTGAGGGGATTTGGCAATTTTCCAGCTATACGGTTGCGTTAAAAAAAGAAGGCAATGTCCATAAAGGCTATATCGTTGAAAGTACCAATCCGTCATGGAAGGCAGGGCAAGTAAAGTTCATTGTTAACGACCCTGAAGGCGACAATGCCGCAAAAGTAACGTTTTTTATGGGTGATCACTCTGCAAGACAAATAGAGACCATAACGTACTTGGGTAACAACGAAGTGGTGTTGGGCAATAGCTTTATCGTTATGTCGCGAGAGGAACCGCGACAAGAATCGTCGCCTGAAATAACACGCTATGTTCGCCTACTAAGTACAAAGGCTCCGCTATTCGAAAAAATTTCAGAGAACACAGTATTAGTTCGCATACCGTCTTTCGACCATGCCCTCAAAAAAGATATCGACGCCGTTATCGCAGAGCACCTGGATACGATTTTAGAAACCGAAAACCTCATTATCGACATCCGGGGAAACGGTGGTGGTAGTGATGCAAGCTATGCTTCTTTGCTACCAATTTTATACACCAACCCTATTCGCACTGTAGGCGTGGAATACTTATCAACCGAGCTTAACAACTCTAGAATGCTCGGCTTTTTGCAAAACCCTCATTTCAATGAAGAAGAAAAGCAGTGGGCTAAAGACGGATATGACATTCTTCAGCAACACATTGGTAGCTACATCAATATTGGTGAAGATGTAACGGTAGAGAAATTTGATAAAATTGAACCCTTGCCAAAAAGTATAGGCGTACTTGTTGATTCAAGTAATGGCAGCACCGCTGAGCAGTTCTTGCTGGCGGCTAAACAAAGCAAGAAAGTAAAGCTGTTTGGGCAGACCACTGCGGGTGTGCTCGATATCTCTAATATGTATCAAACTAATTCGCCGAGCGGTGCTTTTACCTTGCATTACAGTTTAACCAAAAGTTTGCGTATTCCCCACATGGCCATTGATGGAGTGGGCATCCAGCCAGACTATTATATTGACGAAGATATCCCTATTTACGAGTGGACGTCTTATACGCAAAAGATACTTGAAAGCATGTAAACCCTTATAAACGGCAAGCATACGGTAATTTGCGAGTAACTAAGGCTAAACAGGTTCATTTGTGTAACGTTATCCTTTATGGTGCGTCGTCAAAAATAATAATGGACCAACATTTATGGATTCAACGTCACGCCCTAGCCTGTTTCAGCGCTACATGAATGGCAGTTTGGTACTGCAAATTATCATCGGTATTGTATGTGGTATTGCGATAGCGAGTTTTTCACCTTCAGCTGCTCAATCTGCAGGGCTGTTGGGGAGTTTATTCGTAAAGGCCCTTAAAGCGATAGCGCCTCTATTAGTGTTTGTTTTGGTCATGGCGTCCATTGCTAACCACAAACAAAACGAGCAAACTTTTATAAAACCGGTACTAGTACTGTATTTATTAGGTACGTTACTGGCTGCGCTAACTGCCGTATTGGCAAGCTTTGCGTTTCCTACCAGCTTAAGCTTAGTGACTTCAGAAGTTAGCCAAGCTGCGCCGAAAGGGGTGTCGGAAGTGCTTACCACCTTGCTTTATAACATGGTGGATAATCCGGTAAATGCATTAGTAAATGGAAACTACATCGGTATTCTTACTTGGGCTGTAGGCCTAGGTTTAGGCCTTCGACACGCTAGCGAGGCAACGAAAGCACTGCTGCAAAATATGGCAGATAGCGTAACAACCGTGGTGGGTTTTGTTATTAAACTCGCGCCCTTCGGTATTTTCGGCTTGGTAGCTAATACCATTGCTACAACGGGCTTTGAAGCATTGCTTGGTTACTCTCATTTATTAACGGTACTCATTGGCGCGATGCTATTTATCGCACTAGTGACCAACCCCTTGTTAGTATTACTGGCAACCAAAAAGAACCCTTATCCTTTGGTGTTCAAATGCCTTAAAGAAAGTGGCATTACGGCATTCTTCACTCGTAGTTCGGCGGCGAATATCCCGGTAAACATGGCGCTGTGTAAACGCTTAAAGCTTGATGAGGACACCTATTCGGTATCTATTCCGTTAGGCGCCACCATTAATATGGCTGGGGCTGCGATCACAATAACCGTGTTGACGCTAGCTGCGGTTAATACTTTGGGAATTTCTGTAGATTTCCCTACTGCTGTATTGTTAAGCGTTATCGCTGCGGTATCAGCATGTGGAAGTTCAGGTGTTGCAGGTGGTTCGCTGCTGCTTATTCCGCTTGCCTGTAGCCTGTTTAATATACCCAATGAAGTGGCTATGCAGGTGGTTGCGGTGGGCTTTATTGTTGGCGTACTGCAAGACTCTGCTGAAACAGCATTAAATAGCTCCACCGATGTCTTGTTTACCGCCGCTGCGTGTGAAAGGGCAGGCGGCCAGTAAACATAAAAGCGTTAAACAGTTTAAGTGTGCGAACTTACTGCATCTACCGCTTCAAAAATTAGCCGTGCAGCCAGCTTTGCTGTGCGGCTATCAATATCATAATTGGGGTTCATTTCCGCAACGTCACACAATCTCCATTGATACCCGTAAGTACTTTGATGCTGTGCTAAAAAGTGTAGCGCGTTGATAACAAGTGTGGGGGATATTCCCAATGCACTGGGCGCGCTAACGCCAGGTGCTTGTGCGGCTGGAAATGCATCTAAACATACAGTGACGTAAAGCTCATCGATGTCTTTTAGCATCGGAGATAGCAGCTCATCAATTCGCTGCATGCACAGCGATTCATCATTTAATGCCACGTCGGTTAAATAACGGGTCTTGGATGTAATAGCAAAGTTAAACAGCGCTGGTGTATTAGCCGCTTTCGATACGCCCAAACAAGCATAATGAAACGGTGTGTCGTGTAACTGGCAGTGATCATACACTTGCCTGAACGGCGTACCTGAACTGGTGTTTGGTGAAGGCTTTCTTAAATCAAAATGGGCGTCGAAATTAATAATACCAATGCGTGCGCTTTCGGGCTTAGCATTGAAAACCCCTTGATAGCTACCCCATGCAATTTCATGTCCCCCTCCCAGCCCAATGACCAATCCATCATTTTGCTTGAGCGCATAACAAATGGCGTCAGCATATTGGGTTTGTGCCTGGGCTAAGTTCTCTTTAGCGGTAACATTGCCTAAATCGGCTAATGATGCGTTTAGCCAGTGCCAAGGCAAGTTTGCAAGTGCTTGGCGAATAGCGTTTGGGCCCGCGGCTGCACCTACGCGGCCTTTGTTAAATGCCACACCCAAATCACTTTCAAAACCAACAAGAGTAATGGTGTTGGTAAAGGCGCTATCTTCACTAACCTCAGTTTCGTTAACTTTTTGATGCCAGCGCAAGCCTCTAGCACCATCTTCGCTGTCTATTCTGCCTTGCCACCTAAACATGTTTCCCCTCCTTGTACACGGCAATAGGGCGATGGCCATTAATACAGTAGGCAAGCTCTGCGGGGGTTTCGACATCCCATAAGGTGAAGTCTGCCAGCCTTCCTACATCAATAATACCTCGGTCTTGTAGCCCAAGTGCGCCCGCTGCATGCACTGTAGCGCCGCGAATTGCTTCTTCTGGGGTTAACTGAAACAACACGCAACTCATATTCATCGCGGTAAGTATAGAGGCCAACGGTGAACTGCCAGGGTTAAAGTCTGTCGCTATCGCCATTGGAACATTGTGGGCCCGAAGTGCATTTACCGGCGGCTTTTGCACTTCACTTAGATAATAAAACGCGCCCGGAAGCAATACGGCAACGGTACCACTTTGGGCAAGTAAGGGGATATCGCTGTCAGCTAAGTATTCGATGTGATCTACTGATAGTGCACCGTATTTAGCCGCCAAGATAGCACCTTTACTGTCGCTAAGCTGCTCTACATGAGCTTTAATTGGCAGGCCATGCTTTTGTGCACTGGAAAATACACGTTCTGTTTGTGAAGTAGAAAAGCCGATGGTTTCACAAAATACATCAACGGCGTCAGTCAATTTTTGCGAAGCAATATGAGGAAGTGCCTCGTTGCAAATAAAATCAATATACCCGTCTGGGTCATCAGTAAATTCATTTGGCAGGGCGTGAGCGCCTAAATAGGTAGTTTGAATATTCACAGGAAGGTGTTGCTCAAGGGATTTAGCCACACGCAACATACGCGCTTCAGTGTTTAAGTCTAATCCGTATCCTGATTTTACTTCAATGGTGGTAACACCTTCTTCGCATAGTCGCTTTGCTCGCTTTATCGCGGTATTACGCAAAGTGCGCTCATCAGCACATCGCGTTTTTTCCACTGTACCTTTAATGCCGCCGCCTCGCTGGGCTATGTCAACGTAACTTGCGCCCTGCAAACGCATCTCAAACTCTTCAGCGCGGTTACCGCCGTACACTAGATGAGTATGACAATCGATGAATCCAGGCAATAACCATGGGTGCTTGGCGTTTGCTCCTTCATCTTCACCTTCATCTTGAGAAATAAGCGTAGTGGCATCAAGTACGTTTTTGGCTTGCTTAAACACGTCGCTTAGCGAATTGTCGCAGGGGATTAGTGCAGCAATTTTTCCGTCCTTTAGAGCAATGGCATGTGAAGGTAATTCGCCATAAGGCAACCCATTGTTTTGCATAGATGCAATGCGAACGTTGTAAATAACCGAGTCGTACTGATAAGCCATAACGTGTTCCACCTTAAGTCACCTATTGCCTAGCTCTTTGCCTAGTTCTACCCAGTGCCTTCACTGAAACATAGCGCAAATTTTAAAAATCAGTGTACTTGTGCATACTTGTATATACAAGTATGCTGTTAGCATATTATTAACAATTTAGTTGTGAACCCACGATATGCAACCTCGATACAGGGTAATTAAAACGGCAATTTTAGATGCTATTGAAAGTGGTGTAATGAAGCCGGGTAGTCAAGTGCCCTCAGAAAACCAACTTGCTCAGCAACATGGTGTTAGTCGAATGACTGCACGACGTGCGTTAAGTGAAATGGTAGATGAAGGTATCTTAATGCGTAGTCAGGGAATAGGCACTTTTGTGTCAGATAGCCGCCCTATGAGTTCAATGTTAGAAATCAAAAGTATTCGCGATGAAATTGAGCGGCGGGGGCATAGATACACTAACGAGATATTGGTGCTTGAAACTGCACCTGCCAGTGATGCTATTTCACAGCGCCTAGCCGTTGATGTAGGAGAGCCTATATTTCACAGCATTATCGTTCACTGTGAGAACAATTTGCCCGTTCAGTATGAAGACAGGTGGGTTAATCCAGCTTGGATTAACGACTACTTAGATAAGGATTTTAAAGCGCAAACCGCTAACTTTTATCTGAATCAAGTCGCGCCACTTTCACAGGCGGACCATAGCGTAGAAGCTGTAATTGTTGAAAAAGATATTGCACAAGCGTTACTGATAAAGCCTAAAGAGCCTTGCCTAAAGATTACTCGAAGGACATTTTCCCGTGGGACGGGGAATGAAAATGGGTTAGCCGCTGTGGTTAGCCACGCTGTGTTGTTCCACCCTGGCAGTAGATACCGACTGGGAGGACACTTGGAGTTTTAAGTGTAAACGCGCCCAAGACGCTAACTCTCAAGGCGCTTCTTATAAAAATACTGCTTCTTATAACAACAATATTTCAGTAAAAGAAAAAGACGCCTAGGAGAAGTTTATGAAACGCCTCGACCCTACAAGAGAAATTCGTGCCCCAAGAGGCAGTACGTTAAACGCAAAGAGTTGGCAAACCGAAGCGCCGCTTCGCATGTTGATGAATAACCTGGATCCAGACGTGGCGGAACATCCACAAAACTTGGTAGTTTACGGCGGCATTGGGCGCGCGGCCCGAGACTGGGCGTCATACGACAAAATTGTTGAAGTGCTTAAGCGCTTAAATACTGACGAAACATTACTTGTTCAATCAGGTAAGCCTGTTGGCGTCTTTCCCACCCATGAAAACGCACCTCGCGTGTTAATTGCTAACTCTAACCTTGTTCCGCACTGGGCGAATTGGGAGCACTTCAACGCTCTAGATAAAGAAGGTTTGATGATGTATGGGCAAATGACGGCAGGATCGTGGATATATATAGGCTCTCAAGGCATTGTGCAAGGCACGTATGAAACCTTTGTGAGCGTGGCTAAAACCCATTTTGGCGGTAATGCTGAAGGGCGCTGGATTTTGACGGGCGGCTTAGGCGGTATGGGTGGAGCACAGCCACTTGCGGCTACCATGGCTGGCTTTTCAATGGTGGCAGTGGAAGTTGATGAAACCCGTATAGATTTCAGAATTCGCACAGGCTATCTAGATAAAAAAGCCCATTCGTTAGAAGAGGCGATACAACTACTAGAGAAAGCCAAACAAAACGGTAAACCAGTCTCTATAGGCTTGCTCGGCAATGCTGCTGAGGTATTTCCCGATATGCTAGAGAAAGGGATCATTCCTGATGTTGTGACCGATCAAACCAGTGCTCACGACCCGCTTAATGGCTATCTGCCGATTGGATGGACGCTAGATCAAGCCGAAGCGCAGCGTACAAAAGACGAAGCTTGTGTGATTAAAAAAGCGAAGCAGTCGATGGCATTACAGGTTAAAGCCATGCTGGGTTTTCAACAGGCAGGCGCGGCAACGCTCGATTATGGCAACAACATTAGGCAAATGGCGCTGGAAGAAGGCGTTGAGCATGCTTTTGATTTCCCGGGTTTTGTACCCGCTTATATTCGCCCGCTGTTTTGTCAGGGTATTGGCCCCTTTAGATGGGCTGCTTTATCTGGCGACCCAGAAGATATCTATAAAACGGACGCTAAAGTTAAAGAGCTTATACCCGATAATCCGCATCTACATAACTGGCTAGATATGGCCGAAGAACGCATTCAGTTCCAAGGCCTGCCTGCGCGTATTTGCTGGGTTGGACTAGGTGAAAGACAAAAGCTTGGACTGGCCTTTAACGAAATGGTGCGCAATGGTGAGTTAAGCGCTCCGGTAGTGATTGGTCGAGATCATCTCGACTCTGGTTCGGTAGCTTCCCCAAATAGAGAAACCGAGGCCATGCTCGATGGTTCAGATGCGGTTTCGGACTGGCCGTTATTAAACGCGCTATTAAACACAGCAGGTGGTGCGACTTGGGTGAGCCTTCATCATGGTGGTGGCGTAGGAATGGGCTTCAGCCAACATTCAGGCGTGGTTATTGTCTGTGACGGTACTGATGCCGCGGCCGAGCGTATAGCTCGGGTACTTCATAACGACCCCGCTACAGGCGTAATGCGTCATGCCGATGCAGGCTATGACATTGCAAAAGATTGTGCAGACAAACATAAACTTGACCTTCCTATGGTAAATTCCATGGCTAATAATCAAGGGGCTGGCAATGAAGGTTCGAGTTCTAGCTTTGATTCACACCAAAATAGCTCACACAAAATTAGCTCACACCAAAACTTAGGCGGGGAGGCGTAGTTATGTCCCAGACGTCTTTTTTCACTAAGCAAGACGGTGTTCAAAAGCTAACCCTTGTTCCTGGCACACTGACCTTAGAACAGTTAAGAGAAGTGCATCGAAACCATATTCACTTGTCGCTGGTTGAGAGTGCGATACCTGCCATAAACGCTGCCGAGCAAGTAGTGCTGAACGTCATAGAAGAAAATCGAACCGTGTACGGCATTAACACGGGCTTTGGGTTATTGGCTAATACGCGAATTGATGCCGATGAATTGGAGTTATTGCAGCGCAGTATAGTACTTTCTCATGCGGCCGGTACCGGTGACTTTATGCAAGAAGATACAGTGCGTTTACTTATGCTGCTGAAGATTAATTCGCTAGCACGGGGTTTTTCGGGTATTCGTTTGAGCGTAATAGAGGCGCTGATTACCTTATTTAACGCACAGGTTTACCCTGCCATTCCTGAAAAAGGGTCGGTAGGGGCTAGTGGAGACTTAGCGCCTTTAGCACACATGAGTGTAGTGCTTTTGGGTGAAGGGGAAGCCTTCTACAAAGGAGAACGTATTAGTGCGGCCAAAGCATTAGAAATAGCTGGTATGCGGCCTATTGCGCTGGCACCCAAAGAGGGCTTGGCACTGTTAAACGGTACACAGGCATCAACAGCGTTTGCACTTCAGGGGCTGTTTTATACTGAAAATGCGCTTCATAGTGCTATCGGTATTGGTGCGCTCACGGTTGAAGCCGCGTTAGGTTCTCGGGTGCCCTTCGACCCGCGCATTCACGAAGTACGAGGCCATAAAAGCCAGTGTGATGTGGCGACTGCATTTAGAGCATTGTTAGATACCTCAGAGATTGGTAACTCACACCAAAGATGTGAAAAAGTGCAAGATCCGTATTCATTGCGCTGTCAGCCGCAAGTAATGGGGGCCTGTTTACAACAAATGCGATACGCCCAAGATATTCTAGTGACTGAAGCGAATGGCGTTAGCGATAACCCGCTAGTTTTTGTTGAAAGCAGTGATGGTTCGAATGTTAGCGAAGCGACCGCTGGCGATATTTTGTCTGGCGGAAACTTTCATGCGGAAACGGTGGCGATGGCAGCAGACATGTTGGCTATAGCGCTGTCTGAGATTGGCGCGCTGTCAGAGCGCAGAATGTCGCTAATGATAGATACTCACTTAAGCGGCTTGCCGCCATTTTTGGTTGAAAACGGTGGGGTAAACTCAGGGTTTATGATTGCGCAGGTGACCTGTGCTGCACTTGCTAGTGAAAATAAAACCTTGGCGCACCCAGCATCCATCGATTCTTTGCCTACGTCTGCTAACCAAGAAGACCATGTGTCTATGGCTACATTTGCGGCAAGGCGATTAAGAGACATTTTTGACAACGTAGCGGGCATTTTAGCCATTGAATGGTTAGCGGCCTGCCAAGGTTTAGATTTTAGAAAACCCTTAACAACGAGTGAAAAGCTGCAGGAATTAATGCAGTTACTAAGAAAGCAGGTGCCTTTTTACGACAAGGACCGCTATTTCGCGCCAGACATAGAAAAAGCCAAGCAACTTATAAAACATTATGCGCTTATGGATAAAATACAGCTTAACCTGCTGGGCTAAAATGATCACAGACGCGGTAATTCGAGTAGGTACATAAAAGGTTATAATTAGCATAGAGGCGATAAAGGTATGAAAACAAGCGGACGTTGGATGAAGCGTAAAAAACACCGTGCTTTTTCAAATAAGATTTCAATAAAAAGCACCGCTTTCAAAGGTTCTGTACTTGGGCTACTCACTGCTTCGCTTTTTACATTAGCAGGCTGTAGTGATAGCGAAGTTGGCGATGTGTCGCTTGGGCTGTTTACCACAAAAGATATCAAAATTGATGCGCTTCAAGACCCTGTTGTCACTGGCGTTACCTGTCATATTTCAAGTATTGAAGCGAATTTGGATTTGTCTGACCCATCAGACAGCTCTATTGCGTGCAGACAAACCGGCCCAATCACAGCAGAGATGCTAGAGGCTATTGATAAGTCAGATTCTGGTGAAGTGATATTTAAAAAATCTAAAAGCGTGTTTTTCAAAAATATGAAGCTTCGCCGAATTTATGATGCAGACTCGAAGACGCTGATTTACTTATCTTACAGTACTAAAGAAACATCAGGAAGTTACAAACATAGCTTGTCTACTGTTCCCCTCTGGGAGACGCTTGCCTTCAAAAAGTCAACGTAAATACAAACGCGTAAATAACGCGAATGCCCTCGAAAGTGAGGGCATTTTTGATGATGTTCATAGCTTTTGATGCTAAGCGTGATAGCGTTTATGTACTAGTAAAGGAAGCTCAGCTATGAAACTTTACACATCTTTGGTAAGAAGGTGGCAATCGCTTAGAAAAAGCGCGTGTAAACCAGCATGGCACTTAATGCAGTGTCATCGTCGGTTAGCGGGCTATCGCTAATGCTATCGTCAAAGAAAGTAGCGCCAACCTCTAAACGCGTCATACCGCCTAGAAACTGGCGGGTAGAAACAGCAATGCGGACTTCTGTATTAAGTGCGCTATCGCCGTTATATGTGTTTCGAAACGCAGTAGCTTCCTCGGGACGTACACCGTAATAGTAGTCGACATAATTACTGTCTTGGTAGGTAACGCCGACTGATGGCTCTATCATGAAGTTATCTACTCTAAACTGTTTGCCTATTCGAGCAGACGCTTGATAGCCGTCGAACTTACCCAAAATATCCGCATTGGTTGATAATGAATATACCCAGCTGCCCGCATTATAGTTTAGGCCAACGCCAGCCGCATAGCTAAAGTCTCTATCTTCCATGCCGGTAAACACGGCGCTGTCATCTTCTTCATAACCTGCAAATACCGGCACAAGTTGGGCATCAAGGGTGAGGCCCTTTTCTCTAAATAACTCGTAACCTATGAATGGCCCGTAAACCCTAAGCTTTTCACCTGTGTAGCCAATAATAGGAATAGGCACAATACGGTTATCAAAGTCGGTATAAACGTCTTGAGATGCGGCAACACCAAAACCCCACATCCAGCCTTGAGGCTGTTGTGGTCTTGCTGACTGCTGTGCAGAAACGATGGAGGAGAACACGAGTAATGTTGACAGGCTTACTGAGCCTAAACACTTTAATAGAGTCATTAATTAATTTCCTTTTTAATCACAATACAGCCTAAACTTCAGGTTCGATCAATTCTTTGCCTGCTCTTCACATACAGTGTTTATTTAAAGGTGTAATCCAAAAGGGCTATATCTTTCTCAAAATGAGTGGCTACTAAATCAACTAACTCACTATTGCAGTAGCGGCGATAATCCCCTCTATTGTTAGCTTTTCCTTTATGAGAAAACGAAATCACTGGAAGCAGTGTGAAGGTTGTTTGTTACAGTCAAATTTAAAGCGATTTGGAAAGTTAAACTGTGCGTGAGAATGCTTAAAGTAACTTTCTATCGATAGAGAAGATTGCTTGTAATAAACTGAGAAGAGGTTTAGTGCAAAACCAGAATAGTCTAAATTCAGTATTAAGCTCATTAGCTTTGAAATAGGGAAGTGTTATGAAGTTTGTGACAAAGTTTAGTGTGCTGGTTGCCATATCAATGCTGGCAACAGGATGTGTAACGCAAAGAGGTGTGGAGCCAAGTGAAAGTGTTCCTACAGAGATTAATGTCGATAAATCAAGTTCAGGTGATCAAACAAATAATGATGCGCTAGATAAAGAGGTTGATGGTTCAGAGCAAGCAAGCGAGGACGAAGCCGATGAAGCTAATGAGCCGATAGAAGTACCGAAGCAAAAGATAGGGGTTTTCATCAATGCTAATGAATTCCCATCGCACACCCATGTTGGTACGACTAAGTTTAATAACTTCTCGAAAGAGTACGCATACGACTGGCAGATAGCATCTACGCTTTTTACTAAACTTAAAGCAGCAATAGAGCAATCAAGCCGATTTGAAGTGGTTGATGTATCACCCAAAGTTAAAGGAGCATGGCAACTAGATTTTGTGGTGAAGCAAGACAATAATTGGTCTTTTAATGAAAATCAAAATGCACTTAGAAAATCGCTGTTAGCTGACGGTGTTACAAAAATTATTATTGTTCAAGAGGCACCAACAGTAGCCATCACAGAATGCGGTACTTATGGTTGCTCAGAACATCAAAGTGAAGGTTTCGGCCTATTTACTCGGAGCTTCTTGGGAACCGATTATTACATCGCGTCAGCAAGTTTTGATATCAGCATTGAAAGCTTAGACAAGCCCGTAGACATAGCGTCGAAACCTTTGTTTAAAGAGTTAAAAGATGACGCAATGAAGAACGTGCGCATTGAAGAATTTGTCCCACCTGAAGATTTTGATGAAGTGACAGAAAAAGAGCTAGCGCCTATCAAAGATTCAATCATTAGTTACTTCGATCGTTTAGCTGAAACGGCGGCCAAGTACTTTTCCAATCAATAGATTATAAAAAAACAAAAACGGGCACTTAATTAAGTGCCCGTTTTTTTGGGGTTCACCATCCAAACCTAAAAGGTGTGTAGGTAACGTTAGTGGCATTGTCTCCTAACTATTATCTACCTGCTTTAGGCTCAATTCATCGGTCGCCAAAAGGCGATGTATCGGCATTTTTTGTGAAAAAGACTAATGGTAAGAGGCTGGGCGATAGCTTGTTAATTCTTGCTAGTGAAGTCATGAATATTGGACTACAAAACACATTGTTTTTGTTGAAAACTTGTGCGATTTTATCGAGATACCCTTCCACGCTCATAGAACTGATAGGGCTAAAGCGGGGGTATGGTGAGGTAGCTAGGTTTTAAAAATATAATTAAAAGGTGCAAAAAGCACAAAGGAATAAAAATGAAATTGCCGTTTAAGTTGTTTTCAATAGTTATTATGACCATTGTTGTAGCGGGATGTGCGTCAACGTATGTGCCACCCACAACCGGTTATAAAGCCCCCGAAAAAAGTAAAATTGGAGTTCTGGTTGTCGCTAAAGAGAACCCTAGCCATACCCATGTTGGTACAACAATATTTAATAATTTCAACAAAGAGTATGATTACGATTGGCAGCTTAAAGAAAGCATTTTCAATGTTTTCGAAGAGAAAATTGAGAGCGGAACGTCATACGATGTTGTAGACATATCAAACCTCATTTCTGAGAACGATACACTTACCTTCGTTGATGTAGTGAACAAAGAGTGGGTATTTAATGAGAAAAGCGCGAACACACGAGAAAAGCTTGTCGCTCAGGGCATAACAGCGGTTGTTATAATTAAAGAAACACCCACGTTAGCAGCAATGGAGTGCGGCATGTATGGCTGTTCAGAACATTACAGCCAAGGTTATGGGCTTTTTACTAGAAGCTTTCTAGGATTAGATAACTACATGGCCTCAGCTAGCTTTGCTATTTCTATAGAGACCATTGATAAGCCAGTGGATATCACACGGTTAGAGCATGTAAAAGAAACTCAAACGTTCTTGGCAAAGAACAAGCCTATAGAAGGTTTTCAAGATCCTACAGACTTTGAAAATATGACTGAGGAAGAGTTAGCCCCAGTGAAAGCTGCTCTAATCGAGTATTTCGATAATCTAGCGGGAATGACTAGACAGTTTTTAGTAGGAAATGAAGAGGTTTAAGTTCAATAAAGCATTAACTCTACTGAGATAAAAACTGTAAGCATTTAAACAGACAAAAGGGGCGGTGAGCGCCCCTTTTTACGTTACTTATGCGTTTTCTTTATGGGCCAAAAACTCTTCGTAGTTTCCATCAAAGTGGTTCAGCTGTTTGTTTTTTATTTCAATGATCTGGGTAGCCAGTGATGAAACGAACTCGCGATCATGACTTACGAAAATCACTGTGCCATCAAACTTATAAAGTGCATTGTTTAGCGCTTCAATCGATTCCATATCCATGTGGTTGGTAGGCTCGTCCATTACCAATACGTTGATGTCTTCAAGCATAAGTTTTCCGAACAATAAACGGTTTTTCTCACCACCAGAACATACCTGCACACGCTTATTGAAATCATCAGAAGTAAACAATAAACGGCCTAACATGCCCTTAATTTGCAGATCGTCGTGTTTCGGACTGCGCCATTGGCTCATCCACTCAAACATAGTGATATCTTCAGCAAAGTATTTGGCATTGTCCTGCGGAATGTAGCCGATTGCGGCATTTTCTGCCCACTTATAGCTACCAGCGGTAGGCTCAATGTCATTCACTAGGCATTTTAAAAGCGTAGTTTTACCTGCGCCATTTTCACCGATTATGGCTAAGCGCTGCCCTGCTTCCAATAATAAATTAGCGTTGTCGAACAACGGAAGGTCTGGATAGCTATGTCCCAGTTCTTCAAGGGTGATAGCAAGGCGGTGAAGTTTCTTGTGCTGCTTAAACACAATATAAGGCTTACGACGGCTGGACGCTTTTACTTCAGCCAGTTCAATTTTCTCTAGACGACGTGCACGCGAGGTAGCTTGTTTTGCTTTCGATGCGTTGGCAGAGAATCGCGCTACGAAGCTTTGCAGCTCTTCAATTTCCGCTGATTTTTTAGCATTTTCTGCATGAAGCTGCTCTTGAACTAGCATGGCTGCCTGAATGTAATCGTCGTAGTTACCTGGGTAAACACGTAGTTCACCATAATCGATATCGGCCATATGTGTGCACACAGAGTTTAAGAAGTGTCTGTCGTGCGAAATAATAAGCATAGTCGACTTACGCTTATTAAGTTCCTCTGCAAGCCAGCTGATAGTGTAGATATCTAAGTTGTTGGTTGGTTCGTCTAAAAGCAGAATATCAGGCTCAGCAAATAGGGCTTGGGCTAAAAGTACACGTACTTTTTTACCTGGAGCCACTTCTTTCATTAAACCGAAGTGATAATCTTCATCAATGCCAGCAGATGTTAGAATTTCACCTGCGCGGGACTCGGCTGTATAGCCATCCATTTCGGCAAACTGGGTCTCTAAATCTGCTACGCGCATACCATCTTCTTCGCTCATTTCAGCCTTGCTGTAAATGGCGTCGCGCTCTTGCTTAACTTCCCATAATTCACGGTCACCCATGATCACGGTGTCAACCACACTGTATTCTTCGAACGCAAATTGGTCCTGACTTAATATACCTAGCTTCGTACCCGGTGCCATCGAGACGTTGCCCGAGGTTGGCGTAAGTTTACCGCTCAAAATTTTCATAAAGGTAGACTTACCACAACCGTTTGCGCCAATAAGGCCGTATCGGTTGCCGTTGCCGAATTTTGCGGAAATATTTTCAAATAATGGCTTAGAGCCAAACTGCATTGTGATATTTGCGGTGGTAATCAAAACAGGTATCCAGGGGTAAAACGATGAGAAGAGATAGTAGTGAAAGCGTTTATCGCTCCACTAATATATAAAAGCGCGCGCACTATAAGGAATTGAGCGCTTTATGTCGAGGAAATTTTGAACAGCTTTTGCACGGGGTTCACAAGAAAGAGTGACGCGTTGTATTTGTTTACCGCCTAATCTCTATATTAACGTTGAGCAAATCATTCCAGTATAAAGAAAATATTACATAAAAGTGAGTGTATGGTGAATGCTTAATTCAGGAGAGAAGAAGTTAAATTTTTCATCCATTTTGATACTAAAGATTCGCTTAAACTACTATTTCAGAATGGAAAAACGTAGAACCTTGTTTAATGTAAATAAGAGACTTTATTGGTTGGTCTTAATTTTGCAGCGCCTACCTACTGAAAATAAACCACAGGTCGCGTTTGCGCCTGTTGAATCAGTGCGAAGTTTTATCTCACTTTAGTTTACTGTGCGTTAGGTAACGCAAAAGAAGAATAAAACTGTGCATTTTAAAATAGGGAAACATCATGAAGTTTTTAAAAAAAATTGCTATTGGTTGCTTTTCGGCAACAGTTCTAATGTCTGGTAGTGTTCACGCAGAAGCAATTAGCTCAGACTCTGTAATGCAAACTCAAGCCGCTCACTACAATAAGCAGCAGCTTATTGATATGGTCAACCGTTCAGACGTGCAGAGTAAACTAGTGAGCTTAGGTGTAGATAGCAACCAAGCTATTGCCAGAATCAACGGTATGACCGACAGCGAGATTGCGCAACTAAATGATGAAATCAATCAAGCGCCAGCGGGTGGTGTTGTAGGCGCAGTGCTTACTGTACTTGCTATTATAGCAATTTTGGATCTCATTGGTGTAACTGACGTTTACCCATTTATTCGTCCAGTTAACAGCTAATTGGATGATAAATTCAGTTAAAAAGGCCTGCATGTTAGCAGGCCTTTCGCTTCTACTTTTGCTTTCAGGTTGTCAATCCACTCCTCAAGCTGACAAACTAAGGCAAGAGGGACTCGCCTCATTGCCCGATTCCCACACTATTGAGTCTGTACCGTTTTTTCCCCAAGAACAGTTTTATTGCGGGCCTACCACACTTTCTGAAGTGTTTGGTTACTATGGAAAAAGTACCTCACCAAACGACATTGCGCCTAAGTTGTTCATTCCTAATAAAGAAGGGAGTCTGCAGCTAGAAATGGTTAGCGCCACACGACAATTTGGTTTCTTGCCATATACTGAGCGAGGAACATTATCGTCCATTATGTCGTTAGTTAAAGAAGACATCCCGGTGATTGTTTTTCAAAATTTATCTATCCAATTAATACCCCAGTGGCACTACGCCGTTGTTATCGGGTTCGATAGTGATAGGGGAACGGTCACTTTACATACGGGCCTTACGCCTAATCACGAAATGTCGCTTGAGCTTTTTGAACGAACCTGGGCAAGAGGAAATTACTGGTATTTAGCTCCGGTTCCTCCCAAAGTGACGTCTTCTGAGATGACGCCTTTTACTTATGTAAGTGCAGCCTACGATATGCTCAAAGTAGGAGACAAAGCGCAGTCGCTAGCGTTTTTAGAAACCGCATCCCAGACCTGGCCTTCTTATTGGTTAAGCTACTTTCTGATTGCTAATTATTATCTCGAACACCCTGATATCGAAGGCAACAACAAACTGGCGATAACCTGGTTTGAAAAAGGGTATGACGTAGGCCAACATCAACAAGCGTATGTGCATAACTATATTATTGCATTGCGTAAAGGCAATAGGCTTGAGTCAGCAAACGATGTGCTTAAACAAGCACTTGCACGCTTTCCAGATAACGACGGGTTGCTAGGACTAAGAGAGTAGCAACTTTCAGTGAACCTTAGTGAGAACTTTACGAATTCAATGCCAACGTTATTTTTTCAGCTATCCTTTAGTAGGGTTTAGAAAAACTAACGTTGTATATGTCAAAGAATTTAAGCAACGCTTCGATATCCCACGCAAATGGGATTATTACAACTAAGCTTTATGGCATCTTTAATGAAAGTAGCGCCGAAAGCTATCGAGCAGAGCTTTTCGAATTAGTTATGGGGTTGAAGGGAAAGCCTTTTGCCTTACTTGCCGACATTAGCCAAGTAGAAGGCGCTACGCCCGAAGCGTTTGATATGGTTAAGCACATTATTAATCGTCTTCCCGAAATGGGTCTCGTTGCAAAAGCCTATGTATACAAAGGACCAGTGATCCGCGGGATAATGTATCAACGGATCCCAGAGCTTGTTGCAATGGATTACTTGTTTTTTACACGTTTTGAAAGTGCTTTTGAATGGCTTGAACAAGAATATAAAAGCAAATTACAGTCTCTTCCTTAGTTATAACCTATTAATAAACAGTACATTTAAGCGGAGAGGAAGCTTAATTCTCCTTATCTGGTTGGTGCAGTTCGCTCTAGTGGTTAACCCCTATGGTGAATGCTCTCTTTTTGCTCGATCCTAATTTGGTTAACGCTATCAAGTGGAAGTTCAGTATTAACGCTGAGCGCATTGGTAGCTCCAATTTTTAAGGATTGAATAATGAAAAAAAGAACCCTTATTTATGCTGCGATAGCAGCTGCTTTACCTTTTGTAGCAAGCGCCTCCGCGGTACACGCTCCTTTAGATACCTCATCGCACCGTATTGCTGAAATAAATCTCACTGATAATGTTGTTAACCCGCCGGCAAATAATTTGTTTCAAATGGCGTTAGATCAACTGCAAACCTCGTTCCCATCATCTACGTTAAGAGCGGCTAATGGCCATCTAGACAGTGTTTTTGGTATTGCAATTGACGTTTCGGGTGCGTCGCCTGTACAAATGGGGTATGACTTTATAAGCCGTCATTCAGCTCTTCTAGGCGGTCTTAATGATGGAGATTTCGTTTTTAACCCTCACCGCAGTAAAGCTGCATTGGGTGGTCATTTAGTAAGATTTGACCAAGTTATAGATGGTGTAAAAGTCAAAGACAGAGGCGTTGGACTCTTAATTGACAAGTCTCAGGTGGTAAGAGCAGTGTTCGCCGATACTGCTATAAATACGCCTATTGCAAACACACAGGTTCTTTCTGCTAATAGCGCCATCAGCGTGGCAACCGCCGATTTAGCGTCTTACAAGCGAACACTTCCAGTAGAAGCTCTTGATGTATTGGACCCTGCTTTTTCTCAAATAGAGAAAAGCCTCGGCGTATTCGCCAAGCCTGTTCCACAGAAAATAGTCGTACAAGATAACAATAAACTTAAACTGGCATGGAAGTTTTTCTATTACTCTACGAACCCGTTTGGTGTCTTTGAATATGTTATCGATGCTCAGTCTGGAGAGGTTCTGGCGCGTAATGACCGAGTTAAAACCATTCTTCCTACAGGTGAAAACGAAGCTACGCAAACCGAGCAGATTGGCTTAGTTCAGCAGACTGCGGATTATTTTCCAACCTTCCCGCCAATTACGCCATCGATGCAAAGCGAATGTTTAATAGAGGATGATGCAGGTGGCTACACGGGGAAACCAAAAGGAATGGAACGCATCAACTTACGGAAGTTTGATGAATCAAACTTAGTAACAGGCGTTGAAGGTTTACTTACCGGTAAGCATGCACTTATTGAAAGCGCGCTGCCTACAAAAGGGCCTTTTCCACAAGCGGCAACGGGTACGTATCACTTCAGCGAGGATGCTGCCATAGAGGCAAGACCTGTCGAAGATGATCATGTAACGCCTTCTACGGCACATCACATTGACGGCATCAGCCAGTTTATTTACATCACCACATTGCTCGAATATTTAGATTACCTTCATAAAGACGGCGATGATGTACATAGTCGTGGCGTGGGCGATGGTTCGTTTCCAAATAGCTACCCTAACGAAGCAGTACCGTTAACTGGTGTGGTACATATACCGAATGTGCTGGATCCACCAGATAATCCAGCAGACCCTGAATTTATGGCGAAGCTGTTGGGGTTAGACAACGCATTCGCAGTTCCGTTATCTCAGGAAATTGCGGGTGAAGAGATAGTGGTTAATCCAACAGCTTATGGTCACGGCTACTTATTTAACAATTTAGCAATGGATTTTTCTGTTCCCATTCATGAGGGGACTCATGCGACTATAACGCCTATCGCAGGCTTTGAAGGCGAGCCAGAAGGCGGCGCGCTTAACGAAGGGCAAGCCGATCTTTGGGCGTATACAGTAGGCGAAACGCCGGATTTAGGTACTTATCCCGTTAACTCGTGCGATCTACGAAAATTCTTAAGAGAGCAGGGTGTTAATCCCGACTCATTTGAGTTTATTCGTTCTGCACAGAGCCAAATTCGTTATTCGCAGTTAGGTACAAGAGATAACGCGTTCGAAGTGCATCGCGATGGAGAAATTTACGCGGGAGCTATGTGGGACCTACGCGAACTTATGGTGGCAGTGCAGCCTAGCCAAGAATTCGTGCGCCCAGATCCGGTTACGGGTGATCCTACCCAAGAAACTAGCTTGGGCAAAGAAACCTGGGAACGTATCTTCTTGGGCTCAATGTATGTGTTAGGGATATCTGCACCAGACACCTTTGTACGCGCGAGGGACGCAGTGCTTATAGCAGATGCCGCCTTGTATCCGACCGATCCTCTAGATTTAACTTCACCGGGTCGCCACCATGCGCTCATTGAGCGTGTCTTTGCTGCTAGAGAGCTAGGAGCAAACGCGAAGGCTCCAATAGGCGGTCGACAGACTATATCAACCGCAGTAAGCGAGTTTACGGCTACCCAAGCTAAGCCATCGACACCAGGCGCTATTGATGCGCATATTATTTCAGATGATGCGATTGAAATTACGTGGGAAACCGTACCTGATGCTTTTGCTTATCAAGTACTGAAACGCAGAAAAGGGTCGAATGCACGTTTGTTTACCGGTGTACCAACCCGAGAGTACTTTGATGGCGACCTCACATTTTCTGGTTTTACCCATGTTGAATTTATAGTGGGCGACAATTACTACATCGACCAAGGGCAAGGTTTGGGACGTGGAGCTGGTCAAGGCATAGATTCGTTTGACTATGAATACGTAGTACGCGCAATTAGCCTTAACCCTAATCAGCAGGTTGGCTTTTCCAATATGTCAGGAATTGCTTCAACCGGTTTGAACACGGTGGATGTGAGTGACCAAGTTGACTACAAGGTAGGTAATATTAACTATAATAACGGCATTTTTGCCTTCGATATCGCTTTGATAAACACTGGTGATGAGAGAATTTACGGCCCAGTTGATTTCGATATTACCCACATTAGCAATAGCAGTATTACTGTGTTGAATGCAGACAATGGTGGCACTGGCAAAAACGGCGACATAGCAAGGTTCCGTTTCGACCAATCGCTGGATGTAGATAGAACATCTGCACTGCGTTACATAAAGTTTGATAACCCAAACGGAAAACTCTTTACGTTTCAAGCACGAATCAGCGGTTACGAAGCTGGGGCTTCATCAACAGGAAGGGGCGAAACCCCTACCTTTGATACGTCTGAGACAAAAGAACAGTCGGTGGTCTACCACAATATTGAAGAGCACACGGGCGTTATATTAGTCGGTGCTGCAGATGAAGCATTGGTTGATGGCGTAGACTATGTTGATATCCCATTTACCGCGCTGCCTAGTGCATCGAGTGTAGTTGCAACACTAAGCGCAGATGTTGAAGTAGTAGCAGTCCCAGACCTTGACTTTGAATTGCTAGACGCTGAAGGCAATATTATGGCGAGCTCAGGCAACTTAGGCTCTAACGAGCAAGTCGGCGGCGGTATTGTTCCTGGTGAAACTTATCGTGTTCGCGTAAATGGTTGGGCTAATGGCCCGACTTCATACCGAGTTGTTATTGACCAGTTTGTAAGTGATATCAGCGACGCAAACGTTGATGAAAACGGTAATGCGACCACGGGAACAGTAACGTTCGAATTCAACCCTGTGACAGGAAAAGTATCGCCTTCGAACTTACTCAAATAGTCGTCAGCAAAAGCGCCCAGAAACTGGGCCAAATAGGCGAAATGTAATCTACACATAAGCGCGTTTCTAAAGGCTTATGAAACAAATTAAAGCCCTATGTTGTGAAAGCAGTATGGGGCTTTTTTATTATATTAGGTAAACGACCTGCATAATGAACTTTGCATAGAAACAAAACAATTGGTGCATCTTTTGCGTCTTCTTTCCCGTATTAACGTATAGCTAATCAAAAAAGCACCATACTTTTTACGCAGGAGCATCGTCAGCCGTGGATAGCACCCAACTTCTTGAAAATAAGCAGGTACTTGCAATAGCCGGATTAGTCGGTGTTGTTATTGTGCTTTTCATCATTAAGCGCCTTATATTGGTGCGCTTGAAAGCCAAGGCGCGTTCTGAAAGCAGCAGCATGTCTGATATTTATCGCGTGCTAGTTCTATCACTCAATGCCCCGCTTAATTTGCTTATTTGGGTTATCTTTTTGCTGTTAGTGAAAAGTATTGTTTCAGTATTTCAGATAGAAGATGAAAGGGCTATTGAGGCGTTAACTATTGTTATTGAAGCAGGTCTTATAATTACCCTGTTTCTTTTTTTCGAGCGCTTTGTTACCTATTCCCTAAGTCGTTATCGCGACCAATCAACCATTGTGAAAAACACCAGCGCTATTGCTGGTGGTGCAGTAAGAGCAGTGTTTGCCGTACTCGCCATTTTAATCATTTTAAGCACAATGGGAGTATCGATAACGCCCATCGTTGCTTCATTAGGTATTACGTCACTTGCAGTAGCACTAGCCCTACAGCCCACGCTTGAAAACTTCTTTTCAGGCATTCAACTAGTGATGGATAAGCCCATTCGTATAGGCGATTTCATTGAATTGGATTCAGGGGAACAAGGGTTTGTCGAGAAAATAGGGTGGCGCTCTACGTGGGTAAGAATGCTGCCTAACAACATTGTTATTATGCCGAACAGCAAGCTCTCTAATTCCAAACTGATTAACTACTACTATCCTGAACGCGAACTATCAGTACCCGTTGAAGTGGGCGTGCACTATAGCTCTGATTTAGACCATGTTGAAAAGGTCTGTTTAGAGGTGGCCAATACGATTTTAGAGCAGCATGAATTTGGTGTTGAAACCTACCGACCTTTTGTGTTGTTTCACACCTTCGACAATTCGAGTATTAACTTAACTGTTATGCTGAGAACCCGTGAATACTTTAATCGCTTCTTTATAAAAAGTGCGTTTATCAAAATGCTGAAAAAGCGGTTTGATGATGAGGGTATTGTAATACCATTCCCAATTACTGCGCTTAATATGGAACAAGAAGGCGCGGCTAATGGGTTGTCGACAGCACATGAGCATACAAGGCCATGAGGCTGAGAAAAATTGATGATGTTCATGTGGCACTTTGCAAATTGCAGATTCGTACCGAGTTGTGTCATCGGTGCGATTTAATAACCGCTGAGCATAAAAAAGCCACGTTTAAAAACGTGGCTTTAATGCGATTACGCCTTCATAATGTTAGCGTATTAGAAAGTGTAGCGCGCTGATACACCTAGTAGGTCTACATCGTCAGCGATGACATAAGTTGCTCCGAATGAAAACTGCGGCGTAAAGAAATAGTCTGCGCCAACTTCAAAGGCAGTATCATCTTCTTCAATGTCGATATAGCGAATCGCACCGCGAAGCTCAAACTGCTCTGTTAGCATTGAGCGTATACCGGCAGTAATGCCATAGCCGTTATCGTCAGCTTCAGCAGAAGCGAAGCTTGAATCTAGGTCAACATCTACATACTCATACGTTAACTCACCAAAAAAGTCAGTTGTTGTAGTTAAACCATAGCGGTAACCAACCCCTGCAGAGATATAGTCAAGTTCACCGTCAACACCATATTCGTCTTCACTTAACTGACCATAACGACCTGTCAGGTATACATTTTCATTAAGTGATTTAAAGCCCTGAATTTGAAAACCTGTTGGCTCGAAGTCGCCTGCGTCTTCAATATCTGCTTGTACATATCCAGCTTTAACGAGGTCATATGAAGGCGACGCTGCGAATGCATTTAAAGAAAGCGCGCCAAAGATACTGGCGAGAATAGTACGTTTCATTGTTTCTAATATCCTTTTAACAAAAAAACTTCCAACCACTTTCGGAAGCTTCAACATGATGGGGATGAGTTTTGAGAAATCAAATAGGTTAGTACAAGAAGTTTTCGTTTATTGGCTATAGCCAGCGCGGTTTTTAACGCGTGATTGTAATTACATTGTCGGGCGAATGATCAATTAGAGCTTTTTCAATGTGAAGCAAATAGCGATACTGGCAATACTTAATGCGCTAGTCGCTAAACTAAAAGCCTCGGTAGGCCCTAGAGTTAGTAGCGTCACTGCGTAAGCGCCTATGGCGGCCCCTGTCAGATGGAAAAAGCCAGTGAGTGCAGCTAAAAAACCAGCAGATGTTTCAGAATAGCCCAGCATAATATTTACGCTACAGGGCATAGCGATACCGATGAAAAAGAACGTGACATAGCAGTAAGCCAAAATACTGACTAAGCCACTTTGGGAACTCAAGAAAACGGTCAAAGCAAAAAGTACGGAAAGAGCCGCTAAACAGAGACTAGATACCCTGAACTTTTGCAAAGGCGACAAAGACGTCAGCCGAATATTGAATACGCTGCCTGCAACGAACGACAAGGTGGCTAGCAGTGAGTATACCGAGAACAGAGTTTTAGAAAGCCCGAACTGCTGCATTACCATAGAGGGCGCGATGGTAATGAAGCAAAACACAATGCCATACAAAAGCCCGCTAGCCATGCCTACTGTAACAAGCTTTACTATTGTGCTTTTTATAAGTACTAACGTATGACTAAAAACGTTATCAGATACTGGCGGCGTAAAATGTCTAAGAATGCTGGAAACTGAGAATAGCAAAAATAGGGCGAGTAGCCCCATTAACAGCACGAAATAAAAAATAGCGGAAATACCCAATGACTCGCCAATTATAGTGCCTATTAGCGGTGCTATTGCTGGGGCAATAGCAAAGGCAATATTGATGAGCGAAAGTGAAGTATTTAGCTGCTTTTCGCTAAATATTTGACGTGACAGCCCTCGCGATACTGATACGCCAACGCCCCCACCTAAGCCTTGCACCACACGTCCTATAAGAAAAGTAGACTCTTCACTGGCAAGCGCCACCATAAGTGTACCTGCAATAAATATTATGATTCCGTAGAACAAAAATTTTTGCTTGTTTACGTAGTCGCACACTATGCCAGAGGTTAACTGTGAAAGTGAGAAGGCGACTAAAAACACAGCTACGCTTTGCTCAATTATGCTCACCTGACTGCCATACATAGTCGCTAAGTCAAAAAAGAAGGGGCTATAAATGCTGGTAGAGACTTGGCCAAGAACAGACAAAATAGTGAAGGTAACCGTTAGCGAGTAAAACGTATGGCGCGACATGGTGTGCTTCATCTAATAAGAAACCGGTAACAAAGTAGACTAATAATAAAGATAGGCTACAGATGAGGTATTACAGTTTTAATAAAGCTGCTTTTTCAAGTTTGAGCAAAAGTGCACAACAAAGTGGTATCGATTGGTTAGTATTATCAGTCGATGACGCTGAGAAAATAGTGGTCCTTTTCCTTCCTTAAGTTAACCTCATATTAGAACAGGGTCTAACGATACAAAATGGCGGAAGCGATAGGCTAACAAATAGCTTTTTGCAACCCGTTGTTGTATTTAATCGCAGAAATAATTAAACCCGGCCAAATAGGCCGGGTTTTCACTATTTATCGCTTATTTGTATTGTTTTTGTGGTAATGGTTGCGCTGCTTCGGCAGAGAATTTAGTCCCATTAAATGCTTCCACACCAAGTGTTTCAGCGTCCGAATACGTTGTATGCTGGTTAATCTCAACAACCTCAACATTGAAATCATCATCAACAATCAGATCGAATGCCACCCACATTCTAAAGTTATATGACCCAGAATCTACATCGTCAGCAGGGTTAAACACATAGGTTCTGTCGTTCAGACGCAGTTCTACACGCGTCGGCGACGAGAAGATCGTACCTGAACCAGAATAATGATACACACTGTAACGATAACGGCCAGGTAATACGAAGCTTGGTATGGTGAGTACTTCCGGGCCGTAACTCGATGTATCATCAACATCTAGATTAATAGTTACATTGCCAATGGTTTCGTCCTTATTGGCGTAATACACTCGGAATCGGGTATCAGTTCCTTCCTGAGGTCCGGTCAAGTGAGTATCTAGGTCACGAGGATTAGCACCCCATGTTAGCTTTACAATGGCAGAACTTTCGCCAACTACAAGGCAATTATCTAACTCGCTGTCAACATCGCTGGTATTAACCACAACAGTATTCGTCTGACTTCCGGCACGAGCAAATACCAACAGCGAAGAATCTCTTCTCACTGGCAGGGCAAAATCGCCTTCGGCATCAGTGTAAGCGCTGCTGCGTCCAATGTAGCTGGTGCCTTCGGATAGTACCTGTATATTGGCTACTGGCAAACCTTCAGTATCAACTACACAACCGAACAGTTCGACAGTATTATATACCTGATCTGCGTTCCAGGTGGTGAAGTGACTTACTGTACCCACGTAGAAAGAGGCACCGTCAATCGCTGTTAAGGTTGCCTCTCCTTCTTCTACCCATAATGCTGTCGATTCATCAAAATAGTACAGCGGGATTGTTTCCGGAGGATTTGTTACGCCGCTCGCTAGAGGAATTCTCACCGTCGCGGTTGTGCCATCAACTAAATCAAGGTCGTTTCCATCTTCGTCGGTCAGGGTTAACGAGAAAGCACCAAAGCTCTCTATCGGCTCGATGTCGCCCGTTTCACTGTTAGACGTTGTATACAGACCCGGCATCGCTTCAACATACAACGAAGGGTCGATCACAGTGATAGTCGCGGTGATGTCGCCACTTGGAGCATTGCCATCAGCAGTTTCCAGCGTCGACGCGGGGATCTCGACGATGTTGACTGTTGCTTCTGCGCTTTCGCCCATATTGATAGGATCACTCGCAGCAAAAGTTGTTGAATAATCAATTGGCAGGAGGTTCAAATTCAGAACGCGTTCGGTTTCTCCATTTGCAATATGACGCTCAACATCCACTACATAATCCGCACTGGACAGCCGAATATAAAAGATGTCTGTGGTATCGACGCCGATCATCTCGTACAGACCGTTTTCGTCTGTAGTTACCGAACCAAACTCGGTCTCACCGGTATTGCTCAGGCTATAGGCTGTAATCGTTACATCACTAGCTACTTCACCCGAAATAAAATTAGTAACAAGACCGCTTACTGAACCAATGCTGGCACAACTGACCGCGATATCGGCAATCTCGGCAGTTACAGTTACCTCAGTTGGTGTGACTTCACATTCGTATCCGGGAGTATCGCCAACAGCAAGCGCGATGGACTGCTCGTAGATAAAGTCTTCTGCTAAAGTAAACGGTCCTGGACCACTTAGCGGTACGGTTATATCTCGGTCGCCACTAACAATAAGAGAAAAGTCAGCCGGCGCATCACCGGTAACCGTACCACTTATGGTATACTCTATGGCCTCACAGGCAATCGCCACGTCGGTCACATCACCGGTTATCGTCAGCTCGGCTGGTGTCACTTCACATTCATATCCGGGAGTATCGCTAATAGCAAGTGTTATGGACTGCGCGTAGATAAAGTCTTCTGCTACAGTAAACACGCTTGTAGCATCCAAGGATACGTTTATATCTCGGTCACCGCTAACGATAAGAGAAAATTCAGCAGGCGCATCACCTGTAAACGTACCACTTACGCTATACTCTATGTCATCACAGGTAATTGCCAGATCGGTCACATCACTGTTCAATATCAGTGACGTCTGGCTTAATTCACATTCCTGACCGGTAGGCTGTTGAGTGATTTCAAAAGTTACCTCTGTACCTGCCGAGTAATCGGCATCAAATGAAAATGTCGTCTCATTAGTAAAGGTATGACTTTCTGTTGAACCACTAGCAGTTCCGCTTACAGTAAGGTCACCACGTTTCAGGTTGTCGATGGTGCCAGACACATTAAAAGTTGTCGTGCCGCCAGGATTAGGATTAGGTTCTGGGTCAGGTGAGTCGCTGTCTGATCCACCACAAGCTGTGAGAGACAGAGCAGCAGTTAGTAAAGCAATGCCTTTTAATGAGGCACAGCTGGTCTGGGGGTACTTCATATAGTACTTCCTTTTTCTGAGTATAAATCCGTTTATTGGCAAAACTATAAGCAATGCTATGTCGACTGTCAAACTACTCGCTAATGCCTAAGTGTCCAGCTGGTGTTGTTAAAAGGGTAAGATGAATGCTGACCCACGTCTATGGGATAGAGCCGGAGGCTATCGTTGTCGAAAGTTTCTTTGAGTTAGTTGTATCGTCAAAATGGCTTATCCGTAACGAACCTGTCTTTAAAAGCAGGAGTGCTAATCAGCAATTAACTCAAAGCAACTGATGCTGTTAGCGACTCATATAAACTATAAGATTCAAAAGCAACAGACCGACAAGCTGGCTAGTAGCGTTGTTTTACTAGCCCCCCACACAGAAAGCAAACACTTCACCCTTGCAGAAACTGAGCGAGAGTCGATTTTTCACAATTCCCGACTTGGCTATTACACCAACTTTATGAGCCGCTGTATGCCATTGATTAAAAAGTCATTCAGGCCCTCCGGAAAAGTTTGAAACAATCTACAAAAAATGGCCGAATTATAGGGCTTAGCCCAAGCATCTATTACCACTGTTTAGAGAAATACAATAAAGGGCTAATCTTTCTGTTTGGAAACTATTTCCTCAGTAGGTGCATATAACTTGCCTGTAACCACAAAAAGTAAAGCAGTTTGAAGTTCTAACAAATATAATTGCCTATCCCCTATTACAAAATAAGTCCATATGGCACTTAGTAGGTATATTCCAGATGCAATGTTAAAACCAATACTTGCGTGTTTCCTTTTCATTTTGCTTCTCTCCAAAAAAAGGGGCATTTCGCCCCTAGATACTGCATTTACCAGTGATTTTTATTTGTATTTCCGTACTGCGCATAAATTGCATCACTTGCGTTTGAAACTTCAGCAAAAAATGCGCCTAAATCGTAGAAAAAACCAGCACCAGATATTGATTCTACTTGGGTTGTGTTTAGTTCAATCATTTTAACTTCCTCATTGTTAAGTGTTATTTTCTGTGGTCTGAATAACCTTGATAAAAATCGTATGCTGCATCTGCTACAGCTATAGCGATTGCGATTTGGTTCCAATAACCGCCAGAAATGTTACGCAGCTCTTCTATTTTGATTTCTTCCATAATTCATTTTCCTTTAGTAACGACCCGAATTGGTCGAAAACAATAATTGCAGTATCTTTCGCTTGATTAAACTGACCCATGTAACTGTTTTTATGTTTCTTAGATCTAAACTGCACTTTTCAGGATGACCAACGGTAATGAGATATGCCACCACAGCGGTGGAGGGAGTTAAAAATACAGTGGCAGCCAAACGTCGCTAAATTAACTATATTTAGCGTCACGGCATTGGGGTAGGGAAATAACCATGCTTGTATAAGCTAAACTAAGTATTTTGATGATTGCGGTTAAATTTTTTGGTCTCATGAGAAACATCAATGTCAGGTACACCAATTGGCACCTATAACGACGCTATCATTACCAGTTTGTGACTGGCTACTGATATCAATATTCATATAAAAGCAAATGCTTGACGACGCATCCGAGAGTGAAGGCGCAACACGCAAACTTGAATTCAGCCAATGAAGGAGGAGCATTTTAAGAACGCTTTTTCATATTTTCCCTCAGTTTGCCCCATTGTAGAGCTGTACTAAGAACTTATACTTACCCGACTTAAGCTGAAGTTGAGGAGGTGGTGTTATCAATCGTGTAAGGTGAATGCTGATCCCCCGTTTATGGGGTAGAGCCAGCCCTACGAAGCAGCACTAAGAACTTATACTTACCCGACTAATTATCCGACTAAAACTAATATTGTGGGCTCTTCATCATTAACGGGGGACATCCGCATTCATTAAACTGATTTTGCGAAGAATCATTTAATGGAGAGTACAGATGTCCCACGCAGGTACTATTTTAGGCATAAGTGAGTTAGAAATAGAACGTGTTCATCGACATGATTTTATTGAAGTGTGGGCAAAGCCCACTAAAAAGCCGCTATGCAAGCATTGTGAGAGTCGACATTTACGCATAAAAGCCACACATAAGCGCACTGTGAAGCACACGCGCCAAGGTAATCAGGTGCTAACGCTACATTTAAAGGTGCCTAAATATCATTGTCGATGCTGTGGTCGTTATTTCAGGCACCCTTTTGTTGGGATCCGGCCACGCTACCGGGCATCGGAGTGCTTTCGCTTAGAAGTCTTTGAGGCGCATCACGGTGGTGTTACGCAACGTGGTATCTCTCGCACACATCGCATTAGTCCCACTACGGTAGAGCGTTGGTACCAATCACACATCAGCCAAAAATATAAAGAGATTATCAGTCGTCCCTGCCCAGAGATGTTGGGGATAGATGAACACTTTTTTACCCGTAAGAAGGGTTATGCGACGACGTTTGTAGATTTACGACATCGTAGTGTGTTTGATGTAAAACTGGGACGTTCTGAATTAAGTTTACGCTCGTACTTGCGCCACCTTCCCAATAAAGAGAACGTTAAGCTCATCGCGATGGACTTATCGGAAACCTATCGTGGTATTGCCAAACGCTATTTCCCTAATGCTACGATAGTCGCTGACCGTTTTCATGTAGTGCGCTTGATAAACCATCATTTCTTAAAAGCGTGGCAGCAACACCATCCTGAAGGACGTAAGAATCGGGGTTTACTTAGTTTGATGCGACGACATCAATGGCATTTAAGCGAAGAGAATAACAGCAACCTACAACGCTACTTAGTTGACTATCCGGTGTTAAAAACACTGTATGAGGTCAAACAGAAGCTCATCAGGTATATGCTGTTAAAGACTATGAATGAAAAACGAATGGAGAAGACATTACCGAGGTTCTTAGACTTGCTTGAACAGTTACATCACAGTCCACTTCGTGCACTGGCCAAAACCTTAACTTCGTGGTTGCAACCTATCATCGCCATGTGGCGCTTTACACGAAACAACGGGATCACTGAAGGCTTCCACAACAAAATGGAAATGATATCGAGAAGAGCGTATGGTTTTAGAAACTTTGAAAATTATCGAATAAGAGTGATGACCCATTGTGCTATGCCGGTTACCGGATGGGATGGTGTTATCAATCGTGTAAGGTGAATGCTGATCCCCCGTTTATGGGGTAGAGCCTCAATCGTGTAAGGTGAATGCTGATCCCCCGTTTATGGGGTAGAGCCTAAGTGGAGACTATCGCTTGAGGCTAGGAAAAAATGGTGGCCCCACCCTGACTTGAACAGGGGACCTGCCGATTATGAGACTCAAACCGAGCGTTTACCGATAGTTACTTTATTTACCTGACAATTACTTATTGTTTCATATAAATCAGTAGGTTATTGAGGTTTTGTTATCTCTGTTGCTTAATTTTTTAAGCAATTCAGCGCATTAGATTTTGCGCTCAAAGTAGCACAGAGGTAGCACAGCATGTCATCTACAAAATTCAGATTTACAGAACAGGCCATTGAAAAACTGTCAGGTTCAGATAAACGGGCTCGATATTACGACGCTCAGATGCCAGGTCTCATCATTGACGTTCTTCCTTCAAATAAGAAAACCTTTCGGGTATACAAGAAGCTTCCTGGCACGCAAAAGCCATTGTCTGTAACTATCGGTTCCTTTCCATCTATTCCCGTTGAACAGGCGCGTAAGCAAGCCAGGAAAGCCATGGCGGACATTGCTGATGGAATGAACCCTAATGATAACAAGCGTCACTTCAGGGCCGCCTCAGTGACTTTAGAGACAGTTTACGAGAGCTATAAACTTTCCAGAAAGCTTAAAGAAACTACTTTACGTGGCTACGAGCAGGTGATGGATTGCTATTTTGATGATTGGGCAAAGAAGCGCTTGGCTGACCTCACAGAAACCCGCATCTATCGTCGGCACTGCGAACTGACTAAGCGCAGCCCCGCACAGGCCGACTTAGCTATGAGAACGCTCAGAGCGCTTTTTAACTTCGCCAGAGCTGAGTATAAATCCTCAGACGGCAGAACTTTATTCCCTCATAACCCTGTTACTGTTCTGTCTGAAAAACGTTGCTGGAACAACGTAGCCCGCAAGCAGACAAGGCTCCGACCCTCACAGTTAAAGCCATTTCTAGCGGTAGTTAATGAGCTGCGTGATAAAGCTATAATCCACCGACAAGATTTTACTGCAACAGTGTGTGATTTCGTAGAGTTCATGGCTTTTACAGGACTGCGTAAAACAGAATTACTTGAGCTGGAATGGAAAAACGTATTTTTGAACGACCAGTTATTCTGCTTAGACGATACAAAGAATGGTCATGGGCTTGAACTGCCAATTACCAAACCGCTTGAGGAAATCCTTAAAAGAAGAGCTGAGTACCGCGTTTCGGGGTTTGTTTTTGGTGCTGACAACCATCATGGCAGAGTGGTGGAGCCTAAGAAAATTATTAAGCAAATGAACGCTAGGGCTGATGTCTCTTTCACTCTGCATGATCTTCGTCGTACGTTCTGTTCGGTTGCTGAAACTATTGGGGTAGGTACATACACATTGAAAAGGCTACTCAACCACAAAACGAGCCGCAGTGATGTTACTGCTGGCTACACCGTGCTTACAGCAGAAGAGCTAAGGGAACCAGCAGATAGAATCTGTCAGAGGCTATTGGAATACGCAGGCGTAAAGTCAACCGATAAAGATAGCGCCATTGATGACTTGACGAGGAAATTGGCGAGTTTGTCTAAATCGCAAAGGCTTGAACTTATGTCAGCATTATTGGCCTAGAGTATATCTCACAGTTAAAATGGGTGGTGACCATTACTGAGGTAAAAAGTCGTTTCATAGTGGCTACATCGCCCATTTTTTAAATACTATTAATCAGCATCCCGACATTCTTCGCTGGTTAGCTCAATTTCAATAGTGGTATGCGATAACTCAAACTCTTGTAGCGCGTTGGATACACTTTCTTTAAGTTCGAGGTATTCAGCTTTCGACTCAAACTGACTAACGACGTGAACTGTCGCGACATGGTGCTCACCATCTAATGACCAGATATGCAGGTGATGCAGATCGCTCACAGCATCAAGTTCAAGCAGTTTATCAGTCACCTTTTGTAAAAGACTGTTGTCTGGTGACGCCTGAAAAAATAGCTTCACGGTGCTGATGAGGTTTCGGATAACGTTGAACAGAATGAATAGCGTAAATCCGATGGAAAGAACTGGATCCAGAACGGGCCAGTCTTTGAACTGCATAACAATAGCGACAATGAGTACCGCTACCCAACCTAAAACGTCTTCGAGTAGATGCCAGTTCAGAACTTTTTCATTCAACGATTTACCACCATGTAATTTATAAGCTGCGAAGCCATTGACCAGTACGCCAAGAACAGCCAGTGCAATCATGCCTTCTGTTTCTGGCATCTCTGGATTACTCAGGCGTGGCACTGCCTCATAAAGGACCCAGGCAGAGCCAACGATTAAAACAATGCCGTTTATCAGCGCCCCAAGTAAACTCAGCCGGCGATAGCCATAGGTAAACTCTTTCGTTGCGCTTTTAGTGCCGAGTTTATTCAGAAGCCACGCACTGCCAATTGACAATGTGTCACCTAAGTCATGCACGGCATCCGCCATAATAGCGGTACTGTTTGTTAGCCATCCTCCAATAAACTCAATGATAGTGAAGCCAAAATTGAGGAAAAAAGCCCAGCCAATTTTTTCTGAGCTATGGGAATGTGAGTGCCCCATACATACTCCTGTCGTGCCCTGGTTTTATCCAGGGCATTGTTGTTTTACTGTTTATCCGCTTTCCTGTGCACCAGTTGGTATAAGGTTGGGAGCACGAACAGTGTAAGTAAAGTCGATGAGATAATGCCGCCGATAACCACCGTCGCGAGCGGCCGTTGAACTTCAGCACCGGTGCCTGTGTTCAGTGCCATGGGCACAAAGCCAAGACTTGCTACCAGGGCAGTCATCAAAACGGGACGAAGCCTGACTATTGCCCCCTCAATGACAGCGGTGTAGAGCTCGCCTTTTTCAAACCACAACTGCCTGATAAAGGCGAGCATCACTAAACCATTCAATACGGCGACGCCTGACAATGCGATAAACCCTACACCGGCAGAAATAGACAGCGGCATACCCCGAATCCACAGTGCAAGTACGCCCCCAGTCAGTGCCAGCGGCACACCGGTAAAGATGATTAAGGCATCCTTTACTGAACCAAATGCGAGAATAAGAATCCCGACGATGAGCGCCAGCGTCACCGGGACCACCCAGGATAGTCTTTTGCTTGCCGATTCCAACTGCTCGAACGTTCCGCCATATTCCAGCCAGTAGCCATCCTCAAGTTCCAGTTCAGTCTGCAATGTTGCCTGCAAATCTGCGACAAAACTACCTAGATCGCGCCCACGAACGTTGGTTGTAACGACCACGCGGCGTTTGCCGTTTTCCCGACTGATTTGTGCTGGCGCGGGTTTGACTTCTAATGTGGCCACCTCCTGTAGAGGCACATACCCATCGGGTGTCGGGACTGGCAGTACCTTAAGCTTTTGAACGTCGCGTCGTAGTTGCTCCGGTAGGCGAATTACCAGTTTAAAACGCCGGTCTCCCTCATAGATCAAGCCTGCTTGCTGACCACCAATACTGGTCGAAACCAAAGACTGAATGTCGTCTATATTGAGGCCATAGCGCGCCATTACTTCACGTTTCGGAATTACCGATAGCATAGGCAGACCGTCTACCTGTTCAACGCGGGTATCTGCTGCGCCAGGTAACCCTTTCGTGAGTGATGCAATCGAATTTGCTGATGCCAGCAATGTATCCAGGTCATCACCAAACACTTTGATCGCGACATCGGCTCTGACACCGGAAATTAACTCGTTAAAGCGCATTTGGATAGGCTGCGTAAACTCGTAGTTATTGCCCGGTAGCGCAGAGACTGCTTTCTCAAGCTCCTTAATGAGCTGCGATTTAGGCTTATCCGGAGTGGGCCACTCAGAGCGGGGCTTGAGCATCACAAAGGTATCGGCAACATTGGGTGGCATGGGGTCGGTGGCCACCTCTGGCGTACCCACTTTCGCGTATATCTTGTCAACTTCTTCAAAGTCGATAATGGTTTTTTCAAGGAGTTCCTGCATTTCAACAGACTGCTCTAATCCCGTACCTGTAATACGCAGTGCATGCAGCGCGATATCCCCCTCGTCCAGCTGTGGAATGAATTCTGAACCTAAAGTAGAGGCAAGCCATGAGCAAACCACAACGAGACCCAGCGCGCCTGCCAGAATAAGCGATTTGAATTTAAGCACCCATTCAAGCGCTGGTCGATAAATGGCTTTTGCGCCGCGGATAATGATGCTCTCCTTTTCGCTGATTTTTCCGCGCATAAATACCGCGATCGCAGCAGGCACAACAGTGAGTGATAATACCATCGCACAAAGCAATGCGATTACCACCGTTGTTGCCATGGGGTGAAACATTTTCCCTTCTACGCCAGAAAGGGTGAATATCGGGAAGTACACTGCGGTGATGATACCCACGCCAAACAAACTGGGGCGAATAACTTCAATAGTGGCCTCTTTAACTTCCTGTAAGCGCGCTTTAAGCGCCAGTGTACCCCCTTGTTGCTTTTGCGCCTCTGAGAGCCTGCGAATACAGTTCTCCACGATGATGACAGCGCCATCCACAATCAGACCAAAATCCAGCGCGCCGAGACTCATCAGGTTGGCAGAGACGCCCCGCTGAACCATGCCGGTAATAGTCATCATCATCGCGATAGGAATAACAGCCGCCGTAATGAGGGCGGCACGGATGTTTCCTAACAGTAAAAACAGGATGACGATAACCAGCAGTGCGCCTTCCAGAAGGTTTTTTTGCACAGTCTGGATGGCTTTGTCTACCAGCGTAGTGCGGTTATATACCACCTCTGCCTTAACCCATTCAGGCAATGATGTTTGTATTTGCTGAAATTTATCATTGGTGAGCGCTGCAACTTCACGCGAGTTTTCTCCGACCAACATCATCACGGTGCCCATCACGGTTTCCTTGCCGTTTCGGGTTGCTGCCCCTGTGCGCAGTTCTTTGCCCAGTCCCACTTCGGCGACATCTTTGACTAAAACAGGCACGGAACCTTTACGGCCGACAACAACGTTACTGATATCCTCAATTGATTTTAACTGGCCCGGTGAGCGGACTAACAATTGTTCGCCATTGTTCTCTATATACCCTGCTCCAGCATTGTCATTGTTGCTTACCAACGCTTTGCGGATATCTGCCATAGTCACACCCATTTCCAGCATCTTCGCTGGATGTGGCATCACGTGATACTGCTTGTCGTATCCCCCTATGGTATTCACTTCCACCACGCCTTTAACCTGAGCCAGTTGTGGTTTGATTATCCAGTCCTGAACTTCACGAAGTGCGATAGGCGTAGCGGGCGAGTCGTCCGGCATTTTGGCGCCGTTTTTCGCTTCCAGCGTGTAAACGAAGATTTCACCCAGACCTGTTGCAATCGGTCCCATCTCAGGTTCAAGCCCCGGCGGGAGTACGCTTTTCAGCGTTGCTAACCGCTCATCGATAAGGTTCCGGGCAAAGTAAATGTCAGTTCCTTCTTCAAATACCACGGTGATCTGAGAAAGTCCGTAACGTGAAATAGAGCGCGTATAGGACAAATTGGGCAGACCATATAACGCCGTTTCAACCGGAAAGGTGATCCGCTGCTCTGCTTCAAGTGGCGAATAACCAGGTGCTTCCGTGTTTATCTGAACCTGAACATTAGTAATATCCGGCACCGCATCTATCGGTAGCCGCTGATAACTCCAAATGCCGATGCCTATGATGACGAGCACCAGGGTTAACAGCAGGTAACGCCGCTCGACTGAGAGGCGAACAATATTATCTATCATTTTCTCCCCCCATTAGTGCGCGTGAGATGCGCCGGATTTTTGTATATCCGCTTTGATTAAGTAGCTGTTGTCGACAACATACCTTTGTCCGGCAGATAGTCCGGCGACAACTTCGGAAAAGTTGTCGTCCTGCAATCCTAAGGTTACAGGTGTTGCCTGATAAGCATTGCCTTCATTCAGGAACACAACCGGCTTATTGTTCAGGGTTTGAATGGCCCGATTTTCTATTTTTACCGGCACCGATTTTTGTTGTGAGTCGACAATGCCTGTGACTAAATCGCCGGGAGAGAGTAGGCCGTCCTTGTTCACCACTTTTACCAGTGCTAGCTGGTAGGGTTGCCCTTCGTGAGAAGGAACAATGCTGGTAATCGTGCTCTCGAGTTGACGACCATTTGCGATAATGTGAACTGATTTACCTTCAGCAACCTGACCACGGTGAGCTGGAAACACCTTTAATTCCGCCCAAAGCACTGAAGTATCAACAATCGTAAAAAGCGGTGTTGTGCGGGTAAGCTCTCCGATATTCAGGTTGCGCGATACGACAACGCCATTGATTGGCGCTTTTACATCGTAAGACTGGAGGCTGTCATTTGACTGCACCTGCGCTATTGCCTCTCCGGCTTTCACAGTCTGGCCAATATCAGTAAAGAGCTGCTCAACAATTCCCGTAAACCGGGCGTGAACCTCGGCACGCTGTTGTGGCGGTATAGTCAACTGACCATAAACCTCGGTGTGCTTTTTTATTTCACCGCCCGTAGCAACGTTTGTGGTTACGCCAGCCTGACTGGAATACGCATCATCTATCTCAGTTCGGGCTTCGTGCTTCTCCCAATCCCACGAAAAGCTATTCTCTCCCAGTGAGAGTGCAATATTCGCGAGAAATGAGTGCGGCTCAGCGATAAAACTTGTGGACCTGAGCCCATTTTCATAGCTTTCAAAATGGATGATGTCCTGACGTCCTCCCATACGATTGAGCGTGACGTTAAGCGCGTCAGGTGGCAGCGGCTGGGAGCGATCAGCCCTTTCGGCCAGTAAATATGCTCCCTCTTTCGTATCCTGAATGCGTAATGTCAACGATACGCTGCTATTGGTAAATGTTTTCGATTCAGCCGCGTGGGATTGTTTACCACTTGCTGCGGCATTGGCATCCGTCAGACACAGTAGTAGTGAGATAATAACTAATAGTCTATTCATGGTTATTCCGGAATTCTTGAGTAGGAGAAGCCTGACCGGATACTCCGGTCCACTGTTCAACGAGTGACTGGTTCACTAACGCGCTTTCGCTCAATTCGATGACCTTTGCACGTGCCCGTATCAACGCATCTCTGGATGCAATCCAATCCTGGTAGCTGTATGCCCCTCGCTGGTAACCTTCGAGCACGAGCGTGGTAGCTGTTTCAAGGTCGGGCAAAACGGTGTCGTTGATATGCTTTACAGCATCAATGGTGAAATTGAGATATTGCTGTGCTTTAAACAGTAATGCTTTTATCTCAAGTATCTGACTGTCTCTGGCAATTACCGCGGCTTCTTTTTTCGCCAGGGCAGCCTGAGTAGCGCCTTGGTTTCTTTGTTCGGCAAAAAGCGGCATGGAAACAGCAGCAACAACAGACGTATCCTGAACTGCCTGAGAGCGCCGTACACCTATGCGCCATGAAATATCAGCACTGGCATTACTTTCTACCAGCTTTTGTTCAGCTTCTTTCACACTGATAGCTTGGGTGAGTCGTTCCACATTTGCTGATTCAAGAAACTGTTGATAAACAGCGGAATACTGCCGTTTTGCGGGAAGGGTACTAAGTGAACCCGAGATTTTATCGATTGCCTCAGCATCTCCCTGCCAAAATAGAGCAAGTGACTGCTTGGCAATAGCGAGAGCCGTTTCAGCGGATGCTTTGTCGACTCTGGCTTGATTGAGTGCGGCTCTGGCGCGTAGAAATTCAGCTTTATTGGTTGCGCCTTTCTCAACGCGCTGTTTAACGATAGATAAGGCCTCATCAGCGAGAGAAACAGACGTTTCCGCTAATGTCAGCCGCTCTTTAGCTGCGAGTGTTTTTACATAGTGCCGGGTTAGTTCGCTTAACAGTTTGAGCGAAGCAACATAGCGCTCTGACTGTAACAGGGATAAATTGGCGTCAACTAAGGATACCCTTGCATCGAGCTTTCCTCCCATCTCGAAAACAGAGGAGAGTGAGACCGTCAGCTCAGCATCACTAATGCCTGACGCATCTCCTGAACCGAGCAGGTTTTCTGCTTCAACGCCAACGTGATAAGCCGGAGTGAGATTAGCCAGCGTTCTATCTGCCTCGGTAGCAGTGAGCAGCGACTGATATCGCTGTAAATCCGGGTGTTGCCGCAATGTCAGTCGTGCCGCTTGTTCGAGCGTTATCGTTTTGCTTATTGCAGTGGGTGATATGAATAGCAACACACTACTCACGATCACAGTGCACATACGCCTGCGCGCATGCGAAATAAAAGAGTTCATATTGTAAATCCTGGTCAGTAACTAAATAGATAAAAAATGACTAGGATTCAGGCTCTGGGAGGACGGTCGATACCAGGTTGTAAGTGAGAGGGAGGGAAAGGACGATATGCAGCTAGTGCCATCTCGCCAAATTTACCTAAATGGCTATCAGTATTTTTAAATAATACGACATGGGTAAAATGCCCGTGACAGGAGCAGCAGTGGTCACAGTTGTCTGTACCTGCGTTGTCTGCAGCATCTTTATCTGGCTGGCAAACACTGGAGTCCTGAACACACAGTTCATGGTGTGATTCTGAGGCGCTTTCGAAGAAGCTATCAAAAGCAAACGCATCTGAGGCAAACAAAAACAACTGTGCAAACAGCATCAGGGCGGTAATCACCACCTTGCTGCTAGTTCTGTTGTTTTGATGCGACTTCATTGCATTCCTCGTTCTATTGGCTACATTAACCTATTAGCTTTAGCGCCGGAAATCAAGAGAAGGCGCGAGTCATATTGAATTTTGTGGACATTACAACAAACTTTTATGCACAAAATAAGTACGTTCAGTAATAGATAAATAAATAAAAACTAAAAGATAACTAATAGCGACCCTCTACAGCCCAAGCATATTAAGGGCTTCACAGAAGATAGAACTTTTTTGATACACAAACAAAACTTTTTTCGTACGTTGATAAGTCGATTTCAAACCTTTCTCGTACACGAACAGAACTTTTTTCGTACACACGGCGAACTTATTTGGTACACAGCGACAGCAGCTCTTGCAGGCCTTGTCCAATTACTAGATTTGAATGAAGCTCATGAAGCCAGTTGTAATGGTTGAACCGCTGTTTTTCCGCTTCTGAAGGCTATTCCTTTTTCCTTTACCTTAATAGAGCATGTTGGTAGGCAGTAGATCACATGCCTGAGAGCCTTGATGACTTTAGCTTTAAATTCGTACAGGTTCTTGCATTTACTTCTCTGGCTATGAAATACAGCTTCCAGAATTGCCCAAGGAATGAAATTACTTTCATTATTGCCCTCTTTATTCATAGAGTAAGCTTTCATATTTAAAAACAGATACAAATCGATTCCTAGTGGCGATCTCCGCTGAAAAAGTAATTGAAGTGCTCTAGAGTCTACAGGCATGGATTTTTTCACATCACTAATTGAGAAAGGTTTGGTTGTTCCTTTCGTATACATTCCTGCTGCCGTAAACCGCTCTTCGTTGGAGATCTTCATATTGAGAGCTGAGCGGAAACTAGAATAGAAGCTTGTCAACTGGCTAGATCCACTTTGCTCTCTTCCCACAACATCGAAAAATGCTTGTCGTTGAGACTTTTTAAGCTCTTCCTCAATTACTTCTTCGATTCCCGTTGTCTTCTCAAGTTTTGTGAATTGAGTTTGCCAGTAACAAATACTCATTCGCCCAAATGTGCCACCTGGAATACCGCTTTCGCATTCCAACTTTAAAGTTCGCCTGGCGTTTTCTTTTTCAGCCAATGTTATCGGTACGGTTTGCTTTTGGTGCAAAGGTAGTAGTACCGGATCAATAAGCACTGTCGGGTAGTACGCTATATATTTTTTGGGGACATCTTCGCAAAAAGATAACTCCCGGATTAGTTCGCTTGCGGATTTCATTAGATATTTACATCCTATACGCAAACTAACCGCTTGTTTTCTGACTATCTATCCAATTGTCAAGATCTTTGGAAGGAAAGAGTAACTTCCCATTCATTTTTATGTATGGAGGGACGGGGTTTTGCTCACCATATACGCGGTTTCTGTATATGCGATTGTATATGGTTCTTTTACTTGAGCGGAGTATGGCTGCTACCTCTTCTAATAAATAGAAGTCAGGCTTTGGTTTTAAGTGTCGGTTCATCACAGTAGTTACCTCTGTTCACTGGTAATGTTCAATGCTTACCGATGAAACTACAACGCAATGAGCAACGGGGTGGTCGAAAAACTAGGGTGACTTTGAGGGGGTTTTTCTGTTTTTAGGAAAAAGCGACATTAAGCTGCCAATTTGAGGCGTAGCTTTGATTAAAAAATAAACTGTGAATTTGGCATGCCAAATTCAAAAATGGAAAAGTCAGGCCTGAACAGCGGCTTCAATGCTGTTTATTCACCTTTAGATGAAATAAACAGGCAAAGAAAATGACAACGCCCAGAATCATTGCGCAACCAACAAGTAAAGGTCCCATAGTTAGATTCTCCCAGCTTTAATTGCATCAAAAAGATCGTGCTTAAGTTTGTCATAGCGTCGGGTAGCTCGAATAGCCAAAACCATCAATACCCAAACCTGAAACCATTCATATGTTGCCATGTCAACCTCTTACTGATTTAGTGCCTGTTTTTTCGTTAGTCAAAAAAAGACCGCTCAAAATTAGGCATGCCTAATTTCTATAGATAGGTATCGTAAAGCTCGCCTCGCGCCTGAGCATCCTCAGCCTCTTCACGAGTCATGTGCTCACCATCAGCGATAACATTTCCCATACCATCATCCAGCTTATCCAATTGTTCATTTCCTTTGCTGTCTGTTCCATCACTGCCAAAAAAGGCACTTACGACGAATAAAGCGACAACCGCTAAAATCCCTAAAAAACCTTCGAATCCCATTTTTACCTCCACGCTCAATTTGGCATGCCAAATTGATGGCTAAGTATTCCTTAGTATCTAGGTGCTATTAAAGCTAAGAAAATCTTAGTTTTCAATAGCAGATGTCGTACACCAATTGAAAGCAAATGATGGTTCGCCGTTCCCAATACGGTTAAAACAGGCAAGAACAAGGGTAGGTCTATCCCAAAAGCAATTAGGGATACAGGCAGGGATGGACAACTTTGTAGCGTCTGCGCGCATGAACCAGTACGAGCGCGGTGTTCACACACCAGACTTTAAAACGGTGCTGTCCTTAAGTGCAGTGCTGAACGTGCCCACTGCATTTCTGTTTTGTGTGGAAGATGATTTAGCTGAAGCGATATTGGAGTTTCATCAAAACAGACAATAGCGAAGTATCGCGACCCCATTAATAAGCCTTTTCATGTTTTTCAATATTTCCATCTTATTTGCCTGATTGCCTGGTAAATTTCGCTAAGAACCCACCCGTAAAACAGAGGCATCATGAGCAATACCCCTCTCTTTTATTCGGGCGCTCCGCCGCCCGCTATGTCGAAGTCGAAAAATCGCCTTCAACATAGCGGGCGTCTGGGTTCTGGCGCTTACACGCAGAAATTTATTTGCAGATTGCATCCTGATTTATATGCAGGTAATCTTTAAACCACTAGCCCGTTCGGGCAACGAAAAAAGTCGGCGCTCTCCAGCTGCCGTTTCCACGTAGTGAGGCACCCTCACGTCCTTCTATATATGTCATGCCGCGCCGCATTTTCGGCGTTCAAGTTCGGCGCTTAGTTGCTGCCGTTTCTATCTATTTTGATTTTTAAATCCCAGGCGAGATCGGTCCGAGCCTTGCGTTATGCGCTAAACAGGGGCGAATAGGCTTAAGTGTCGCTGAGCTGTTCACAGCCAGTTAATCTTACAACCTAAGGAATGACATAATGTTTAATGAAGTACATGAAGTGTCTCAGCTCAAAGCCGAGACCCGACTAATCGCCAGAAAGCGGCATAAGCCGTCGAAGCTAGACAAGTACAGTGTTCACTTGCGTAAACTCTATGAAGAGGGCGCAAGTAAAGCGGAGCTTCAGCGCTGGCTTGTTCGTAGAGGTGTTGTAGTAAACTGGACCACGGTGAAACGTTGGCTGGACAGAAATGCCTAAATTCGCCAAAGCAGAAACGCAGGCAGAAAATGTAGTTAAAGGGCTGACAAAAGCAAGAATTATCAAGTCATATGGTACAGCCCGTAATTACGAACAAGCTCTTAAAACTGTAGCCAAGTGGACAAAGGAAAACAAAGTAAACGGGCTTCAGTCACTGACACCAGACGTTGCCAGGTATTACCTTGAATACCGAGCGGAAGCTGTAGGGCAGAAAGCACTTGATATGGAGCGTCAGTCCATTCAGGCAATGATGCAACTGAATGGCAAACTCCCTCCTAAAGCAACCTTGTACCGGGTCAAATCAGAGCTAGACGAAATTAAAAGGTCCAGAGCCTACACGTCAGCACAGGCACAAGCCGTATCCGAGCATCAAACTGCCACACATCAACTTTCCACTCAAATTGCATATGCTGCCGGATTAAGAGCGCATGAGCTTCTAACTCTTGCCAGTGCAGAAGAGCGAAATCCTGACAAACGTCCCGCGTTACACTCAAAATGGGCTGGGCGTGAAGGTCAGCTGTACACGGTTCAGGGTAAAGGCGGGTTGATACGCCACGTACTAATTCCTAACGAACTTGTCGAGCAGCTCGAAAAGCGGAGATTGGATAATCCAGTTACGATTACAGACCGAAAAATTAACTACCTTCAGCGTTATGATATTGGAGCAGGGAAGCGATGGTCTGACTCTTTTAGTAAAGCTTCCAAACGGGCACTCTTCTTTTCTACAGGAGCTCACGGGCTCCGACATAGCTACGCCCAGGAACGGATGCGCGAGCTGATAGATATTGGCTTCAAACGTCCACTCGCGCTCGAAACTGTTTCGCAAGAAATGGGACATTTTAGGCCTGAAATAACCGAAGTTTATCTGATCTAACTAGGAATATACTGAATTCTGCTTTAGCTAATCTGTAGCAATAACAGCTAACGCTATACAACAATAAACAATAAGGGGACAGTTTGATCTGATATACAATTTAGAGGCAGCAGTAAGCCGCTATCGCCTGAATATTGGACTTTCACCTTGGACAATGAGCGGGCTTTAAAAACATCAAAAACTGGTGAAGCTTTGATGCTTCCGAAATTTTTGACCTACAATATTTTGCTCCATTTCTACGGTTATCGCTTCGGGGAGACGATATAAAAGCGACCTTTTTATAGTTCCTTTGAAGCCTGTTTTTCCCTCTATTTCTGCTTTGATTGTTTTAAACTCTTCATAGCTAATTCGAGGATCTATCATGACCTGCGAAATTAGTTGGTGGGGATCGATATCATAACTATATATATCATCTGTCGGAATCTCAAAACCCCAGTCTAGATGTATCAGTCTGATTTCCTTTTCGTGAGAAAATGCTTTACGCTTAACCAGTAGGGAGCTGAATAAACTGCCGAAAGTCATTTTTCCATTATCAGAAAACGCCTGCTTAGCTTGAGAGATGATCTTTGATTCTGACAAGTATTTCACTCTACCGATACAGGAATCAACCATTGGTGTGTCTGCGTTGGCAATTGAAATACTGGTAAGTAACTTACCTATAGTTGTTCTTATTCGCACACTTTTTCTATCGGGAGAATATATTCTCCACATTGCATCTGACGCCCTAGAAGTTGTCCAACACTGGCCGTACAATCGTTCGTGTGTATCTAAATCTATTTGTAAACCATCAGGGTATTTAATTTTTGATTTTAAGGTTAAATTTTCAAAGGTGTCGTCCCATAGTTTAGGTTTTACCAATGTATTCTTACAACTATCAAACAATTCTAAGAAACGATCGTAAGAAATCACTCGATAGATATAGTCATCAAATTCCGATTGATTAATATTTAAATACACATTCTAGCCTTTGAAAAAATTCACTACTAATCGACATCAAATAATCGGCAATAATTAACAAAGTCGGAGAAATTCCAACTGTTATCGTTCATGACTGATTTGCTTGTTATGCCTCAACTTCTTCATCGCCATGAGTTAATACAACATCCTTAGTATATTCGTAATAAGAGTCTTGTAAGTATTTAAGGCCATCAGATTTATCAATGCTTATATCCAACTGCTCCCTAACGAACTCTAATCTATGTTTACACTCCTGAATCAGTTCGCCCCACGTTTTCACCCAAATAGTGATGCCATCAGCGTCATATATAATACCCTTCGATGTATTATCTTGTTTTAACCGCCTCTCTGCATAAGCATCGAGGTCATTTGAGATAATCCAGAAATTCCATTTTGTCTTCAAATGTTTAAAACGCTCATCTTCAGCAACAGCGAAGGCATATGATTCAATCTGAGTTATTTCATCTTGTCCTATTTTTACTTTAGGTGCTTTAAGCTCAACAACTAAATGTTCTCTTTCATCAGAATGATTTTTCCCAATACTTCGTGTCAGCATTAAATCAACAATACCTACTCGGCCATCAATTCTTTTAACAGGCTTATCGAGCTGTATATCTACTCGCTTTTTGTTTAAGTGTACTCTAAGAACTTCGCTGAGTGACTGATCGTTAACAGTTAATGAAAATTCATCGCCAAAAACCCAAGTGTTTTCAGCAAGAATTTTATGTAATTGAGTTCGCTCTTTTAGAACTTTCTTTTTCTCAGGGTGAAAAATAATTTCCTCTAATCCAGTTACAAATTTCAAGCGATCTGATACAACCTTTGACGCACTTATTATTGATGAAAGTGAAGCTTCTTTTAATAACTCAGCAAGTTCCGACTGCTTACCCTTCGTCAGGTTGAGAACTTCAGTTAAAATGATATGTAAATCATCTGGGTTAGAGCCTACGATCTGTTTCAGCAATCTAAACTGAAACTTTTTTAGTTTGATATCCGATCTTTCAAATTCAGGTATTTGTTCACTAATATTTAAAGCTAAAATATCGAAGACTTGCCTTTCCGCCTCTTCAATTGGGCCACTCAATACGTTCGGATACGGGTAAACATCTTCCCTTTTCCATTTTTCAATTTTATCCGCTGATAGCTCAATTCTGCGCAGCATGAAATGATTTTTTAATGCTGATGTCGCTGCTTCTATAGGCTTAGACAATGAAGGTTCTAAATCACCAAGACCTAGTGTTCCAACTGTATTTAGCTTACTAATATGCTCTGATTTCAAATAAGCAGTATATGAAAAATCTCCTGTTCCCCGAATAGCTTTTTCATAAGGTAACAAAGGGAATCCATTATTATTACAAAGCTGAATTTCATTTGCTGTATTGCATTTCCATTCTATGATCTGCAATTCATAAGGGTACTCAATATTATCGAATATGACCGTATCTAAAGTGATATTAGTTTTATGCTCTATCTGACTCTCTGGATCTACCAACTCGCCATCAACATAAAGATTAATTGATTTATATTGTGATAGGTATATCGCAAAAACGGATGAAAAATGCTCAAGCAGTCTCTCTTTACTTATTGATGTAAACTCTTTGTGAGGTTCATATATTGAAACAGTTGTTCCTGTTGATTTGCTACCACTTACTTTCGGTGGTGTAGGGTAGAATACACCTTTATTATCAGCTTTTCCTTTCATTGTGTATGAAAGGGTTTCTTGACCATCAAAGAACGACGTTTTCCATTCAACTATCCTTCCTATAGCGAATGATTTAAACCTACCTTGACCCTCTTTACCATGTAAGAATCGACCTTTTGGTGAAACATTTTTTAGTCCTTTCCATGAACCTCCAAGGGAACTAAATAACACTTTAGAGTCTTTATGCTCAATTCCCATTCCATCGTCTTTTACATGGATGGCTTGTAACCCAAAGTCATTACGATCTATTGTAACCTGCACTAGATCCGCATCAGCATCAAATGCGTTCCAGACTAGTTCAGTCAAAGCAGTTAAAACAGGTGCGCGAGAGACTTTATCTAAATGATCCTTTTTTACCTCTACTTTAATTAGTTCTTCCATTTAACACCTAAATTCGAATAAGACACTTATATAAGATTTACGTCAGTTTTTAACTGAGACTTCATAGTAACCTCGTTTCAAATAAAAAACTATATTATGCATTATCATAAGAAGGGTAAGATTTTTACTATTCGAGGGGAGAAGTCTACCTGGTGTTCCAGTGCCACGCCTCTACCATAAAGTTGACCGTTATCTAGAGCTCTTCCTGTAAACCTCCCCTAAACTAGTGACATTCCTAGCTCGGTTTACGAGACTGCCATTAAAAACTAGCGATATCTGGCATTGAATAGAGGCACAGATATCAAAGGGAAATGGCTCTTCATCATTAACGGGGGACATCCGCATTCATTAAACTGATTTTGCGAAGAATCATTTAATGGAGAGTACAGATGTCCCACGCAGGTACTATTTTAGGCATAAGTGAGTTAGAAATAGAACGTGTTCATCGACATGATTTTATTGAAGTGTGGGCAAAGCCCACTAAAAAGCCGCTATGCAAGCATTGTGAGAGTCGACATTTACGCATAAAAGCCACACATAAGCGCACTGTGAAGCACACGCGCCAAGGTAATCAGGTGCTAACGCTACATTTAAAGGTGCCTAAATATCATTGTCGATGCTGTGGTCGTTATTTCAGGCACCCTTTTGTTGGGATCCGGCCACGCTACCGGGCATCGGAGTGCTTTCGCTTAGAAGTCTTTGAGGCGCATCACGGTGGTGTTACGCAACGTGGTATCTCTCGCACACATCGCATTAGTCCCACTACGGTAGAGCGTTGGTACCAATCACACATCAGCCAAAAATATAAAGAGATTATCAGTCGACCCTGCCCAGAGATGTTGGGGATAGATGAACACTTTTTTACCCGTAAGAAGGGTTATGCGACGACGTTTGTAGATTTACGACATCGTAGTGTGTTTGATGTAAAACTGGGACGTTCTGAATTAAGTTTACGCTCGTACTTGCGCCACCTTCCCAATAAAGAGAACGTTAAGCTCATCGCGATGGACTTATCGGAAACCTATCGTGGTATTGCCAAACGCTATTTCCCTAATGCTACGATAGTCGCTGACCGTTTTCATGTAGTGCGCTTGATAAACCATCATTTCTTAAAAGCGTGGCAGCAACACCATCCTGAAGGACGTAAGAATCGGGGTTTACTTAGTTTGATGCGACGACATCAATGGCATTTAAGCGAAGAGAATAACAGCAACCTACAACGCTACTTAGTTGACTATCCAGTGTTAAAAACACTGTATGAGGTCAAACAGAAGCTCATCAGGTATATGCTGTTAAAGACTATGAATGAAAAACGAATGGAGAAGACATTACCGAGGTTCTTAGACTTGCTTGAACAGTTACATCACAGTCCACTTCGTGCACTGGCCAAAACCTTAACTTCGTGGTTGCAACCTATCATCGCCATGTGGCGCTTTACACGAAACAACGGGATCACTGAAGGCTTCCACAACAAAATGGAAATGATATCGAGAAGAGCGTATGGTTTTAGAAACTTTGAAAATTATCGAATAAGAGTGATGACCCATTGCGGATGGGATGGTGTTATCAATCGTGTAAGGTGAATGCTGATCCCCCGTTTATGGGGTAGAGCCAGGGAAATGAACCAAAATATTTTGGGTTTTATGTTATTCCGCGTGCTACAGTAATGAGTAGCACAGAGGTAGCACCAACCGAATCAGGTTAGTAGTAACTATCGTTGAAACGTAGGAAAAATGGTGGCCCCACCCTGACTTGAACAGGGGACCTGCCGATTATGAGTCGGATGCTCTAACCAACTGAGCTATGGGGCCATTTTGAGATGTGCTGTGTAATTACGTCCGCAAATTGTTTTGCATAACAACCACAAGCGAGCGCAAGTATAAGCAGTTTTATTTACCTTGTCACGCCTAGCTGATGGCTTTGTGAATTGTTTGCTTTATTTTTGTTCATTTTGTCGCTGTTTTGCTTGTTTTATGAATAGAGTTAGCAAACGTTATTCGAAATCCAATACTTTCTACCCCCCTAATTACTTGAAGAAAGCACTAGAAAAAAGCGCTAGAAAAAAAGCATTACGGAAAAGTACTGGAAGAAAAGCTAACACTTTCTTTGCCCAATAACGCTTATTTACTCTTTTTGTATGTTAGTCCGCCTTGACTCACAAACGCTAAAAGCAGCACTATTGCGTTTAATAGTCATGCACTCATTTTATCGATTATATGGTGGGTGAAAGTGCAGCGGTTTCTGGCTGCGGAATATTTGAAGGAATTATTGAAGTAAATGAAGATACCTTTTCGCATGAAAGCTGTATATACGTTGCTTTTCGCTGCATTGCTTACATTGGTAGGGTGCGACGTGATTAATCTGAAAGGACGCGAAGCTGGAGAAATACCCTTTAAACTTGTGGGTGTAGACACAGGCGCGTGCCCAATGATTATGAGTATTGGTCAGCAGCGTTGGAATATCGATTATTTCGGGTTCTATCTTAGCAAACCTGAAGTTCGCATAGATGGAAAATGGCAACGGGTGAAGTTCAAGCAAACACAGTGGCAAACTCCAAATGAAGCACTGTTGAAATTTCACAATAAGTGCAGCAACCCAGACGATGCTAACAGCAAAATAGTGTTAGATGTGTCAGAGGAACTCTTAAAATTAGCAACTAACCTTCGTTTTACTATGGGGCTACCTTTTAACGTTAACCATGCTGACCCCCTTACGCAACCAACGCCATTAAACGATAAGTCAATGTTTTCGAGTCGTCAAAACGGGCACCGGTTTCTAAGGTTAGATGTTTCAAAAAGCGGTAAAGAAACACCTAAATGGTCTTATCACCTAGGAAGCGTAGGGTGTGCATCTGAGTCAGCGTCGACTGCACCTGAAAAGTCATGTGCATTCACTAATCGCGTTGAATTTATTTTGCCAATGACTCAGTTAGATACTGACTTAGACTTAGAGGTTTCTGTTTCTAACATAGTAGCTCAAGTTGATATCAACGAAGCTGAAAGCTGTGTTTTTAAGTCTCCTGAAACTAAGCCTTGTGAGAAGCTTATTCATAATCTGGTTTATAGACCGTGGATAAAATGGCAGTAAAATTGAAATAAACCTACTTAAACACTAAAAATTAGCGATTTATTGCTCACATTTCGTAATTTATGTTTATACTTTGCACACATATATCAACCAAATGCTTATGTGCTGATTATTAACATCGTGATAGACTCAACCTTCACATTCTATGTTAATTATAAAAAGCAGGTAAGCGGTCGCGGAGATGAGAATGACTGAAAAACCCTTCATTACAAGTGGTCGAAACACCATCATTCATAAAATTAGAAAGTTAGATTTATTGGTTATCAATGGTGATGAGCACCCGCCAATTCTTGTAACTTACAAAGGCATTAAGCAATATGAAGGTAAAATACCTGAGAATAAGCGCGATGCGAAAATGATGGATATGGAACTAGTTGATGTAACGACTAGCGACGTTTTCGGTGACGAAAAAACTTTAGTGTTTATTCAAACGCTAAATGGAAAAGAATATAAAATTGATTACTCGAAAATTGGTACGGGTATGTTTATTAAAATTCACCAAGACAGTATTTTCTAAAAGCATAACTACCTTTTCAGTTAAATGGGCTTTTAGCGAGGTGGGGTTAGGCAATCTGACCCCAATTGTCTGGCACTAAAGAATTAAAGCCTGCGATAACTCGTCCTTCCCCTTTAAGCTGCACATAACGTTTTTTAAAGATATTGAACCGGCAGATGTCAACTGGGGTTACCTCGGATGAGTTTACACCTGTTACCACACCCGCGGTCTTTAAGCCTTCAGCAATGAGCTCTGAACAAAACCAACTGCTAAAATCCTCGTTATTATAGCTAATACTACTAAAAAGAGGGTGATCATCGAGTGCGTCTACAGCCGAACCGAATAGCTGAAGTACGTCGTAGGGCTTTCCTTCTTGCTCGCACATAAAGTTAAAGAATTTGTGTTTGTTTTGTTCGAATATACTACGCGATGCTCTTGATAGGGGCAGCCACCAAATATCACCGTCATACGACGCAACACGCTCGCTTAGCCGGTTTGTCATAACGCTCCGTTTACCCTTGAAAGACGTAGCCTCCATAACATGATTGTAATACTGGCTTCTTTCCTGGGCGTGCACCATGGATTGTGTAGCTTGGGTATGCGTAGCTGTGGTGTGCGTAGCTTTAGTATGTGTATTTTTAGTATGTGTAACTATGGCAACATGGGTAACGGCGGAGCGCGTAGTAAGCTTTGTCCATCGGGAAAACAAACTGTTTCCGCCAAACGCAATGATGTCGCCTGGCTGCATGTGTTCTCTTATATGGTGATAGTGCTGCTGCTCTAACATTTCTCTTCCTTGAATTAATGCTATTGGCTTACGACATGCCTACTTTAGATTTACGTTTTCCAATATTTTAGCGCTTCTTAACATTAGCTAGCAATTTTAAAATCGTTAGGTTGTTTCAAAGTATGTGTTAAGCGCGACTAATAACAGTTTAGATAGATAGTTAAACCTTATCTTTTGTGCGCTTATCGCTACAACTCAGGTAACCGTATTTTAACGCTTCTGTAGCGTAAACATCATAAAACTTAACTAGCTTATGGGGGCGGCGACAAGTAGAGGTCGTCACCGCGTTGCCTAATACTATCAGAGGAAATTGTTATGTTTACGTTACGCCGTGTTACCCAAATCGCTTTACTAGGAACCACACTTTCTTTAACTGTTACTGCTGCAAATGCTAGCTCTTACCCAGCCGAGATAGAAGATAAGCTAATTGCTGTATGTGAAGCCGTAAAGAGCGACAGCCGCTTTAAACTACATCGCGCGGTAAAAGCAACAGGCTTGAATATAAAACACCTGCACGAAGGTTTGGTTTGTAATGGCCAAGATATGTTGACCTTTGCAGCTACTCATAACGCGTCTAGAAATGCTCAGCATATAGCGCGTCGTGTTAATGCAAGCCCAAGCGTATTGACCGCTAAACGCTAATTTGAGTTTTCGCCCTGGACTTAGGGCTATGTTATGCATAGCCCCTTTTTTTCATCTTTCTTCAGCTATTCCTTTAAACCGCAGTGCCATAGGGCCTAGAAAGTTATAGCATCAATTAAATTGCAAAGGGAGTGCAGATGATCTCATTAGTATTCTTACAATCTGCATCTAAGCAAGCTTCACTTTGCAAAATCTTGAAGCAACTAAATCTGTTTAGCAATGTGTTTGGGGCTGAGTCGGTGGGCCACTGTTTAGCTTTGGCTGAAAAGTACCCTCAATCAATCGGTTTCTATTCAGTTTCAAAGTCATGTCGTAATCTAGCTTCAAAGTATTGGTTGGCGGTGGGCGACAATGATGAAGAGGCACTTTTGGCGTTCTCGCACAACGCATCGGGTTTTATTACACCGCCTTTTGAAGAGGACCAGCTAATACGTGCTATCGGATACGTTAAAAGCAAATTTGACTGTTTTGAGCGTGATTTCCAATTCAACACAATGGTAAAAGGGCTGTGCAAACAGTACGGTGTATCTAAGCCCGCATTATTAGCGACATTACGTCAACAGTTAAGCAAGACTAACAAACCTAATGTGGTTGGTATTAGAACTGAAAATGGATGGTGTTGCTTAAACCCTGCCGATATTAAATGGATAGAAGCAGCAGGGGATTACATGTGTGTACAAACACTATCTGAATGTTATGTGGTTCGCACAACCTTGTGTGAACTACTGCAACGTCTTGGCGAGCAGCATTTTAAGCGCTGTAATCGTTCAGTAGCAGTAAATGCCAAACACGTGGCGCATTTAGAGCAAAGGTTAAATCAGCAAAGAGTGGTTATGCAAGGTGGCGAGATCTTTAAAGTCACCCATAAATATTACTATCAGTTTTGGCATGTAGAAGGTCAATAAAAATCGAGGAAGATCATACGACCATGGTCCCGCTGGTGGTGGAACTCGCTAATCGTTACACTTAGTACTTTATACTTAAAGGCAAGGATAGAAAGTGCGAAATGTAAGTAACGCGGTAGTGGGTGCCATAGTAGTTTTCGCTGCGTATTATGCTGGGCTTTTCGCCGTTACCATGTTGGCGTTACCTATTCCAGGGCCATTGGTTGGGCTTTGTCTGCTGCTTGGTATGCTCTTCACTTTTCCAAAACTGGAAGTGCCTACAGCTAGGTTTGTTACCTTTCCCTTAAAACATATGTCATTGTTTTTCGTTCCAGCAGTACTAGGGGTGTCTATTTATTGGGACGATATTCAAGCCAATGGGCTGGCAATCGCCATTGCCATTATCCTTACTACCTCATTAAGCTTAGGCGTCACCGCTTGGTTCGCACAGAAGTTATTTTGTAGCAAATTGGATAAATCTTCCAGCGCTTCACAAAAGGAAGGGGAGCTTGAATGATTGATGCATTAAATCAAGTGATTAGCTTTAATGGGCTGTTATGGCTATGTATCACTGTTATCGGTTACCTTATTGCACTTTGGATTAATAAAAAGTGTAACGGTCACCCCATTGCACACCCCATTGTTTTTACGGCTGTTTTTGTTTCTGTATTTCTCTATTTAACCAATACTGAAGTGGTGAAGTATCAGCATTCAGCTTCATTACTTCACTGGCTCTTAGGGCCTGTCACTGTAGCGCTCGCATTACCAATTTATCGCCAATGGCAGTGTTTAAAACACTACGGATGGAGGTTAATAGTCAGTATTGGCTTTGGTGGAATAATTGCGCCTGTTACCGCATGGCTCACGCTTTTTGCGTTAGATGCACCATCGGCCCTAAAAATGACCATGTTAGCTAAATCAATCACCACTCCTCTTGCGATGGAAGCTAGTGCTCATATTGGCGGGATTCCGGCGCTAGCAGCTGTTTTTGTTATCACTACAGGCATTGTGGGCGCAATTGTAGCGACCGGGGTATTCTCTGTATTTGACGTGCGTGACCGACAGGCACAGGGCATTGCTTTAGGTACTGTTGCGCATGCTATTGGCACTGCCAAGTCAATACAAATGGGTGAGGACGTCGCCGCTATGGCTACCCTTGGGCTTTGTGTTAACGGGATATTTACAGCTTTGATACTCCCCCTAGTCTTTGGAGTTTTTGTTTAAACTTTCAGCCAGAGACTTCAAACTTATAGCTTTATCGTAAGCTGACAGCTAAATACAAAACACGCTGGCAATATTCCCCAAAAGTGCTATTTCTTAGTGAGGTGTTTCGTATCACCATATACAGGTTATCTGTTTATAACATCAATAGGGCAATACCGCTTACTGTACCTGATACAAAAATCATTACTTCAGTTCACAGTAGTCGTGCCGATACAGTTGAAATTACTAGAAAATACCAGCGGTAGCTGGTTGTTAAAGCTAGGTGGTAAAAGAACTTAATGTTTTCAGTACTCGTATGTGACGACTCTTTAGTTGCGCGCAAGCAAGTGGCTAAGTGCCTTCCTCAAGATTGGGACGTAGCCGTGCACTTTGCAAAGAATGGCCAAGATGCTTTGACTGCGCTCGCCGATGGTAAAGGCGATCTTTTACTCTTAGATTTGAACATGCCTGTTCTTGACGGATACGGCACGTTAGAAGCAATTCAACAGCAAGGCCTTAAAACTAAGGTTATTGTGGTGTCTGGTGACATTCAACCGGAGGCGCACGAAAGAGTGACGTCGCTGGGTGCGTTAGACTTTATTCGCAAGCCAGTGGACCCCAAGAAGCTTGCTGAGGTCCTTGATAAATATAATATTCTTCACGCCGAGGAAGAAGAGCCGGAAGAAATTACGCCCCTCGACCCTGATATTCGCGATTGTTACCAAGAGATAACCAATATCGCAATGGGCCAAGCAGGCGACCACCTCGCGCGCACCATGAATGTTTTCGTAGAACTTCCCATACCTAACGTTAATCTCATTGAAGTTTCAGAGCTTCATATGATGCTTTCTGATATTGAAAGCCATGAACAAGTTACCGCGGTTTGCCAAGGCTTTTTGGGGCCGGGGGTAAGTGGCGAAGCACTGTGTATTTTGAGCGATTCAAGCTTTGACGATGTTGCAAAGATTTTAAACGTTGAAGGCGAAGTAGACGATCAACTTCAATTAGAGCTGCTTATGGATGCAGCTAGCATTCTAATTGGAACCTGTTTGACTGGGTTAGCAACTCAGATGGATATTAACTTCAGCCAAGGTCACCCTATTGTGCTTGGTCAGCACCGTGCCATCACTGAAATTATTAGTATGAATCAAATTAAGTGGAAGCGAACATTGGCGATAGAGCTTAGCTATGGGCTTGAAGGCTATAACGTTCAATGCGATTTGATTTTACTGTTCACGGAAGAGTCCATGAAAATGATGAATTCAAAGCTTGCCCACTTGTTGGAGGATTTCTGATGAGCCAGCATCTAGATGAGTTACAAGAATTCCATTGGATGATGGACATGCTGCAAACGGTAGATGTGGGGATCGTTGTACTTGATCGTAACTTCACCGTACAGGTGTGGAATGGCTTTATGGAAAGTCACAGTGGACTTTTACCGAGTGAGGTAAGAGACAAAACATTATTTTCGCTTTTCCCTTCAATTAAGCAAGACTGGTTTATGAAAAAAGCTAAGCCCGTCTTCGACTTAAAAACTCGCGCTTTCATGACCTGGGAGCAGCGCCCGTATTTGTTCAAGTTTCCTAACTACCGGCCGATTACAGGTAGTGAGTCATTTATGTATCAAAACATCACGCTATCTCCACTTACCTCTACAACAGGAAAGGTGGACTTCATTAGCATGATGATTTACGACATGACTGATGTGGCGGTAGGTAAAAAGCAGCTCGAGGCTCTGCAAGTTACGATGTCCGAAGAGCAAGAAGCGAGATTAGTCGCGAGTAAATTGAAACACACCTTATCTTAACCGCTATTTGTACCGCAGCAGAGGCTGAAAGCCGCTTTGCGATTCCATCTATATAGAGTTTTTTCATGCACTGTGCCTGGGGTTGCAGCATCAAGTGCGATGGGAGTATGTATGCAATTAATTATGTCTTCATTTTTAGGCTATTTACCACGTAATGTGGCGCGTGGGCTAGCCATTCTTGGCGGCGCATTTATTCTGGCTGCCTGCGGTGGTGGCGGAGGCGGCGATGGTGACTCAAGCGATGGGGGATCGGGCAATGGTAATTTAGTGATAAATGCTGGCCCTGATGCAACAGTAACAGAAGGCGTAACCTACTCGCTAAGCGCGGAAATAAGCGGAGGCGACGGGACATACACTTACAACTGGAGTGCGTCTCCTTCATTAACGATTACTCATGAAGATACAAGCGCTTCTGCTGCAAGCTTCGTTGCGCCACTAGTGGATAGTGCTACTGAATACACTTTGACCGTATCGGTTAATGATCAGAGCGGTAATACAGCCAGTGATTTTACCGTTATCACGGTTGCGCCTGTGAATATTGCCCCTGAAGCCAGTATAGAGGTGCCCGAATGGGACGATTTGCCGGCTAATACATTCCCTGGTGGGGTAGAAATTGTCTTTGATGGCACTGGAAGTAGTGACGCGGATTCCGATGCCACAGAGGGTGAAATAGCCGATTACATGTGGTCGCAAACCAGCGGGACTAATGTGATAACTGGCGTGGAAACTAACCTTTCTACGTTGACTATCGTAACGCCCATCGCCAATGATGCACAGCAGCTTACTTTTCAGTTAGAAGTGACCGACAGCGAAGGCGCGACTGATACTGATACCGTCACTATATCCGTTCAATCAGAAACTGAAACCTTGCCGGTTGTTGATGCGGGTTATTCTCAAGGCGTATTCAGTGGAGAAGTCGTTATTCTAGATGGCGAGGCCAGTACTAGTATTCCTAGCGCGTTACCGCTTACCTATTCGTGGGAGCGTAGCAATAATGTTTCTTCAAGCAGTGTGTCTACTGCTGAAGCGGCCAGTCGCTCAGTTGATGACAGCGATGCATTGTCTACATTTGCCATAGCACCTTCAGTGTCATCTTCTACTGTGGTGGCGTATACCCTTACCGTTACTGATGCCAATGGCAACAGCGTAGAAGACACGATTAATGTGAATATACGTCCAATGCCAACACCGCTTTTAAACGACACAGGCTTTTTACAGCAAGCTACTAATAACGCGTTGACAGAGGCACAGCAAAACGATTTTCCTGGCCAAGATGGACAACGGGGTGCTGATATTATTGAACAGAACGGGTTAATTGAAAAAGCGGGTCGCGGTAAGGCTGGCTTTGACTTCACGCGCTTAAACGCCAACGGTGATGAACAAGACGCCAGTGCAGATTCGTGGTCGTGCGTTCGCGATAACGTAACTGGGTTAGTTTGGGAAGTGAAGACCGACGACGGTGCATTTCAAGACAAAGATTATACATACTCTTGGTACAGCGACGAGGTGAATGGTGGATTTGAAGGTGATGAAACTGGTTCTAATGCGACGTGTTTATTAACTAACTGCAACACATCTGCGTATGTTGAAGCCGTAAATGCGCAAGGCTTATGTGGTTTTTACGACTGGCGTTTACCTACTCATCATGAACTATTTTCTTTAATGCACTTAGGCATTGCTGATGATGTAGCCATTGACGAAGATTATTTCCCTAACACAGGTGCAGTTTCGACCGAGCCACTATGGTATTGGACATCGGTACCGAGTGCCGACGGGGTAAACAGTGACGATGCGCAAAATGCATGGGCGTTAGACTTCGATTCGGGTGTCGATAATTTTCTCAATAAGTCGTCGGCGGCGCGTGTTCGTCTAGTTAGAGCAGGGAGATAGCCATGAAAAATACAATTAATAAACTTGCTCAACACGCATCGATAAACGCAGTGTTCACTTCACTCAAAATGCTCACAGCCTCAACGCTGCTTGCAAGTGCACCTCTTTCGGTCTACGGCCAAGAGTGTTTGTCTGACGGATTAGAAACCACACCGGATGATAATTTTGAGGCAGTGACCACCAGTACCTTACTGGATACTACAACGGATTTAGTGTGGAGAAGATGCTCAGAAGGGCAAACTTGGGACGGCTCTACGTGTAGCGGTGAAGCGGTAAAATACACTTGGCAGCAAGCGTTACAACTTGCACAACAAGCGAGTAATGAAGATCTCTTGGGATGGCGCCTACCTAATGTTAAAGAGCTGGCGACGTTAACGGAACGCGATTGTGTGCGCCCGGCAATTAATAGCTCACTTTTTCCAGAGACGCCGCCAGATGATTTTTGGACTTCTACCCCTTCAGCCGACGATCCAGACAGAGCATGGGTTGTTGCGTTTTTTAACGCTAGCCATTCCATTAAAGAAAAAGACCGATTCATATATGTACGTTTGGTTCGTACCTATACCGACGAGTAGGTGTAGATTAAGAGCTACACCGATTCGTATTAGTCTTTCGTCTAGTATCAGGTACTAAGACTTTTTATCAACAAAGCACGCTCTATAATGCGTGCTTTGTTGTTTTGGGTTTGAACATCAGCTTTAAAGATAATCGACACTCTTGTTTAGTACCTGTTTATCTTTGGTACACAGGCCGCTGCAAAAATGTACAGCAAAGGTCAACGGGCCCCAGTAACAAGCTGCGCTTTGCGTAGATTGATAATCTCGACATGTTCACCCTGATTTTTAGCACGTTAGACTCATGATGGCTTTTTATTTCCCAATAAGCTAGCCACAATGTTGGTATGAAAATGATATCGCGCCTTAAGGCTGCCTTTTTTACAATCTGTTTATTTGCTGGATTTAGCACATCGGCACAGGCTGAATATACCTGTAATATCGATTTTGCTTACGGTATTGCGGTTAATAACGAGCAGCTGCGTGTGATGGATAAAACCCGCACTGTGGTTCAGATTAATGATCAAAACCAGCTGTTTGTCGGTGGGCGCTGGCAGACGTTAAATGAGCAAGAGCGGCAGTGGCTAGAAGAGTATGCTTCAGGGCTGCACTATGTAGTACCCAAAATGATTATTTTGGCTACCGAAGGTGTAGATTTAGCTATTGATACCATTGAGCATGTTTACTTAGGTTTAGTGGGAAGTGATCACGACAGTTACGAGCGCTTGAACGCTGCTATGAAGCGTGTTCAAAACCGCGTGAAAGATAAATTCAGGCATGCCAGTAATCATTATTTTATCGGCCCCGGATCGCTGGAAAGCGTTGATGAATTCGTGGATAGTGAAATTGAAGCGCAGCTTGAAGAAGCAATTTCTACCTCAGTAGGCGGCATATTATCGGCAATCAGTGGGATTAACACCGGAAGTGGCGAAGTAAATCAAGAGAAAGTAGCTGAAATTACTCGTCAGCTTAACAATGTGGGCGAGCATTTGGATGTAGGTGATAAAGCTACGACATTGCGTAAAAAAGCAGAGTGGTTTTGTGAAAAGCTTAAGCGCTTAGATATAGCGGAAGAAAACCTTCGAGCAAGTGTGCCTGCTTTCAAGCCTTACAATATTATTACACGACATGATAAGAGTGATAACTAGCTAAAGTGAGTAATAGCGAAACTAAGGTTAGTTAAAGACTGATTAAGACAGAAGAGCCTGCGTGAGCAGGCTTTTTTGATCTAGCTTTTGGATTAACTCAAAACGGCAAGACTAAACGAAACACGACAGCAGAGAGTTAAGATATCTACGTCCTTTAGCAGTTACCTGCCAGTGACTCTCTGAAATAGTAAGCAGCCCTTGCTGATGAGCATCAGTCAATGCGCGTTTAACGTCATCCGTTAACTCAGTACCTGTGAAGTCACTAAAATCACTTATTGGGCAAGGTTCAACTAAACGAAACCTGTTCATAAAGAACTCGAAAGGTAAATCGTCTGCGTTAACCAGCGTTTGCGTATCTAAATACGGACGGCTCATTTCCATGTAGCCTCTTGGATGCTTCACTTTAACGGTGCGGTGAATTGTGCCATTCGTTGCATCGGTAATCTTTCCGTGGGCACCACAGCCAATGCCTAAGTAGTCGCCAAAGCGCCAGTAATTAAGGTTATGGCGGCATTGATGCCCTGCTTTAGCGTAGCCTGAAATCTCATACTGCTGATAACCCGCCTGCTCTAAAAGGCTGTGGCCTTTTTCCTGTATTTCCCACAGAATGTCGTCGTCAGGTAGCTCTGGCGGCTTGGAATAGAAAGGCGTGTTTGGCTCGATAGTAAGCTGATACCACGACAGATGGTAAGGGGCTAGCTCAATACCTTGCTGCAAGTCTGCCATAGCATTCTCTACGCTTTGCTCAGGTAGACCATGCATGAGATCTAAATTAAACGTGGGTAGCCCTGCGCTGTGTGCTTGTTTTACCGCATTTTCAGCCTGGCTTTCATTGTGAATACGGCCTAGCACTTTTAAATGCTTCGGTTGAAAGCTTTGAATACCCACCGATATTCGGTTTACGCCTGCCTGATAAAAGCCCGCAAACTTACCTGCCTCAACGGTACCTGGGTTGGCTTCCATGGTTATTTCAGCAGTGTCGCTCAAATTAACCCGCTGTTTTACGCCGTTTAAGATGTCAGCCATGGACTCGCTTGAAAACAAACTGGGCGTGCCACCGCCTATAAAGATTGTCTCGACAGGGCGGTCGCCAATGCGTTTGGCATCAATGGCTAAATCGTCCAGCAGGTGCGCCACATATTCTTTTTCGGGTAAATCAGATTTAAGCCCGTGAGAGTTAAAATCACAGTACGGACACTTTTGAACACACCAAGGAATGTGGATATAAAGGCTAAGCGGTGGATTACGCAAAAGTCGCTCTCATATTATCAAGCAAAATCGATAGGGCATTGCCGCGATGGCTAATACGGTTCTTTTCGGATTTCTCCAATTCTGCCGCAGTGCAGCCATGAGTTGGCACGTGAAATACCGGGTCGTAACCAAAACCGTCGTTACCAGAGCGAGCAGTTAAAATTTCGCCTAGCCATTTACCTTGGCTAACTAATGGTACTGGGTCGTCAGCATGGCGCATAAACACTAATGTACAGAAGAAATGCGCTTTACGCTGGGTTTCGCCATCTAGGGCAGCTAATAGCTTGTCAATATTGGTGTCATCAGTTGCATCAGCGCCAGCATAGCGGGCTGAATAGATACCGGGTGCACCGCCAAGGGCGTCGACTACTAAACCTGAGTCGTCAGCAATAGCAGGGAGGCCTGTTACTTGTGCCGCATGACGCGCTTTAATAATGGCATTTTCAACGAATGTTGTACCTGTTTCAGGCACATCAGATACACCTAATTCTTTTTGCGCCACAACGTCTACGCCGTAATCTGCAAATAAAGATGCAAACTCACGCACCTTGCCTTGGTTACCTGTGGCTAAAACAATTTTTTCTGGGAATTTCATTGTGTACTCTTTTGAACTGACGGTGAGCTAAAGCGGTGGGCGGCGGCTGCGGGCGAAACATTGCCTCCACAAACACGCGGTAAACACATCCATGTGCGCTCCGCTGCCGCATCCCTGCGGCAGAGGGTTTGTGTCGGCAATGTTCCACCTACATCCTGGCCCACCGCATTAACTCACTTGAATGTTACTGATCGACTATTTTCGCACTCTTTACTTTTTCTTTTTAGGCTTAGCTTTTGCCTTGGCTTTGTCTTTGGCCTTCACTTTCTTCTTTTTCGGGCCAATTTTAGGCGTTTTGTTTTTAGGGCGTAGCTCGTCAATAACGCGAGCTTTAAGTGGTTCGCCCATGTAACGCGAGGTTTTGGCCACCATGTCAAAATCGTGGGCTTCTACTAACGATATAGCCGTGCCCTTGGCGCCAGCGCGGCCGGTTCTGCCAATGCGGTGAACATAAACGTCGGCTTTGCGCGGCATGTCGAAGTTAATAACATGGCTCACGTTAGGCACATCAATACCGCGGGCAGCAACATCCGTTGCCAGCAAGATAGGTACTTCACCACTTTTGAAACGGGCTAGCGCTGCAATACGTTTGTCTTGTGGCATTTCACCCTGTAGCCAGCACACTGGAATATCTTTCGAGGCTAAGAAGTCCTTAAGCATTTGCAGGCGTTCGCGGGTTTTCACAAACACAACCGCTGACGTCGTTGTTTCTTGCTTCAAAATATTCACCAGCAACGCTTGCTTGTGATTCATGTCGTCAGCAAGGTGATACCATTGATGAATTTTGTTCTTCTCTTTGCGCGATGGGTTCGCTTCAATCACTTCAGGATTGTTAAGAATGTCATGAGCGAAAGTCTTAACGCCTTTGCCTTCAAGCGTGGCAGAGAACAATAGGTTTTGCTTGCGCCAGCGCGCTTCGGCAGCAATTTGGTTAACTACCGTTGAGAAACCCATATCCAACATGCGGTCAGCTTCATCAAGAATTAAACACTCGATATCACGGCAATCTGCGGCTTCTTTTTCGATATGCTCAAGCAAACGACCTGGCGTGGCCACAAGAATATCGAGATTCTTGCTTAAGGTTTCTTTATCGGTACCGTAGTTAATACCACCGGTTATTACCCCGCACACAATTTGTGTATGCTTTGTTATGGCTAGGGCTTGTTCGTAAACCTGTAGCGCTAACTCGCGGGTAGGCGTTAGGATCAAAATACGTGTAGCACCAGGCTGTCTGCGCGGATAATCAAGTAAAAACTGGCATGCAGGCAATAAGAAAGCGGCTGTTTTACCCGTACCTGTAGGAGCAGAGGCCAAGATATCTCGTCCATCCAACGCATGCGGGATAACCAGTTCTTGAATGCTAGTTGGAGTTTCAAACCCCATATCGGCAGCTGCGTGACACAGTGCTTCGTCTAATTCGAGTTCTTCGAAAGTCATAGTATAAAAAACGCTCTAAATGAATGGGGCGTATTGTAGCATTGCTATACCAAAACATTGAGAAAAACTGGCGTTAAATTCGCACACCGTAGGTAAATACACATTCTGATGCTAACGGGTTGGTACTGTTGGCGTTGAGTAAGTGCAAGTGCGTCAAATCGAGCTTACTCACTTTATCCTCACTTTCAACCCGTGAAATTTCGAAGTAGTAGTTGGCGTACGGTGAATTTGGTTCTTGAAGCTCTAGGTAAGGAAACTGGCGATACTTCCATTTACCCTTTACGTCTTCTGAAGATGTGGGCGTTTGAAGTGTGAGGGTATACGTACCGTCTTTATACAGCGTGAGGCGCTCGCCGTTACCACATCTATTGGCGATATAGCTATGGATAAGATCTTGGGCAAGGAGGGTTCCGTGGGGGCGATTGCCGTCAGGAAATACGAACAGCGCCAAAGAGTTTTTAGTATACCAATGATTGCCTTGAGTGAGCGATTGGACACGGTTTATAGAGTAACCCGCATGCTCTGCGATGCTAGTAGTATTGTCGATTGCTTCTGGTGATTGTAGCAGCAATGAATAGAGCAACGTATTTGTAGACACGGATGTAGGAAAATCAAAGTCGTTTACTTCAACATTCAAGCCTTGGTCCGTTAACTGTTCAGATAAGGCTTGAACTTTGGACGGCTCAAGATATTTGCCATAAAGGTAGACGGTTGGGGGGCTTGCACATCCACTAACTACAAGGGTAAAAGCTAAAGTTATAAGGTACGTTATTATTGTTTTTTTCACTTAAGAATCTCCAAGCCGATGCCAGATTTTTTCATTTAAAAGGGCGAATCGTTTGTTTAAAGCGAAGCGCGCTTTGAAGTTATTATTTAACGAGCTGCGAACAAGCAACGAATAACTAGCGAGCAACTGTTGCACAAGAACGCACAAATATAGTTAAGGATTACATTTGTAATCTAAATTAGATAATAGCGACATGCTTAAGTTGTGTAAACGAAAACTTGTTAGCAAAAAGGTGGGGCAAAGGCTGTGAGGGACGGTATAAGCATTAGGTATATCACAGTGATGTAATCAGTGCGCGGTAATCCCAGCTTTGAAGCACGCCATCAGAGGAGAGGGTAACAACATCACCATCCTTGTTAAGTGTAATAGCGTGAGTGGTGGCTTCGCTTGAGTAGCGTTTAATTTCCCATGAGGCTATCTCCTCGCCAGAGTTAGCATGCCATAGCGTCACCACTGATTTGGGTGATGTTGTCATAAGGTAGTCACCGTTTTCTAAAAATAACCCTTTTCGGAAAAAGCGGAAACGTTCCATAAATTGTAGTTCAGAGATCACTTCATGGGTGGCGAGATCAATAATTTCGTGGCTGTTCAGCGCATCGGATATAAAAGCTCGCTGAGCTCTATTGTCTAGCACTGAAGCGGTAACTCGACTGCGATATTGCCTTTCCAGCAACACATCGTTTTTGTCTAAATCCCATAGAAACCAGCGCTTATCTATCCCTCCAGAAAACGCATAGTCATCAGAAAAATAGCCGACATGAAGCACTTTCATTGTATTGTGCTGGTATTGCAATGCAGTGCCGTTATCAAAATTTAGTAGCAATACGGTACCATCGGTCATACCAACTAGTGCGCTGTCACCATGGTGAGATAGGGAAGTTGATGACGCTGTGGCGCCGAGATCTTTACCACTAAAATGCCAACTACCTACCACATCACCTGAGTGCAAGTTAATCAGTGTAGTGCTCCAATAGCCTGTGAGCGCTAACCATGCCTTGTCTTTGGAAAACGTAATGAGGTGCAGTGACTCTTCATCAAGCACGTCACTGTGCCATTTGTAGCGCTCTCGTTTTTCATCAACATCCCAAACAGACACCGAGGAGTCGTCAAAAATGAATGCCGCAAGACGGGCATCCTCCGAAAGCGCAGCTTTCCTCACTGGCTCTTGGGTAAAGCGAAACTCGTGAACAGGTAATACGCGCGTCTCTTCAGTGCAACCAGAAAGCGCAAGGAGAACGGTGCAAAGTAAATAAAAAAGTGGTGACGCTAAAGGTGAGAGAAAGCATCCGTTCGTTTTTCTTTCGATCATTGCTTTACCACTATTGATTATTAATCGAGGCAATAGCAGATAACTTTGCTTGGTTAAGCGCGTCTTTTATTTCGGGGCCTTTAACGCCGGTGGCAATGATGTCTTGCACGTTCACTTGTTTGGCGGCAGCTAATGCATTTTCGATGCGCTTTTGTTGTTCTTGCCAATCTACGCCTTTGCTATGAGCATAAGGCGCAAAAGCGCTAAGCAATAATGTAAAACGCTCCTCTCTTCTCCATGCATCACAGCCATTGAATAAGGCGAGGAGGTCGGCGGGAGAGTTCTGCATAGTCAATAGAAAATCTTTGAATTTGCAGGCAAGGATGACAATCTCACTAACTTGGTTTTGCACTTTCAGTCGGCTACATAAGTGCTTCGCATCCTCCTCACCAAGGTGAGAGAGCAGAGCAGTAAATCTTGTTATCAGCCTAGCGGTTTCTGAATTGCTGCTGTCAGGTAATGGGGTTTCTGAACCCGTGTCTTTAACAAAGCTCTCATTTTTAGCCTTTTCTAGATCTACCGCCGTTTTTAATGTTGCCAAAGCAGTATCTAAGTTACTTTCAAGCTCAGTAAACCAGTCATTAAGACCGTGGGCTTGGTTTAATACAGTGAAAAAAACATGCGGTGTTTTCTCTAAAAGACTACGCTTTGTTTCTTGCCATACCCGCTCAGCACTTAGCGTGCTTAACTCGCCGCTTTGCGCCATAGACTGCATAAGTGCCATGGTTTCAGTGGCGATAGTAAACCCTAAATAAGCATAGCGGGTTGCAAACCGAGCAACGCGAAATACGCGTAGAGGGTCTTCACTAAAGGCTTCAGATACGTGGCGAAGTACGCGGTTTTCTAAATCTTTTTTACCACCATAGGGGTCGATGAGTTTTCCATAGTTGTCTTGCGCTATCGCATTAACGGTAAGGTCCCGGCGTAACAAATCTTCTTCTAACGTCACCGAGCTTGACGCATCGCATACAAAACCGGTGTAACCTTTTCCTGACTTACGTTCTGTACGTGCAAGTGCGTATTCTTCCTGTGTTTTAGGGTGTAAAAAAACAGGGAAGTCTTTGCCTACTTGGGTAAAACCCTGGCTGAGCATTTCTTCTGGCGTGGCGCCCACCACGACATAGTCGCGTTCAACAACTTTTCTGTTTAACAGTGCGTCACGCACTGCGCCACCAACGAGATATACTTGCATGCTCTTCCAACGATTTTTTAGTCAGTAATACTTTTTTAGATTGGGAATACATCGACTTTTGACGTGTAACGAAAATCAACCTTCCCAAGGTAACAGAGGCGCAGTATAGCAATGTTACAAATAAAATTCGTAGCCACATCGTTATGCGCTTTCACTTCAAGGTTGCGTCTGGTAGTTTAATCGTCGTTAAAAATTAAAACAGATAGGCGCTTCAGCAACCATGTATTTGAACTACTTCGGGTTAAATGACAATCCTTTTTCGATTGCGCCTAACCCCGATTATTTGTATATGAGTCCAAGGCACAAAGAGGCTTTGGCCCATTTGACCTTTGGCCTCAGAGAAAGCGGTGGTTTCGTGATGCTTACCGGAGAAGTGGGCACTGGGAAAACCACAGTTTCAAGAAAATTGTTGCAGCAGCTACCGGACAATACCCAGGTAGCTATGATATTAAACCCTACCTTATCTGCTCTTGAGCTATTAGCTACGGTTTGTGATGAACTAGGCTTACCCTATACACCAGAGAAAGCCAGCCTTAAGTATTTTACTGATTTAATTTTGTCTAAACTGGCAGAAAATCACCAAGCAGGCATTAACACGGTACTTATGGTAGATGAAGCGCAGCATCTACTGCCTGAAGTATTAGAGCAACTTCGTTTATTGACCAACCTTGAAACAAACCGTGAAAAGCTGTTAAAGGTCGTACTGATTGGTCAGCCCGAATTACAACAGCTATTAAAGCGCAACGAGTTGCGCCAGCTTGCCCAGCGTATTACTGCTAGATATCATTTATTGCCCTTAACTGCGCCCGAGGTAAGTGCCTATATTGCTCATCGCTTGAGCGTAGCCGACGGTGATATCAGTATTTTCAGTAAGTCTACATTGCGCGCGGTGCATCAAATTACAGGTGGAATTCCAAGGGTAATTAATTTGCTGTGCGACCGAGCCTTAACCTTATCTTTCACAAAGCAGCATGCCGTTGTGCAAAAGCCTATATTCTTGGCCGCGGCAGAGCAAATTCTTGGCGCAGATGTAGTAAGTCAACGGGTGCAAAGTCAGCGTAAATGGTATTTAGCATCGGTGTTTGTTTTGGCCATTCTTTTCGGTTACGGGTTAGGGAGCTTGTATGTCTAATATCGTTACCATTGAAAATTTAACGCCCGGCATGGTGATTGTCCAAATCATAAAGCAGAACGGGCCGGTGAAAATTAGGAAGTCGGGCTTAGTGACCAGCGAGGCCATGGTACAGGGCCTGTCTGAAATGGGTGTGCAAGAAGTTGAAATAGACCCTGAGCAAACGGTGGAAATAGCACCTGCAACAACACATCACAGAACGCAAACCCAAGCTTTGCTTCGGGGCGAGCACGACACTACCGCCAAATTTGATAAATCCCTTAACGAGCAGTTTAATCGAAGCTTGTTTTTACCCACAGTAGAAGGGCTTCCGTCAGCATGGAAGCTTTACACCAAGCAAGTTGCGCTTTTTGCTGTAGTTATACTTGGCGGCTTATGCATTGGCTTTTCCGCAGCTACCGCCAAGCGCTGGTGGCCGATGCTAACGGCGCCCGCGGCGGCACCTACGACAGCGTCCGAAGCCAGTGCTTCAAAGAAAGACAAAAGCGATGACACTTCGGAGCTTGTCGCTACGCAAAAAAGTAGCGAAATGCCCGCTACTTCGGAAAATCAAAGTGAACAAACACAACCTACAGACCAGACAGGTACACAAAGTGGCAGTTCGAATGTTCCTAAAGACGAAGCTGTCGATATAGTTGCCAACACGCCCTCTTCTAGCGAAGCAGCCATAGAGCCAAAAACCCAGCCTGACATTGCGCGAAGCAATAAAGCAGATGAAAATGTAGCGGCTACACAGGGAGATAATTCAAGCGACACTCTTTCTTCGCAAGATTACGAAGGAAAAGTGTTAAACGAATCCGAAGCTCAATCTGACGTATTGGTGTCGCCAGAGCTTATGGCGCGCTTTAACGCTGCTGTGGCAGCTTTGGATTCAAAAGCGCAAGACGATACACCCGCCGAGGAAGAAACAAAAATCACAGTTAAGGACGACCTGCCTCGTGTCGATCAGTTGCCCGTTCGCTTGTTAACGCGCCTTCCTACGATGAATTTTAGTGCACACATGTATGCTTCTCGACCAGCTGATAGGTGGGTCAGAGTAAATGGACGTCAGATAGGCGAGGGCGACTGGATTGCCGATAGAGTGCAAATTGTGAATATTGAAGCGCAGCGTGTGGTGCTTTCTTTTGAAGATGAAATTTTTACCATGGCGGCATTAACTGACTGGTAGTCGTTTCATCGTTTAGAGTAGAAATACCCATCAGAAATACTGTGCTTACTATGTAAAAAAGGCCCTGTATCCAGGGCCTTTATGCAATATTTTTCTTTGCCAACAATATGCCTGAAATGGGTTTACAGCGGCATTTGATTTACGAAAACGTCTTTGAAAAATTTAGGCAGGTTTAAGCTGAACTCTTCTGGGCGCACCCCTGAAACAATCTCATCATCATATTGGCTTAAATCAATTCGTTTCACTTCATTAAAATGTTGTGAAGTAACGCTGTAGAAAGTCATAACATGAGGGCTTACTGGATCTTTAGGGTTAATTTTACTTACGATCCCTAACTTTCCGCTTTTAAGGCGAACCAATGAACCTACAGGGTGCACACCAATACATTGTATAAATTGCTTTACCAGCTCCTGATCTAAGTTCTCCGTCGCCGTAAGGCGTTTAAGAGCTTGTGTAGGAGTAATGCTTTTTTGATGAATGCGGTTAGATGTCATGGCATCGTAAGCATCTACGATAGCGGCAATACGGGCGAACTCTGAAATCTCGTCACCGACCAGCCCATTAGGGTAGCCGCTACCATCCACGCGCTCGTGATGTTGTTTGATAATGCAAAGCGATAAATCAGATATATCACCGAATTGTTCGACTAAGTCTGCACCAATTTCAACATGGGTTTTCATTACTTCCCAATCGTTGCTAGACAATTCACCTGTGTTGTTGCGAATTTCATCAGGTAGTGAAGACATGCCAATGTCCATTAAAAGAGCACCTAAACTCACCTGCTCAGTAGTGTCTCTGTCAAAACCTAGAAACTCACAGAAAATACCGCTAAGTACACTGCAATTGATGCTGTGCTCTAAAAGGTATTGGTCTGTATCTTTGATCATGGTAAGGCAGCTGAGCGCGTCCTTATTGTCAAATACACTTTCTATGAGGCTGTGGGATAGCGACTCCATGGGAGAAAGATCGGTCACTGCACCTTTTTGAAGTGATTTTAGAAAGCTACTCTGTATAGTAAGCGCACTATTGTAAAGTTCACTAGCCTCATTAATTGAATCGCGGCCTAATGACTTAACCGGTGCTTTTGTAGGTTGTGGTGTTTCTTCTTTTGATGGCTCTGGGGCTTCTGGCGTTCTAGGAAGCTTTGACTTGGCTAGGTCTACTTCTACTGTAAGAATTCCCTTAGCTCTAAGGCTATCAATGATAGCTTGAGTTTTTACAATACCCTTAGAGCGCATTTTAAGTGAACCTGTTTGTTCAAGTACTTGATTGACGTACATCCCAGGCTGCAAATCATCAATGGGTACCTGTTCTAACATTATCTCTCCTGTACGGCACAGTGTTGCCATAGCCTTTTACTACATTAGAGACAAATAATACGATATTCCAGTGGAAAAAGTGAGGGGTTTATTAACCTTTAGTATAGTTAAGTCTTGCTGTTTCAATGTATATGCTTTTTATTAAGGCACACAAAAAATAAGAAACGTTGCTTCTTATTAGGCAGCAACATTTAGCATTTAGTCGTGACACACTTCGAAGCAGCGAGAAGTTTAGATAAATGCTTGGAAGGAAAAAATAAAAAAGCGCTAACTTGCGGTAGCGCTCTTTTTCAAGCTCTAGACGTTTTATGTTTTACGTCACACCTTGTTTAACGCTTACAACCAAGCTGGCTGCTTGCCTTCAAAAGCTTCAATTGTACTTGCAAGCTCCAATGTTTGACCGATGGCATCTAAACCCTTAATCAGGTTGTTCTTGTGATGCTCTGCAATGTCAAAACTGAAGCTAGTATCTTTAAAACTCACGGTTTGCGCAGGAAGGTCAACAGTAATCTTGGTTGTTGGATCTGCTTTAACAGCCGCAAATAATTCGTCCATTTGTCCGCTAGATAGCGCAACGGGAACAAGCTGATTGTTAATGCAGTTGCCGTAGAATATATCAGCAAAGCTGGTGGCAATAACCGTTTTAAAACCAAAGTCGGCAAGTGCCCACGGCGCGTGTTCCCGGCTTGAGCCACAGCCAAAATTTTCGCGAGCTAGCAATATGCTTGCACCTTTATGCTCAGGCTTATTCAGCGCGAACGCTGGGTTTGGCTCTTTCTCTTCTAAGTCCAAGTAGCGCCAGTCGTGAAACAAATGCTTGCCGTAGCCAGCACGCGTTACGCCGGTTAGAAACTGCTTTGGAATAATTTGGTCGGTATCGACATTGGCCTGATCAAGCGGCGCAGCAATGCCTGTGTGTTGTGTAAAACCTTGTTCAGACATAACTTACTCCTGATAATCTCTAACGTCAGCAAAGCGACCGGTAATTGCCGCAGCGGCAGCCATTGCTGGGCTTACTAAGTGAGTACGCGCCCCACGGCCTTGACGGCCTTCAAAGTTACGGTTACTGGTAGAAGCACATCTATCGCCAGCTACTAATTTGTCATCATTCATACCAAGGCACATTGAGCAGCCCGGCAAGCGCCATTCAAAACCTGCATCGGTAAAAATTTTATCTAAGCCTTCGGCTTCAGCTTGGCGTTTAACATTACCTGAGCCTGGCACTACAATGGCAGTCACTGAGTCTGCTACTTTACCGCGCTTGGCAATTTGTGCCGCTGCACGCATATCTTCAATACGTCCATTAGTACATGAGCCAATAAATACGTGATTTACCGGAATATCAGCTAACTTTTCGCCTGGCTTCAAACCCATGTATTCAAGTGCTTTTACTGCGCTTTCTTTTTCAATTGGGTCGCTAAAATCTTCAGGGGCTGGAACTGGCGTGTTTACGCCAATGACCTGGCCTGGGTTGGTACCCCAAGTAACCTGAGGAGCAATATCTGCCGCTTCAAGTTCAACCACAGTATCAAAAGTAGCACCTTCTTCGGTATAAAGGGTCTTCCAATAGGCGACTGCGTCTTCCCAGTCTTGGCCTTTCGGCGCGTATTCGCGACCTTCAAGGTAGGCGAATGTTGTTTCATCTGGTGCAACGAGGCCAGCTTTCGCGCCAGCTTCAATACTCATGTTACACACCGTCATGCGCTCTTCCATGCTCAAACCGCGGATAGCTTCACCCGCGTATTCGATAACATGGCCAGTAGCGCCAGCGTGGCCAATTTTGCCGATAATGGCAAGAATAATGTCTTTTGCGGTAATACCGACAGGAAGCTTGCCATTTACGTTGATAAGCATGCTTTTCGCGCGGCTTTGTTTCAACGTTTGCGTGGCCAGTACGTGCTCTACCTGAGAGGTACCAATACCAAAAGCCAGCGCACCAAATGCACCGTGAGTCGCAGTGTGTGAGTCACCACACACCACCGTCATGCCTGGCTGAATTAACCCTAATTCCGGGCCCATTACGTGCACAATACCTTGCTTCTGGTGACCTACTGGAAATAGCTGAATGCCGTGTTCTTCACAGTTTTTTGCCAAGGTTTGTAGCTGAAGCGCATTCGCCGGACCACAGGCATCGATTGCCAATGAACGAGTCGAAATGCTGTGATCCATTGTGCCAACCGTGCGATCAGGACGTCGTACTTTACGGCCTTTTTCATTAAGGCCAGCAAATGCCTGAGGAGACGTTACTTCGTGAATTAAGTGACGGTCGATATAAATTAAGCTGTCTTCACCGATTTGGTCAATAATGTGGGCCTGCCACACTTTGTCATATAAGGTCTTGGCCATGAGGTTATTTTACTCCTGCGCCATTAATTGTTTAACGATTTCATCGCCCACTTGTGACGTGCTTGCCGCTTGGCTGCGTTTATCTGCAGGTAATAACTCGCCTGTAAGTACACCTGCTTCTAGTGTCGCTACGACTGCTTTTTCAACTGCGTCTGCGGCATCGCCCAAGTTCATGCTAAAACGAAGCATCATAGCGGCTGATAAAATCTGTGCGATAGGGTTAGCAATACCTTGGCCTGCAATATCAGGCGCTGAACCGCCTGCTGGCTCATAAAGGCCAAAGCCATCTTCGTTCATACTTGCCGATGGCAACAAGCCCATAGAGCCTGTCATCATGGCGCATTCATCAGAAACGATATCGCCAAAAAGGTTTGAACACAGCATTACATCGAACTGCGCTGGGTTCTTCATAATCTGCATAGTGGCATTGTCGATGTAGATATGATCAAGCTCTACATCTGGGTAGTCTTTTGCTACTTCTTCAGTAATTTCACGCCATAGACGGCTAGTAACCAGAACATTAGCTTTATCGACTGAGGTAACTTTACCACGACGCTTTTGTGCTGCTTCAAACGCCGCAATAGCAATACGGCGAATTTCACGTTTGCTATAGCGCATGGTGTCATACGCGAATTCTTCTTCGCCTTCACCTTCACGACCTTTTGGTTGACCAAAATAGATTCCGCTAGTTAATTCGCGAACTACTAAAACATCTACGCCTGATTTCGCAATGTCTTCTCGAAGAGGAGATAAGTTTTCAAGGCCCGGGTAAATGCGAGCAGGGCGTAAGTTGCTGAACAAGTCGAAATGGCTACGAAGGGTAAGCAGTGCAGCACGCTCTGGGCGCTGCTCTAGCGGTAAAGTGTCCCATTTAGGGCCACCGATACTGCCAAATAAAATTGCATCGGCTTGCTCGCAGCCCAGCAAGGTTTTAGAGGGCAGAGCTTCACCTTCAGTATCAATGGCGTAGCCACCTACAGGATATGCAGTGCGGTTTAGGGTGACGTTAAACTTCTTTTCAACAGCATCTAAAACCTTATTGGCTTCCTGCATAACTTCTGGGCCGATACCGTCTCCGGCTAATACGGCAATTGAATACTGGCTCATTTATACTCCTGCAACGCGTTCTTGTTGGTTTTTTTGCTGATCAATTTGATCGGCCAAATATGTGTTATTTAATACAAAGATAAGGGCTTTAACGCCGGCTTCTACAATGTCTGTAGCAAGCCCGATCCCGTGGAAACGGCGACCTTTATATGTGGCGATAACGCTCACTTGCGCCAAGGCATCGGCGCCTTCACCTTTTGAATCTAGTTTAAAGTCGACAACTTCTAAATCTTCGTGACCTAGTATAGACATTATGGCCTTATAAGCCGCATCTACCGGGCCGTTTCCAATGCTAGACTGGGTAATTTCTTCAGTGCCCACTTTCATCTTAACGGTGGCGCTTGGAATAATTTCACGCCCTGAATTAGCTTGAAGATAAAGCAACTGGAAGTGTGCTTGGTCGTGCTTTTGCTTATCGAAGAACAACAAGGCTTCAAGGTCGTAATCGTATACTTGACCTTTCTTATCGGCTAGCTTTAAGAAGGCGTCGTACACTGCCTCTAAGTCGTAATCTTCTGCTTTGTAACCTAACTCTGTTAAGCGGTGCTTAATTACATGGCGACCAGAGCGAGAGGTTAGGTTTAGATTATTCTTATTAATGCCTACACTTTCCGGCGTCATAATTTCATAGGTATTTTGCGCTTTTAAGACACCATCTTGGTGAATGCCTGAAGAGTGACTAAACGCATTGGCACCTACGATGGCTTTGTTTGCCTGAACCGGCATATTACAAAGCTGGCTCACCAATTTAGAGGTACGTGAAATTTCGGTTGAATTGATATTAGTATCAATGCCTAACATGCTCTTACGGGTTTTTAAGATCATGGCTATCTCTTCAAGCGATGCATTACCAGCGCGCTCGCCAATACCGTTTATCGTACATTCAACCTGTCTGGCACCTTGCTCAACGGCTGCCAACGAATTCGCAACAGCTAAACCCAAGTCGTTATGACAGTGAACAGAGATTGTGGCTTTGTCGATATTAGGTACACGGTTAAACAACTGCTGGATGATACCGCCAAACTCTGTGGGGGTAGTGTAGCCCACTGTATCTGGGATATTAACGGTAGTTGCACCGGCATTAATCGCAGCTTCTACCATGCGGCATAGATAGTCGATGTGAGTACGGCCAGCGTCTTCGCACGAAAATTCTACGTCATCTGTGTACTGACGAGCATGCTTAACCGCCTTCACCGCCATTTCAACAATTTCATCTTGTGACTTGCGAAGCTTAGCGCCAACGTGAATTTCCGACGTTGCAATAAAGGTATGAATACGGAATTGTTCGGCAACGCTTAGCGCTTGACCACAGGCATCAATATCGCCTGGCAAAGCACGAGATAGGCCACAAACAACAGAGTTTTTAACCTCTTTTGCAATCATTTGTACAGAGCGGAAGTCACCAGGAGAAGACACGGGAAAACCCGCCTCAATAATATCTACGCCTAAGCGTTCGAGCGCCAGCGCGATCTGTAATTTCTCTTTGGCACTTAGGCTTGCAGGTAAGGCCTGCTCACCGTCTCGCAATGTGGTATCAAAGATCTTCACTTGATTTGTCATGACGCTCTCTCAGTTGAATAGTTAAAAAAAAACCCGTGCTGAGCACGGGTTTTTGTGAAATTAAATCGCTGGTCGCAATCTACCCGTGCAGTCTGGCTGCCATAAGGAGTAGAGATAGAAGAAGAAAACGAATACGCATTTGCTGTTGTTTCTTTGCTGACCAAGTTGATAGCGACAATGTACCCATGTGACGGGGAGAGGTCAACCATTGTTTACGATAATGAGTATATTTTTCGTATATAAAAGCTATCTTTTAATTATTTAGGATGCTCATCCTAATATCTGCTCTTTAGACTGAAGGTGCCTCACACTTTACGTTGTATTCGGCAAATCTTAATATTGCTTAAGCAAATCGTTAGGATGCATATACTAAAAATCTTAAAAAGATGATATTTGGATTGGCGGGATACCATGCAGTAAAAGTGAATAATTATTACTTTTTACGTGTTGAAGTGAAACTTTTCCAATCGAGCCGAGTGGATAAGCGCATTTCTCGTAACGAAAGGGAACGCGGGTTAGTTTTTGATTTATAGTTCCACATATGACCGCAGCAAGCACTACTCATTATAGCTTTAGTAGGTTTTAACAACGTAAGTGTGGTGCATGATAGTTGGGACGAAGAAAATGCGCTTTTTGATATTTCATCAGTAGGTAGAGTGTTAATAGTATCTAGTGCCGAACATTTTTTAGTTAATTGGCCTTCGCCTAAATCGAACCAACCATGTTTATTTAAATGAATCTTGTCTCTGGACTCCCGAAACATATCAATAGAATCAAGTTCAATCGTAAGCCCTTCAATGCTTTGAACAAGTACAGGAACAACTAAACCGTAATCCGTATTTTTCTTAAACCATTGTACACATTTTTCATTATCTTGCGTTAAACCAGGGCACTTACCCGGTTGCTTAGAAAACCAACTTCCGTTGTGCGTATCGACTTTCAGCGGAGGAGACAATTGAAGTTGTGTAACCATAAAGCGAGCAACGCTTCGAATATGATAGGGCAGACCGCCCATTCGACGTTTCAACATCGACGCGTTGTTTGTGTTCATATGAGCGAGTGTCAATAATTCTCTCTCATAGAGCGCAGTACAAATTTCGGTGAACTGCGCATGGCTTCCCCCTAATTCACCCGATTCACTGAAAAAGCCTGTTTGAGATCGAGAAGAAGGTTTCTCTGATGTCATTACTTATCTGCACATCTGTTTGATTATTGTTTAACCGTATCAAGAAACGGCAATAAGCGCCACATAGCGATTTCAATAGGCATTGCCTCCAATGAGCTGAGCGATTGACAAACTTAAGTTTCATCCATTTTTTAACAATGGATTGGCATACTACCAATTAACGAAAAATCTGTATGACCAATTATGTTGCAAGGATTGCCGCATGTATAGGCAATGTTAAAAAATAAGAATAATACGCTCAAAATTTATAACCCGTTGTATTTTATAGTTTATTTTATATTTAATATGACGTGGAACCTTATTGAATTATCCTTTATAAATATTGGTAATGCCAAAAATATAAATAAAATTGACCATTTTTTAACATTTTGTGTTGACCAATGTAAAAACTTGTCTTACTTTTGTAACTGTCTTGTAAAGTAGGTGTAAGACAAGTTTGCAGGGCGGGTAAGTTGCAAATCAATTAAGTGGTAAGGAATGAGTGATTAAACATTCCTCAATCCTTAAGAGGAAAACACACATGGCACACAAGTTATCAAAGATTACACTTGCGGTACTTTCGGCTACGACACTAAGCCTAACCGCATCAGTAAATGCACAAGAAACACAGCAAGAACAAAACGAAGACGTAGAAGTCATTGAGGTATCGGGGATCCGTGCGTCGCTCGCGAGCGCAATGAATGAAAAGCGTTTTAAAAATAACCTTGTTGAGGTTATCGAAGCAGAGGACATTGGTAAGTTACCAGACCAGAACTTAGCAGAAGTATTAGAGAACATTACCGGTATTCAGATTACGCGTGAAGCGGGTGTTGGTACGGGTGTTCAAATTCGTGGTACCGATGCCAACCGTACTGAAATCAACGGTGTTTCAACAGTTGGCTCAGGTGCAGGTCGAAGCGGTATTGACTTTGAGGACGTTTCAGCAGCGATTATAGCAGGCCTAGAGGTTACCAAGTCACCTGATGCAAAAACCATTGAAGGTTCAGTGGGTGGTACGATCAACCTAAAAACAATCCGCCCCTTACAGCTTAATGAACAGCTTGCAGCATTTCGTGTACAAGGTGAGAACAGCAGCCTAACCACTGATAGCAACTTTCAACCTCGTATTTCAGGCACGTTTGGTGATAACTGGGATACCGACCACGGTACCATTGGTGTTGTAATAAGTGGTAGTTATGCTCAGCAAGACGTAACTGCATTTCGTCCTCGCGCAGATAGAGATAACTTAGTTGCTTCAGATAGTGGCGTAGCAAGTGCTCAGTCTTTTGATTTTCTACCTATCCAGTTCTTCGTTCAAGATTACGATAACTTCGAGTACGAAACTAAAAACCTAGTAGGTACTATTGAATGGGCGCCGAATGACAACACTAAGTTTTTCTTTGACGCCATTATTAATGATCAAGAACGTTTGCAAGAGAGTTCTCGAGTTCAAGCATCGGGCGTAAGTGCGCTAAATGACATTTCTGTTCCAGACGAGTTTGAAACTATCGATTTTGGTTCTTTAGGTGGTACAAACCTAGGCTCTATCCAGGCGGCACTACGTGGCGTTATACCTGTAAACCTGGAAAACGATGACGACGATCCGAACCTACGTTTATCAACAGATACAAATTCTCGTGTAACGAAGAGTGAAATTTTCCGCTTAGGTGGTGAATGGCAGGGCGAAAAGTGGAGCGTATTTGCAGAGGTAGCCTCTTCATCGTCTGATACTACTACGCCAAGCTTTAATACAACGCTTAACTTTATCAACCCGAATGCGCCGTTAGATGCCGGTGGTGCGAACGATAACTCAGTACCATTTGCGTACGATCTTAGCGGAGGTGCACTAACATTTGGTATTGCTGAGGGGGCAGAATATGCCCCAACTGTAGAGCAATTATTAGACCCTTACAACGTAGTACTTCGTGACGTTAACATCGGTCGTGATGTTGTTGAAAATTCTGAGGATGCGTTCAGAGTCGATTTCACCTATTACGTTGACTCGCTTATCACATCTGTTGATTTTGGCTATCGTTACAACAAGTCTAGCAGTATGATGCAGGACATCAGCACCAGCGTAGGTTTGCGTTCAATGGAAGATAGTCCGCGTGGTGACCTCTTCTCTGATTTACTAGTGGCTGGCCCAGACAACTTTAACGAAGCTGATGGTAGAGAGTTATACGTAAAAGATTTTCTTCTCATCGATCCTGAACTGGTTTCTTCTGACCCAGACGGTGTATTAGCAACGCTACAAAGTGCGCTTGAAGCACACGGCTCTTCACGGTCATTAGGTCAACCAACGGCAAGTTCGTCAGGTTTCTTTGATATCGAAGAAGATACGCACGCACTTTATGCTCAAGCTAACTTCGAGTATGAAATGTTTAGAGGTAACTTCGGTTTTCGTTACGTTCAAACTGATCTAACTTCAACGGGTAACTCTGTAACAGAGGATGATGCTGGCAACGATATTGTTTCTACAATTGTATCTGAATCTGATTATAACTATTTCTTACCACGTTTTAACTTAGTTGCTGATGTGGCGGATGATGTTGTGTTGAGGTTTGGTGCGGGTAAAGATATTCGTCGTCCTAACTTTGACGACCTTTCTACATCGGTAACATTCAGTACTAGCCCTAACCCGAACGTAGCTATCGGTAATCCTAACTTGAAACCTGAAGAGGTTATTTCTTACGACATAGCCGCTGAATGGTACTTCGCTGAGGCGAGCGTGTTGAGTGTTGGCTTTTTCCACAAGACGCGTAAAGAGTTACACGTAGACCAAATCGTAAGTGCCTTTGAGGATCCTACAACCGGTTACCGCGATCTCACTGACCCATGTGAAGGCGGTGGTATCTTCAACCCTATCGCTGATATTAACGTGTTTGGCCCAGAACTAGGTACAGGTGTTTGTGTTGGTACTGAGACAAAAGTGAACGATCCTGCTGAAACAACACAGAAGGGTATCGAAATTGCTGTTCAATATGACCTTTCCAGCTTTGAACAAGAACTAGGCTGGGCATCAGGGTTCGGTGTGCTTGCTAACTACACAATACAAGAATTCTCTGGTGGTAAACTAGAAAATTCTGCGACAAGTCGTGCAGACGCGGTATTCGCTGCTACTACGGGTGTCGAAGATATCGACGTAACGGCAGTTCAAGGTCTTCTTAACCTTTCAGAAAACGCTTACAACATTACGCTTTACTACGAGAAATTCGGTTTATCTGCTCGTATGCGCTACACATGGCGTGAAGCTTACCGTACCAATGACTTCGGCAGTACGTCTAGCTTCCCATGGGGCTTCCCTGCGGTACAAGCTGACCGCGGTCAGTTAAATGCAAGTGTGACTTACGATGTTAACGAAAACCTTAATATTGGTGTTGAGGCAGTAAACATTACTGAGTCTGAAGTAGAGCAGTACTGTGTTAACGAAGGGTCACTTCTGTGCTTCCAAGGTCTTACTGACCGAAGAATTACTGTAGGTGCAAACTATCGTTTCTAATTTGTAAAACAACTGCCGTGGCACGCGGCAGTATATACACCCTGGATCACAAAGTGTGGTTGTGATGTGTGCATTAGCCCTAACGCCAGTTAGGGCTTTTTTTGTTTTTTTAATAGCCCTTATATTGTCGCTATTTATCTATTTTTGACGACTTGCCTTTCCTATTGAATTCATGTGCGAATGTAGTTTACTGAAATTCTCATATCGTCACTGAGCTAGACAACTTCACTGAGTAGCTAAAAACCATAAGTGATTGGTTGAAGGGGCTGTGATTCGCTTTAAGCTTTATAGAGAACATAGAACATAGAACATAGAACATAGAACATAGAACATAGAACATAGAACAGAGAACAGAGAACAGACTCGACGAGAGTATTGTTACTTATCACATACAAAAAAGGCACCGCGAATTACGCTGGTGCCTTTTAAAAAGTGAGTTAAGCCACTTTAGGGCTAAACTTATTGACCTTTAATTTCGCTGCGGCCTTTATAAGTTGCTGCGTCGCCAAGTGCTTCTTCAATACGAAGCAATTGGTTGTACTTAGCAACACGGTCAGAACGACATAGTGAACCAGTCTTGATTTGGCCCGCTGCTGTACCTACTGCAAGATCAGCAATGGTCGCATCTTCAGTTTCGCCAGAACGGTGAGAGATAACCGCTGTAAAGCCAGCGTCTTTCGCCATTTTAATCGCGTTAAGGGTTTCAGTTAGTGAACCAATTTGGTTGAACTTGATAAGGATTGAGTTACCAATTCCGTTATCGATACCGCGCTTAAGAATTTTAGTGTTAGTTACAAACAAGTCGTCACCAACTAGCTGTACTTTGTCACCAATCTTCTTAGTTAGGCTTGCCCAGCCGCCCCAGTCGCTTTCGTCTAGGCCGTCTTCAATTGATACGATTGGGTACTGTGAAGAAAGGTCTGCAAGATAGTCGCCAAACGCTTCTGAATCGAAGCTCTTGTCTTCGCCAGAAAGTACGTATTTGCCTTCTTTGTAGAATTCAGACGCCGCACAGTCTAGTGCTAGCGTGATGTCTTCATTCATTTTGTAGCCAGCGTTTTCAACTGCTTCTACGATTACCGCTAGTGCTTCAGCGTTTGAGCTAAGGTTAGGTGCAAAACCACCTTCGTCACCAACTGCCGTGTTAAGGCCTTTAGCAGAAAGTACTTTCTTAAGTGCGTGGAAAATTTCAGCACCCATACGTAGTGCTTCTTTGAAGCTCTTCGCGCCAACTGGCTGTACCATGAACTCTTGAATGTCTACGTTGTTGTCAGCGTGCTCACCACCGTTGATGATGTTCATCATAGGTACAGGCATTGAGTATTGACCAGCAGTACCGTTTAGGTCTGCAATGTGCTCGTAAAGCGCTACGCCTTTTTCCGCCGCTGCCGCTTTAGCTACAGCAAGAGAAACAGCCAAGATCGCGTTTGCACCAAGTGTTTCTTTATTTTCTGTGCCATCAAGGTCAATCATGATGCCGTCGATATCAGCTTGCGCTAGTGCATCTTTGCCGATAAGTGCTGGCGCGATGGTATCGTTAACTGCTGCAACTGCCTTTGTTACACCTTTACCTAGGTAACGAGACTTGTCGCCGTCGCGTAGTTCTAGTGCTTCGCGGCTACCAGTAGAGGCACCTGATGGTGCTGCAGCTCGGCCCATTACGCCCGATTCTAAATATACGTCTGCTTCTACAGTAGGGTTACCGCGTGAATCTAAGATTTCGCGTCCGATAATGCGACTAATTTTCGCCATGTTTTTTCCTCAACAATTGAATGGGGCGCAACGGGAGAGAGCGCCCCTTTTATTAGAAATTAATGATTTTCTTTCTGGTATTTTCCTGCCGCAGCAACGAAACCAGTAAATAGTGGGTGTCCATCCCGAGGAGTTGATGTGAACTCAGGGTGGAATTGGCCCGCAATGAACCATGGATGATCAGGGATTTCCACCACTTCTACAAGTCGCTTGTCAGTGGACAAACCACTTACTTTCAGACCTGCTGCTTCGATTTGGTCGCGCAGGTTGTTATTTACCTCGTAACGGTGACGGTGACGCTCGTAAATCTCAGCATCGCCATACATCTCGTGAACTTTTGTGCCTTCAATAAGGTGGCAAAGCTGGCTACCTAAGCGCATAGTGCCGCCCAAGTCAGACGTTTCGGTACGTACTTCAGTGGTACCCGCAGCGTCTAACCACTCGGTAATAAGACCTACAACAGGATAAGGTGTGTCTGGATTAAATTCAGTACTGTTCGCGTTTTCCATACCTGCCACATTACGTGCATATTCGATAAGCGCGACTTGCATACCTAAACAAATGCCTAAGTAAGGCACCTTGTTCTCTCGAGCATAACGGGCTGCTGCGATTTTACCTTCAATACCGCGTTCACCAAAGCCGCCAGGTACTAAGATAGCGTCCAACTGCTCTAGAATTTGTGTGCCTTTGCTTTCCACATTTTGTGAGTCGATGTGATGAATATTTACGGTCAGTCGGTTTTTAAGACCAGCATGCTTAAGCGCTTCATTAACTGACTTATAGGCATCAGGCAATTCAACGTACTTACCAATCATACCGATATTTACTTCAGCTGTAGGGTTAGACTCAGCGTAAAGCACTTGTTCCCATTCAGATAGGTCTGCTTCGTTGCACTCTAAACCAAAGCGGTCTACAACCAGCTGGTCCATACCTTGCGCTTTAAGTGCAGCAGGAATACGGTAAATGCTGTCTACGTCTTTAAGTGAAATAACCGCTTTATCAGCAACATTGGTGAACAGCGCGATTTTAGAACGTTCGCTGGCTGGTAATGCACCCACTGAACGGCACACAAGAATGTCTGGCTGAATACCAATAGAGCGCAGTTCTTTTACCGAGTGCTGCGTAGGCTTAGTTTTTACTTCGCCTGACGCTGGCATATAAGGTACTAGCGTTAAGTGCATAAACATTGCGCGCTCACGGCCCACTTCCGTACCAAGCTGGCGAATCGCTTCTAAGAAAGGTTGTGACTCGATGTCACCTACGGTACCACCCACTTCAACAATAGCCACATCGTGACCTTCAGCACCTTCAATTACACGACGCTTAATTTCATTGGTGATATGAGGGATAACCTGAATAGTTGCACCAAGGTAATCACCGCGACGCTCGCGCTTTAACACTTCCTCATATACACGGCCGGTAGTGAAGTTATTGCGCTTTGTCATGCGGGTGCGAATAAAACGCTCGTAGTGACCAAGATCGAGGTCGGTCTCAGCGCCGTCATCAGTAACAAATACTTCACCATGCTGGATAGGGCTCATAGTGCCCGGGTCGACATTGATGTAAGGGTCGAGTTTTAACATGGTTACGGTGAGACCGCGAGCTTCCAGAATTGCGGCCAGCGATGCTGCAGCAATACCTTTACCTAGCGATGAAACTACACCACCTGTGACGAAAATATAATTTGTCATGCGAAACCTAGAACGTTTGGGTTGTATGGTAAATATAGGCTGAGTTTAGAACAAAACCAGCTACACTTTGGACGGGGCGATAGTATACGCAAAATCATGTGGGCAGACAATCAATTTGCCCACATGATGCGCAATTTATACGCGCTTAAGCTTGGTTTAAGACTGGCTTAGACGCTTAAGTGTGTAAATAAGGTCTAGCGCTTGGCGCGGTGATAGCTCATCGGGCGATAAGTTTTCAAGTGTCTCTACCACTGGGTGTGGTTTATCTGGAAATAGCATTTCCGCTTGGCCTTTTGAGTTTGTCTTGGCTTTGCCTGATGTGCTTGTTTTATTTAGGTCTTTACGAGAACGCTGTGACTCAGTTGATATACCAGCAGCTTCCGCCTCGTCACTGGTCATAAGATGTGACGACTCTAATACGGCAAGTTTTTGTTGGGCCGCTTTTATTACCGCTTTAGGTACACCTGCAAGTTGCGCAACCTGTAAACCGAAGCTTTTACTCGCCGCGCCTTCTGATACGGTATGCATGAAGCGTATGGTATCTTCAAACTCCATCGCGTCTAAATGCACGTTTACCACGCCACTTTGTGTTTCAGGAAGCTCAGTAAGTTCGAAATAATGGGTAGCAAAAAGGGTATAAGCATTAAGCTGCTTTGCTAAGTAACTTGCACAGGCCCAAGCCAGTGATAAACCATCATAGGTACTGGTGCCGCGTCCTATTTCATCCATTAATACTAGCGAGTTTTCTGTGGCATTGTTTAGGATGTTCGCCGTTTCTGTCATCTCGACCATAAAGGTAGAGCGACCTGAGGCTAAATCATCCGATGCGCCAATGCGCGTAAATATGCGATCAAGCTTTCCTATATGGGCGTTTTCAGCGGGTACAAAGCTACCAATACAGGCTAGTAACGCAATCAGCGCGGTTTGTCGCATGTAAGTTGATTTACCGCCCATGTTAGGACCGGTAATGATTAACATGCGGCGTTCGGTATCTAGCTGAAGTGGGTTAGCAATGAAAGGGTCTTTCATCACGTTTTCAACTACAGGATGGCGACCAGCGTCATAGGTAAGTACGCATTCTTGGCTTAGGTTTGGTCGATACCAATCAAGTGACACGGCACGTTCAGCAAAACAGCACAGTACATCAAGCTTAGCAAGCGCAGAAGCCGTTTCAATTAACCTGTTTAGGTATGGTGCAAAATTGTCGAACAGTGCTTCATAAAGTTGCTTTTCAAGGGCAAGTGCGGCTCCTTGGCTACTTAATACTTTGTCTTCGTGCTCTTTAAGTTCTGGCGTTATGTAGCGCTCAGTGTTTTTAAGGGTTTGTCTGCGAATATATTCTGCAGGCGCTAACGCACTGTTTGCACGGCTAATCTCAATAAAAAAACCGTGGACCTTGTTATAGCCCACTTTCAACGTGGAAATGCCAGTGCGCTCGCGCTCTCGTTGCTCCATAGCGTCTAGGTAGTCAGTAGCGCCTTGTGATAGCTTGCGCAGTTCGTCAAGTTCTGCGTTGTAGCCCTCGGCAATTACGCCGCCATCCCGTATTACTACTGGCGGGTTATCAATAATGGCATCGTTTAACAGGGCTTGAAGCTCTGGGTAAGTGCCAATGGTTTCGCTGATACTTCTGATTTGCCCTGTATCGAACCTAGCTAAGGCATCTTGTAAATCAGGCAGTGCATTAAATGCATTTTTTAGGCGAGCAAAGTCACGAGGGCGCGCAGAGCGAAGGGCTAAGCGAGCCATAATACGTTCTATATCACCAATGTGTTTTAGCGCTAGTCGAATATCCTCAGGGTCGTCGTTAATGAAAGTTTCAACAGCATCAAGGCGGCTGTGAAGTTCATGCTGGTCTGTTAAAGGCGAATGAATAACGCGCTGTAGCATACGACTACCCATGGCGGTGGTGGTGGTGTCCATCACGCTGAATAGTGTATTTTCCTGCCCACCCGATAAATTATGAGTAAGCTCTAAATTTCTACGCGTGGCAGCATCAAGCTGCACACGGCTGTCTTGCTGCTCGGTCTGGATGCGGCGAATGTGAGGCAGAGCAGTGCGCTGGGTATCCTTTACATATTGTAAAACGCAGCCCGCTGCGCCTAAGCCTTTAGTGACGCCTTTTATTCCAAAGCCATCTAATGTTTTGGTTTCAAACTGTGCATTTAGCTGTTCGGTGGCGGTATCGATGTCAAATTCCCATTCAGGGCGGCGTCTAAGCCCTTTACGATTTTCAACCAGTGCCAAACTTTCAAACCCTTCAGGGTAAAGAAGTTCTGCTGGGTTAATGCGCTGAATCTCCGCCAATAGGCCTTCATCACTATCGCTTTCAAAGATAACGAACCTGCCACTGGTGACATCTAATGTTGCCAAACCATAATGCATACTATGACCGCACACTGCCGCAAGAATATTGTCGCGACGTTCTTCTAGTAGCGCTTCATCGGTCACTGTGCCGGGAGTAACAATACGCTGCACTGCGCGTTCAACAGGGCCTTTACTGGTGGCAGGGTCGCCAACCTGTTCACAAATGGCAACCGACTCGCCCATCTTGACTAAGCGCGAGAGGTAGCTCTCCACCGCATGGTAGGGCACACCCGCCATAGGGATAGGTTCGCCGCCAGATTTCCCTCTTGCTGTTAGCGATATATCCAGTAATTCCGCAGCTTTTTTGGCATCGTCGTAAAACAACTCATAAAAGTCGCCCATGCGATAAAATAGTAGAATATTCGGATGCTGCGCCTTAATAGTCAGGTATTGGCGCATCATAGGAGTATGTGATTCCAAAAAAATGCCTCTGCGAATTTGTTGCTGGGTTTTATGCCTGTTAAGGGGAATAAATGATAAACTCACGCCCACTAAGATCAAGCGAAGATCTGATAAAGCACAACAGGTGTAACTAGGTATATCCAAATGAGCACAACATTTTCAACTGATTCGACGGCAAACGCCAGCCCTTTAAAGCTTGATAGCGCATTATCTGCGCAAGTTCAGGCACTAGGAGATGCACTTAGAGCAAAAGGTTGGAGTGTATCTAGTGCAGAATCCTGTACAGGTGGGGGGATTGCTTTTGCTTTCACCAGTGTGTCGGGAAGCTCTGACTGGTTTAATCAATCTTGGGTGACCTACTCAAATGATGCGAAGCAGAACATATTAGGTGTTACCGAGCAGACGCTTAACGAGCACGGTGCAGTGTCGAAGCACACGGTAAAAGAAATGGCAGAAGGCGTGCGACGTAATAGCGGTGCGCAGCTAGCAGTGACCGTAAGCGGCATCGCTGGACCTGGAGGAGGCAGCGAAGAAAAGCCAGTAGGCACTGTGTGGTTTGGCTTTTTATGTGGGGAGCACGAAGCGCAAATTAAACAGGTGTTTAGCGGCAATCGCGACGAAGTACGTCAACACGCTATTAGCTTTGCTATAACGCACTTGGTTAAAATGTTGAACGAAATTTAAAAACACTGGTTGAAACTGTATGCTTGTACAGTATAGAATGTGATCATTATTTGGTAATTTCATAAAAGATATGGAAGACACCAATACAGAATTTAACCGCAAATCCTAGAGGATACATACGTGGACGATAACAAATCAAAAGCTTTAACCGCCGCAGTTGGCCAAATTGAAAAGCAATTTGGTAAAGGCGCCATCATGCGCTTAGGCGATAACCAAGCCATGGATATTGAAGCGATTTCTACTGGCTCACTAACCATTGATATCGCTCTAGGTATAGGTGGCTTACCTTGTGGACGTGTAGTAGAAATTTACGGTCCTGAATCCTCTGGTAAAACAACGCTTACGCTTCAAGTTATTGCTGAAGCGCAGAAGAAGGGTAAAACCTGTGCGTTCGTAGATGCTGAGCACGCTTTAGACCCAGTTTACGCTGAAAAGCTTGGCGTAAACATCGATGAACTATTGGTATCTCAGCCTGATACTGGTGAGCAAGCGCTAGAAATTTGCGACATGCTAGTACGTTCAGGTGCAGTAGACGTTGTTATCGTTGACTCTGTAGCAGCGCTTACACCTAAAGCGGAAATTGAAGGTGACATGGGTGATTCTCACGTTGGTCTTCAGGCCCGTCTAATGTCACAAGCGTTGCGTAAGCTTACGGCTAACATTAAACGCTCTAATACGCTATGTATCTTCATCAACCAAATTCGTATGAAGATTGGTGTAATGTTCGGTAACCCAGAAACCACTACCGGTGGTAACGCGCTTAAGTTCTACTCTTCTGTTCGTTTAGACATCCGCCGTATCGGCGCAGTGAAAGAAGGCGACGAGGTAGTAGGTAACGAAACCCGCGTGAAAGTAGTGAAGAACAAAGTCGCGCCTCCGTTTAAGCAAGCCGAGTTTATGATTCGCTACGGTGAAGGTATTAGTAAAGAGGCTGAGCTTATCGACCTTGGTGTTAAGCAGAAGCTTGTTGATAAAGCCGGCGCTTGGTACAGCTACAAAGGCGATCGCATTGGTCAAGGTAAAGCAAACGTAATGAAGTATCTTAAGGAACACCCTGAAACCGCTAATGAGATCGAAACCAAGATCCGTCAAGAGTTATTGCTTTCTAAAACCATGCAGGCTGAAGAAGCCTTGCCACAGGGCGAAGACGACGTACTTCCTGAATAAGATAGGTTTTACAAGTATCTTAAAAACCCACCGAAAGGTGGGTTTTTTTATGCCTTTGCTACGCAGGGTATATTAAGAAATATTTACTAACACTTAATATCCGGTTGAAACTTGTACAAAAAATAAAAACAGGGAATGCTGTAATAAAGTACGATAAGCGAAGACTACAAAGAAAGATTGGCTTATGGTGTATTTCCAAGGTTCAACATTTCGGAATATGAATAAGGAAAATTTGCGGCTACAGCAAATAATGCCTTGAACAACGATTAATATTGAGAACAGCTTACATCAAGAGGGAAAAGGGAATGATTGAAATATCAGGTCTCGCTAAACGCTTTACGGTGGAAAACCCGAAAAAGCTTAGCGAACAAGAGAAGAAGGACCCGCGTTTAAAAGGGCGTTATTTTCAGTCAGTAAGGGATGTGTCTTTTACTTGCGAAAAAGGTCAGGTTCTGGGACTGCTAGGGCCTAACGGCGCAGGTAAAACCACTACATTGCGTATGCTTTCAACAGCGCTTAAACCCGACAGCGGTAAAGTGCTCATAGGTGGCGAAGACGTACTTTCTAACCCAAACATTGCGCGAAAAAAGATTGGTTTTCTTTCCAGTTCAACGGGTCTATACGGCCGTTTAAGTGGGCGTGAAAATATTAGCTACTTCGGTGAGCTACACGGCATTTCAAAAAATGTGATTAATGCACGTATTGAAGAGTTAGCTGACTTGCTCGATATGCAAACCTTCCTTGATAGAAGAGCGGAGAATTTTTCATCAGGCATGAAACAAAAAGTGTCGATTGCCCGTGCGGTTATTCACGAGCCAGAGTTGGTGGTTCTCGATGAGCCTACAACTGGCCTTGATATTATGGCGACTAGTACCGTAATGGAATTTATCCAACGTCTTAAGGATAAAGGTACACCGGTAATTTTCTCTACTCACCACCTCGACGAAGTACAAGCTCTTTGTGACAAAGTAACAGTCATTAATCAAGGAGAAACAGTATTTAACGATTCGCTTGCCGCCTTTAGTGCACTTTCTGGTAATGGTGCAGAGGCTGGGCAAATGCATAAGAGCTTCCTAAAAACACTTTCAATGGATTCTGAGGAGATGGGAAATGTGGTTAATCTTTAAAAAGGAGTTCAAAGAGCTATTACGGGATAAGAAAACCATCATATTTATGATTGGTTTACCACTTTTATTATTCCCTGCCATCTTTGGTGTCGCATTCTTTTTTATGAGTTCAGCGGCGGACAAAGCAGAGAACGCGGTGTTGAAATACGCGATTGTTGGCGAAACCTATGCACCGGAAATTGTGCAGTCTTTTAACGACGCTTCTGATAAATTCGAGCCAGTTATGATTGGCGATGAGACTGACTATGCCAAACTCATTAAAAACGAAACGTTGGACTTTGTGTTGGTTATACCAGAGAGTTTCGATAGTGATGTATTAAGTTCAGGGCAACATAAGATTCAGCTTTATTTAAACGATGCAGGCCTAAACAAAGTTATGGGGCGTGTTTCCGATATTATTGATGAATATACAGACGCGTTTCAGCAAAGCGCGTTTGCACAGCTAAACCTTGATGAAACTCAGCAAGAGGCTTTACTAAAGCCGATTAAAATAGAAAAGCAAAATGTGGCGGATGATCGCGAAGTGTGGGGTGAACGTTTAGGCGGTATGCTGCCTTACTTTATATTCATCTTGTGCTTACAAGGTGCCATGGCGCCAGCCTCAGACTTGGGCGCAGGTGAAAAAGAACGTGGTACCTTAGAAACCCTGCTTATATCGCCAATGGATCGTCACAAGTTGGTATTGGGTAAGTTCTTTACGGTAGCTACCGCAGGTATTGTTACCGCGCTAATAACGGTGTCTTCCATGGCTATATGGGGGCTAGTGTTATCCCAAGGCATGGCTGTTGAATTCGTCGTTGAGATCATGTCAATGATAGGTCTTGTAGACTTCTTACTGATTTTCTTGATGTTAGTGCCAGTGGTCGCAGTATTTGCGGCGGTATTGTTATCGCTTTCTATTTATGCCCGCTCTTTTAAAGAAGCGCAAAGCTATATGGGGTCACTAATTATGGTGGTTATTTTCCCCGTAATCATTGCGATGATGCCGGGAGTAGAGCTAAAAGGTGGCTGGGTTTGGGTACCGCTTACTAACGTTGCCCTTGCCATGAAAGAGCTGTTCAAAGGCACTATGGATTACTTCGCGCTATTTGGCATATTTACGTCTACAGCAGTCATTGCGGCAGGTCTTATTTTCTTTTGTATCCATTGGTTTAACAAAGAAAAAGTACTGTTTAGATAGTCTGAAAAGTATTGAGTGAATAGCAAAAGAGCTCGCTTAACGCGGGCTCTTTTTTAAATAGAAGCTGTACACAGTAACGAGCTTGTCATTAACCAATCACTTATGAAAAAGAAGTGGGTAGTTTGTCGATATAAATGACTTTGTGTAATTACCTATTGAAATTGGTATTACCCTCACACTTCAAAATCCACCCGTTTAATAATACCTTCCCACCCAGGAGGAATTTTTCCCTGCAAAACGTACGAGTAAGCAAGAAGTTCAGCGATGACGTAATAAAGTGACTCGGGTATGTCTTGTCCTACATCTAATGTGGTGAGAACTTCACTTAAGTAAGGGTCTTCATGAATAAGAATTCCAGTTTCTTCAGCCATGGCGATTATTGCCTCAGCTAAGTCTCCATATCCCTTAGATACTACCTTCGGCGCATTTTTCTTGTCGCCGCCATCGTATTTTAAGCCAATAGCACGTTTTGTCTTTTGAGAATCAGTCATACTCATTCTACCTAAACCCTAGTTTCAAATATCTGATGAGGGCGTGTATTTAACGTTTCAGGGATATGGCCTCGCTGGTAACTCGTGTTTTCAACCACAAGTCCGAGAGAGGAAAGGCGTTTATGCAGGTAGGGTAGTGTGTCGCCAATACGCCTGAGCACTTCATCGTTCGATGCATATAAGTCTAAATTAATCGTGTCTTTATCAATCTTTGACTTCGCCAATACTTGCCCGCTATCTCCAATGTCTAGTTTCATCGTGATATTCCAAAGCGAGCGCTGGCCTATTTGTGCGTGTTTATGTTTCTGCCCTCTTTGGTCTCGACTTATCAAGAGCTCGGGCGGACTGTGATGTTGTGAAAGCGACGGTAAAACGTAATAGAAACTATCTTGTCCTTGAATACGGGAATCGACATTCGCTACTTTGCTTTGCTGATGACTGCTTAGCAAGGTTTTGAGTTGAGAAAGTAACTGCTGGCGCCCGTCTAACTGGTTCATGTCTTGGCTAACGCGACTTGGTTGAGTGGTCACTCCCATATTCGATAGCGTCTTTGAAACGATAGAGTCAGGTGCATCTATTTGGGTTTTTAAGCTAGGCTGTCTTTGCATGGCTCGGCCTGCTAGCGCCAACTGAACTAAAGCAACCATGCCTTGTACGAAGCTTGATGAACTTACAGGCGATGTTAAATTAACCGGAGTAGTCACCAAGGCTTGTGTTGAGATAAGCTGCTGCAAGCGTTGAGATAATCCTTGGTCGTTCATGTCTAGTGCGAGCTTTTTAGGCCCGCTATTAACGTCGTTGGCAGTATTTACGCTCTCTCCCACGAAGCTTTCGCTTGCTTTTACGCCAGCAAGAAGCTTGTCGGTGTCTGAAATAATAGGGGAGGCTTCTGCCCCCTTACTTTGTATAGCTGCCAACTGTTGAGCAATACTACTCAGTAAACTATTTGATAACCCTTTTGCTTGTGTGCTTAAAGACTGAGCTAGGGAGGCAAGTGATACCTGTGATACAGAGGGTGATTTACTTCCACTATCCTTTCCTTGTATTCCCCCCGTTTCTTCAGACCCATTGGTCTTCGATTGCTTTAACGCATTTGACGCCGCCATCAATTGCTCAATAGTAGGCTTGGGTGGTCCGATAAAGTCCCCATTAAAAGCTCTGGCTTGAGAAGGTTTGGCGTTAAGCGCATCAAGGCCTTTTAGCTGCTGTAATATCTTATCAATATGCTGTACATCAGGCGCTTTGGTCGCACCGACATCTTGAGATAACTTTCCATTCTCAACGATAGTGACAAGCTGGCTTAACGCTTGGTTTGTATTGCCCGTCTGGCTTAGTAAGACTCGGGAAAGGGCGGTGATCGCCCTGTGCACATCCGAGCCTTTAAGTGATGTGGGGGCTTCTTTATCAATGTGCGCAACAGTAGATGTGATACTTCCAGCACCCTTATCTAAAACGGTATCGATCCCTTTTGCGGTTACTTTTGGGAGTTGTGATAGGTCGAGTTTGTTTACCTGTTCTGCCTTTAAAGAAGGAATGGCAAAGGAAGATGAGCTGCTCTGAGGCAAGCTTATTTGTACCACCGGACTTTGTTGCACTGTACGTATTGAAAGCTTGCTATCAACCAAGGTTAGCGCAGATACAGCTTTTAATGCGTCGGGTTTGGTGCCTAAACTTTTTATAACAGTATTAAGACTGGGAGGGTTATTGGAATTGTGTTCAATGGCGACGCCACCTTGTCTAATCGAACTTGCAATAACCTGCTGTTGTAAATTAGCACTTATATTTTTGTGTGTAATGGTGGCGAGATTACCGGCGTTAACTCTTGGAGCATTGCCTGCTTTTGAGATCTCCTGAGAAACCTGAAGTGTGATATGGCCATTACTTTCTCTACTTAGTCTTAAGACAACTTGCTGACCAAGCAGCTTTTGAAGTGCGGTTTTAGCACCACTATCAAGCTTTTCAGTACTAATGCCGTTAAGGGGCAGGACGTCGCTTTTGGAAGTGTTAATTTGAAGCTGCCCGAAGCTCTCGCTTTTTGTTGAAATAGCGAGCTCACCTTTAAGGGTCACGGCAGCATTATTTGCAGCGAGCGCCTTTGCCACGGCTTTGAACAAATCCGCTTTATCAGAGGGCGTTAATACGGCGTTCTGTTGCGAGGAACGTGTAAAAAGCAATACCGCTCGCTGAGAACCAGATTGGTCAGATAGAGTACTTTGAGGCACGAGAGCAAGCTGAGCATTGTTAATTGCTTGCTTTGGCAGTTTTGCATCTGTCTCGGCGGGTAAAACAATATTTAGTGTTTGCGGTGCTGAAACAGCGCTACTTGATGGAATATTATTTACCGAGGCGCTTATCGCTAATACGCGTTCGGGCAAGCGTTCAACTATTACTTTTGCCGCATTATCTAACGCGGCTGCCTGAGACAATGTGGCATTAGTAATAACGGGAGACGTACTTCCTTTTTGCCCATGAGCCGCAGCGTTTACACTTCCTGTTTGTGATAAGGATGCTAAAGCCGAGCCAGAAGATGGATTCGAAGCGGCTGCCAATAGTGATGATAATGGTGTTGTCATGTTTGTAATATCGGCACGGTGGCGCTTTTCCTTACTAATTAAAGTATAGCAAAGCTATTAAGGGCTGTTTCCAATTTACGCAGGGCCACCAATAGGAAAAAGAAAAACTTCCCATCAAAGGCAAGATAACCTAAGTGAAAATGCCTTTGTCGTTGAAGTAAATCATATTTAATTGGAATTCGCGACTGCGAAAAAGCGTTCATGTGGTAGACTAGCGCCATTTTTTACAACCTCTTCTGAACGTTGGAGTAGCTAGGCAGTGTTAGAGGCGCGCGGGTTAACATGCAGCAAACGAGACAGAACCCTTTTTGAGGGGCTTTCACTTGCCGTTAGTGCTGGTGAATTGCTGTATTTGCGTGGACCTAATGGCGCGGGGAAAACCAGCTTGCTTCGCATTCTCACAGGGCTAAGCTCACCTGATTTAGGTACCGTTTTTTATCAAGGAATAGATGTATCTAAGGATAAGTCAGGCTATCACCATGATCTCCTTTATCTAGGTCACAAAAGCGGCACTAATGGTAGCCTTTCGGCATTAGATAACCTGTCGTTCTGGTTAGCCCAGCACAAGGTATCGGTACCAATTAATACACTATATGACGTTTTAGAAAAAGTGGGGTTAGTTGGTCTTGAAGACGTGCCGGTAAGGTATTTATCTGCAGGGCAACAACGTCGTGTTGCGCTATCAAGACTGTGGCTAAAGCCGTCAAAGGCATGGATATTGGATGAACCGTTTACAGCGCTAGATGTGAAAGGGGTTCATATGCTTGAAACTAGTATGAAAGAGCATGTTAGCGGCGGCGGTCTCATTATCACCACTTCACACCAACCTTTGTCAAAGACGGCAGGTGAACACCGCGTATTCGATTTGGAGTATCGCTTCTGATGTCACTATACCGAGGAATTTTCAAGCGCGATATACAGATTGCGTTTAAGCAAAAAGCAGAGTTGGTGCAGCCACTAATGTTTTTAACCATGGTAGTGACTTTGTTTCCGTTAGGCGTTAGCCCGTCCCCCGATACCCTTCAGCGCATTGGGCCAGGGGTAATTTGGATTGCCGCCATACTGTCCTCTCTCATGGCGATGGAAAGGCTGTTTCGCGATGACTTTCAAGACGGTTCGTTAGAGCAGTACATACTTTCTGGCATGGCGTTGCCAGCGGTAAGCGCGGTGAAAGTGACCGTACATTGGCTGGTTAGTTTCGTGCCCTTATTTTTGCTTTCCCCGTTATTAGCAATGTTCTTGAATTTAACAGTGGATATGTATATCGCGCTTGTTTTAACTTTGCTGCTGGGTACGCCGCTACTTTCTTTAATTGGTGCCATTGCGGTAGGGCTTACCGTTGGATTGCAAAAAGGCGGGGTACTTTTAGCACTGTTACTTATCCCTGTCTTTATTCCTTTACTGATATTTGCCACGTCGGCTGTGGATTCTGCCGCACTGCAATTACCTTATCATGCGCAACTTGCTATTATTGCCGCCATGCTTTTATTGGCTGCGGCATTGGCACCGTTTGCCATCGCGTATTCTTTAAAAGTGAGTCAAAACTAATGTGGAAGTGGTTACACCCCTACGCAAAAACAGAGCGTGCTTACCAGCTTTGTTTAACTTTACAGCCTTGGTTTTGGGTTGGTGCTTTAGTGTGTTTGAGCATAGGCACTGTATGGGGGCTTGCCTTTGCGCCCCAAGATTATCAGCAAGGTGATTCGTTTCGTATTATTTATATTCACGTGCCTAGCGCCATTTTGTCTATGGGAACTTATGTTGCTATGGCAATTGCAGCCCTGGTCGGTATGGTTTGGCAGTGGCGTACTGCTTATATGAGCATGATTGCCATGGCTCCCATTGGCGCAGTAATGACCTTTATCGCTTTGTTCACAGGGGCGGCTTGGGGTAAACCTATGTGGGGTGCTTGGTGGGTATGGGATGCGCGCCTGACATCAGAGCTTATTCTACTTTTCTTGTACATGGGGGTTATAGCCCTTTACGGTGCATTTGAAGACAAGCAACAGGCTGGTAAAGCCGCAGGCGTAATGGCTCTTGTTGGTGTTGTTAATATCCCCATTATTCATTACTCAGTAGAGTGGTGGAACACGTTACATCAAGGCGCAACAATCAGTAAATTTGACAACCCTTCGATTGCGCCTGAAATGTTATGGCCGCTGTTAATTAACTTACTGGGTTTTGCTTTCTTTATTGGTGCTGTGACCACAGTGCGTCTACGCAACGAAATTGTATTACGAGAAATGCACAGGCCTTGGGTACAAACGTTGGCAATGAAAGCAATGTCAAAGCAGCAAAGCGATACGGCAAATACATTTGGAAAAGAGGGCAATTAAGATGCAGTTTGAGTCCTTTGCCGATTTTTTAGCTATGGGCGGTTATGCGTTTTACGTGTGGCTGTCGTTTGGCGTTACTTTTGCGGCAATGGCTATTGTCGCCGTACAAAGTTTTATTAAACATCGCGGCCTTTTAAAGCAGGTGGTGGTGGAAAAAGAACGCAAAGCGCGCATTAAAAAAGCGCGACAGCAACAGTGAGATAACGCCTAGTTTAGCGTTAAAATTTAATTTGGCATTTGTTTGCGTTTTTATCGTTTATTAGTTTTTTCGAAGTGAGAGTTGCATGAACCCGAGACGAAAGCAGCGATTGACCGTAGTAGGAATTATCGGTTTTTTAGTAGTAAGTGCAATTGGATTGATGCTTTACGCTCTAAACGACAGTATTGACCTTTTTTATACGCCCAGCGAAATTATTGAAGGCAAAAATGGACAAAAACCACAGGTTGGCCAGCGTCTTCGTATAGGCGGTATGGTGGTACCTGGCAGTGTGAAAAGAGATCAAGAGAGTTTGGCTGTGAGCTTCGACCTAATCGATACTGGTCCAACGGTTACTGTGACATATACAGGCATCTTGCCTGATTTGTTCCGCGAAGGTCAGGGCATTGTGGCAACGGGGATACTTACCGGCGAGAAGAATATCAAAGCGCAGGAAGTACTCGCTAAACACGATGAAGAATACATGCCACCTGAGCTGGCAGAAAAAATGAAAGGCATTAAACACGTTAAACCTGACAATATGCCTTCCTACGAGTCGTCAAACGGCACTGGAGGCAAATAATTTATGGTGCCTGAGATTGGAAATATAGCGCTAACGCTAGCGTTGGTATTGTCTATTTTATTAGCGGTTTATCCTTTATGGGGGGCGCATCGTCAGCATGAAACGTTAATGGCTACTGCCAAGCCGTTAGCTATTGGCCTATTTACGTTTACACTTATCGCCTATGTCTGCTTGACCTATGCGTTCGTTACCGATGATTTTAGCGTGGCTTACGTTGCGCAGCATTCAAATAGCCAGCTTCCTATCTATTATAAAATTACCGCTGTATGGGGCGGTCACGAAGGCTCTTTCCTACTGTGGGTACTGATGCTTTCAATCTGGACAGTGGCTGTGGCGATATTCAGCAAGGGTATTCCTCTTGCTATGGTCGCTAGAGTACTGTCGGTATTAGGCATGGTAGGCATTGGTTTTTACTTATTTATGCTGCTTACCTCAAACCCTTTTAACAGCATGCTGCCTTTTTTTCCAGTCGACGGGCGAGATCTTAATCCGCTGCTGCAAGACTTTGGTATGATCATTCACCCGCCTATGCTTTATATGGGCTACGTAGGCTTTTCTGTCGCTTTCGCGTTTGCTATCTCGGCGCTTATTTCTGGTCAGTTAGATTCAACCTGGGCGCGTTGGTCAAGGCCTTGGGTTATCTCTGCCTGGGCGTTTCTCACAGTGGGCATTGCACTAGGCAGCTGGTGGGCGTATTACGAACTTGGCTGGGGCGGCTGGTGGTTCTGGGACCCAGTAGAAAATGCCTCGTTTATGCCTTGGTTGGTAGGTACGGCCCTGATGCACTCGCTGGCAGTGACCGAAAAGCGAAAGGCGTTTAAATCATGGACAGTGCTACTTGCAATTGCCGCATTTAGTTTGAGTTTATTAGGTACCTTTTTAGTACGTTCCGGGGTCATCGTTTCGGTGCACTCTTTTGCAAGCGATCCTACTCGAGGCTTGTTCATCTTAGGCATATTGATTGTACTTAGCGGTTTTGGATTGCTGCTTTATGCCATGCGTGCGGCTTCGCTTAAGAGCCCAGGACGCTACCAAGCGTTTTCTCGTGAAGTGCTGTTAATGGGTAACAATGTATTTCTGTGTGCAGCAACATTAGTTGTTCTTCTCGGTACGCTACTTCCTCTTGTTCACAAAGAGTTAGGCTTAGGCAGTATTTCCGTAGGCGCACCCTTCTTTAATCAAATGTTCACCTTATTGATTGTGCCCTTTGTATTGATGTTAGGTCTTGGCCCGCTAACGCGTTGGAAGCAGCAAAAAGCCAGCGAACTGCAAAAGCAACTGTTGGTCGCAGGTGGAATTGCGCTAAGTGCAGGTGTACTAGTGAACTTTGCCTACGACGAGCCAACTTACATGGGTGTACTAGGAATGGTGTTGGTGTTTTGGATCCTAGTCACCACAGTACAAGAAGTCATGCAGCGTTTAACGGCTATGCCTTTAAGTAGCTCTGATAATGCATCAGTACTATCTAAACTTCGCAAACTTACACCAAGCCACTGGGGCATGGTGTTGGGACACGTTGGCTTTGCTATTTGTATCATTGGTATTACCCTTGTTTCAAACTACGAAATGGAGCGGGATGTTCGCATGGACATTGGCGATACCGTTTCTTTAGGTGGTTATGATTTTAATTTCAAAGACGTACGTAAAGTACAAGGACCGAACTTTGACGCGGACAAGGGCGTATTCGACGTTTATAAACACGGCGAATTAATAGCGCATTTAGAGCCTGAGAAACGTTTGTATACAGTTCAGCGCATGCCAATGACAGAAGCGGCTATACATTCAAACCTAGCACGAGACTTATTTATTGCTATGGGTGAACCGTTAGACAACGGTGCTTGGGCCATTCGTATTTACATTAAACCGTTTGTTATCTGGCTATGGGCGGGCGCAGTGGTTATGGCTATAGGCGGTATCTTCTCTATTAGCGACAAACGTTACCGTATGGCTAAGGTGAAAAAGATAAAGCGAGTATTTGGTGGCAGTAATGACGCGAACTCATCGACAGGTAATGAGCAAGCACCTGTTGTTTCAAATACTTCAGTGAAAGGAGACGCATAATGAAAAAAGCTCCACTTGTTGCGATTCCATTGGTGCTGTTTTCTTTGCTGGTTATTTTCTTATTCAAGGGGCTTTTTTCTGACCCTAGAGAGCTAGACTCTCAAGCTCAAGATAAAACATTACCTGCTTTCTCACTGCCAGATCTTATGCAGCCAGATATAACCTATACCCCAAAAGACTTAAAAGGAAAGGTGACTATCTTAAATGTATGGGGGGTATGGTGTGTGACTTGCGCTGTCGAAATGCCGTATCTTACTCAGCTTAAGAATGAGCAAAATGTTCACATTGTGGGGTTGTATTTCGACCAGGATTTAGACCCGGACTTTGGCACAAAAACACTTAGTCGCGTTCAGCAAGAAGTCACAGACATGCTCAGCCGCTATGGCAACCCCTACGCGTACAATATCTTCGATGTTTATCGCGATACCTCCCTTGACCTTGGCGTTACTGGGGCGCCAGAGCACTTTGTGATTGATGCTGAAGGCATTATACGTATGCATCACATAGGCGATATTAATGAGCGCGTGTGGAATTCAAAAGTTGGTCCGCTTTACAATAAGCTAGTTGCCGAAGCGTCTGGCAAAGTAAGTGAAGATAGGAAAGTGGACGTTGACGCTGTAATGAGTGACGCCCAAAGTGTTCAAGGAGGTGAGTGAGGATGTTAGCTAGCAATGCTACCCATATACCTTGTGAAGCCTATAAGGTTGATACAGATGTGCATGTTGCTCACAATAAAACTATCAACTTTTCCGTTTTTAAAACGCTAGTGACTAGGTTTTTTGCCCTTTTGCTGATAGTTGGCGCTTTCTCGGTACACGCCGCTGAAGATAAATTTACCTTCGACACTTCAGCGCAACGTGAGAGCTTTTTAAAACTTACCGCTGAACTGCGTTGCCCAATGTGTCAAAACCAGAATATTGCAGATAGCGACGCCATGATTGCCCACGACATGCGCCGAAAAGTATACACCTTACTTAAACAGGGCAAAACAGAGCAAGAAGTCATTGAATTTATGAAGTCGCGCTATGGCGACTTTGTACATTACCAACCGCCTGTTACGGCTGCGACACTGTGGCTTTGGGCTGGCCCCGTATTGTTTATATTCATTGCCTTGTTGGTTGTAATTCGCCGGAAATCGGTAACGCCACCTGAAGATATGGCCGCTAAGTTAGCCAAAGCAGACAAAATGTTGGAGCAAGAGAAAGAATGAGTTGGTCTGAGTTTTATATTATTGTTTCAGGCTTAATCACGCTTGTTCTTTTAATTGTCGCTTTTCCATGGCTTCGCAATAAAAATCACGCAAAACAAGACAGTTTGAGCAATACGCAAATTGTTAAGCAGCGCCTTGCCGAACTTGACCGCGAGGTGCAAGAAGGGCTTATTAGTGAGCACGACAAGCGTCAGGCGGTTGATGAACTTAAATTGGCGCTAGTGGATGAAAGTGCATTTCACCAAAACAAAACCGGTAACGCTAAATTGCCACTGGCAATAGGTGGTCTACTTGCTGTGTTATGTGGAGCAATTGTGTATTCGCAAGTTAACCAGATGGAACGTGTTGCGAAAGCCCAGCAGTCTATTGAAGCGCTACCCGAGCTGAGTCAGCAACTTGCCAGCGGTAACGCGAACAACCTGACCCCACAAGACATCGCTAGCCTTGCATTAGCCATACGTCAACGACTTCGCGAGGAACCGGAAGATGATACAGGCTGGATGTATTTTGGCAGATTAATGCTGAGTGTTGGCCAAGAAGTGCAGGCTATTGAGGCTATTGATAAAGCCGTGAGCTTAGCGCCTTCTAATTCAGCTAACCGTATTACACTTGCTCAGGCTTTAATGACCACGGGTGATGTAAACAACTTGGAACGTGCGCAATCTATCTTATTAGGCTTGCTTAATGATAACCCTGAGAATGATAATCTCGCGCTTATGATGGCAGTGGTGTCGGCTCAACTTGGTGATCTTAATAATACTCGCCGTTTTTATCAGCAAGTTGAAGGTAAACTGCCAGCAGATAGCGATATGGCCCAGCGTTTAGTTGCGCGTATAAAAGAGCTTGAGGGAAATACCACCGAAATGGTAGCGTTACAACGCTCGAATGCAGAACCTACGGATGAGACGGATATACAAGGCGATAACGAGCAAGCCCTTACAGGCTTTACCATCACCGTTAATTTGTCCGATGACGCTGAAGCAAGCGCGCCTAAAGAAGGCTTTTTAATTGTGTTTGCTCAAGATGCAAACTCAGATAATAGAATGCCTGCTGCAGTGGTTAAGTTGCCAATAGATGACTTTCCGGTTTCTGTAACATTAACTACCGAAAACGCTATGATGCCACAATTTACACTTGCTGCGCTTTCTGATGTAGTGGTTACCGCAAGGCTATCGGAAGATGGCAATGTGGCGGTAGCTGAGGGAGAATGGCAGGGAAGTGTAAACGCAAGCGTTACTGCCAATCAGCTATCTTCACTAAGCATTATTATTGATAAGGAATTATAAGTATGGACTTGTCTAAATCACTCGCGACCGGGTTGATTATTGCCGCAGGTTTTCTAGGAGGCTGTGCGACCAATGATGCGCAGTCTCAATCGCAGGAGGCTAAGTCAAATACTGCTGTAGTAGATACATCAGACCCACGAGATCCGCTTGAACCGGTTAACCGCGAGATTTGGGACTTCAACTGGGATGTATTGGATGCATATATTTTGCGCCCTATCACAGTTACCTACGTTACCGTTATGCCTCAGCCTGCACGAACTGGCTTAGTGAACATTACGGATAACCTACAAGAGCCAGCAAACTTTTTAAATAATATGTTTCAAGGCAAAGTGGATGATGGTTTAGACAGCCTAGCACGCTTTTTAATAAATACTACGGTAGGGCTAGTCGGAACCTTTGATGTTGCGTCTAAAATTGGCATTGAGCGCAAACGTGAGCAGTTTGGTGAAACCCTAGCTGTTTGGGGTTTAGATACAGGTCCTTTCTTAATGCTGCCGTTTTTAGGCCCAAGCGATCCGCGAAGCTTCACCGGTGATTATGTCGACGGTTTTGCCTTTCCTATGTCGTTACTTGAAGGCTCGGTAAACTTAGCGCGCATTGGTATTTCAGTACTTGAAACAAGAGCGCAATTACTCGACCAAGAAGCACAGCTTGAGCAATCAGTTGACGATTATGCTTTCGTAAAAAATGCTTATTTTGAGAATCTAGAATTCCGCGTTACTGATGGTAAAAGCGGTGATAAAGCGATAGATGATGAGCAGCTTGATGACTTTGCGGATTTCGAAGCTATGTTGGAAGGCAATGACTTTGATAGCTATGAAGAAGCGTCAGAAGAAGCTGTCGAAGAGTCTACAGAGAAAGAAGATACGCCGGTTAATGACACTGAGAAGACTAAGCTAAAAGAAAAAGAATCCAAGTCGAAAGACGATAAATAGAGAATAGAGTAATAAATTGAACGAAGTCGGATAAAGTTCGGGGGAAGGGGTTATTTATTATTATCTAATCTCAATTCCATAACCTTTACTTCAACGTCACCCTAGCTATATATGCTCAATCAAAAAAGCCATGCTCAACAGCATGGCTTTCTTATTCTTGGTATGTGAACAAGCTTATTGGCAGCGTTCAAACGATAAACTAGTCCTTTGGATAGCCCATCGGGTTTTGCGACTGCCAGTTCCATGTGTCTGCGCACATGTCTTCTAAGCCTTTTTCAGCATGCCAGTTAAGTTCTGTGGCAGCTTTAGTTGGGTCTGCATAACAGGCAGCTACGTCACCGCTTCTACGGGGTGCAATCTTATAAGATACGGTTTTACCCGAACCTTTTTCGAACGCTTTAATCATTTCGATTACAGAATAGCCTTGACCCGTACCTAGATTGTACTTATCTAGTCCCATATTTAGGTTTAGTCGATCGAGCGCTTTTAAGTGACCGTTTGCGAGATCTACAACATGGATGTAGTCGCGAACACCAGTGCCATCAACGGTATCGTAATCATCACCAAATACGCTTAGTTGCTCTAGCTTACCGGTAGCAACCTGAGAGATATAAGGCATTAAGTTATTTGGAATGCCGTTAGGGTCTTCACCAATTTGGCCCGACTCGTGCGCGCCAACTGGGTTAAAGTAGCGAAGCAACACTATGTTCCAATCGCTATCTGATACATAAAGATCGCTGAGCATATGTTCAACCATCAGCTTAGACATACCGTAAGGGTTCGTCGGTTGGCCTGTAGCCATATCTTCTCGTAGCGGAAGCGATGCAGGGTCACCGTAAACCGTAGCAGAGGAACTAAACACAATATTTTTCACATTGTGCTTCTGCATGGCTTTACACAGCGTAAGTGTACCGTACACGTTGTTTTCGTAGTACGAAAGGGGCTTTTGTACAGATTCGCCAACAGCTTTTAAGCCCGCAAAGTGAATAACAGCAAAAATATTATGCTCGCTGAAGATGTCATCTAATACAGCAGTGTCGCGAATATCGCCTTGAACAAATGTCACCGACTTGCCTGTCAGTGTTTCCACGCGACGCAGCGACTCAGCACTTGAATTGGCTAGGTTGTCGAGTACGACAACACCGTAGTTTTGTTCAAGTAACTGTAGAACTGTGTGGCTACCTATATAGCCGGCACCACCAGTGACTAGGATGGTCTTCATGCATTCTCCTTGCTAGACGGTTGCGCAATGTATTTAGCGCATATGGAATATTGAATAGGTTTTATAACCAATGGATAAACTAAAAATACCACAAAAGCCCAGAGTAACGAGGTCCAATTTGATGCGGTTTGAAGAATAAGAGCAAACACAGGCACGATAACGAGTAGCTTTAGAACATTCAGTAAGGTCTTTTCTGGAACAGTAAGCCGTTTTGCTGCCTTGTCGAGCAACTTAACGCGCTCTGTTAAAGGAAGACCTTTTAAAGCAGGAATGTCTCTTGTAGAAAAATAAAACTTCATAGGTTTGCTCTAAGCCTTTATTTCGAAACCTTAAATAAAAAACCGCCGGAACGTTACGTTGCGGCGGTTATTGTAGGGTAATTGGTTAACACTTAAAACATGCTAACAATAAATTACGCTTTTTCTTCAATACCTGCTTTTTCCCAGAAACGAGACTTAAAGCTCATTAAACCAATCACGATAGCAATAGCTATACTGAATAGCGCAATTTGAAGATACAGGGCAGGCATTTGCTCAACCTTCTCTGGATCAAAGTTACCAGAAAGCAGGCCAGCAATAATGTTACCGATAGAGTAGGTTAGTACAAACACACCCATCATTTGCCCTGCAAAACGCTTAGGCGAAAGCTTACTTACGGCGCTTAGTGCAACTGGGCTTAGGCAAAGCTCACCAACCGTATGCAAGAAGTAGGTTGTAACAAGCCACATAGGCGCAACTTTAAGGCCTTGAGCAGCGTATTGTGACGCCATAAACATTACCAAGAAGCCCGATGCCATAATAACGATACCAATAGCACACTTAATGGTGTACGACGGGTCTATCATTCGCTTAGCAAGGTTAATCCAAAGGGCGGCGAAGAAAGGCGACAAAATTATAATGAATAGCGAGTTTGAAAGCTGGAACCATACGGTTGGAATTGCATCCATTCCGAATAGAGAAGTGATAAGCGAACCGCTTTCAAGTACACGGTCGGTATAGTTCTGCGCGAATAGGTTTAACGAAGAGCCTGCTTGCTCAAAACCAGACCAGAAGCACGCAGATGCAACACAGACTAAGAACAGCGCCCACATGCGCTTCTTCTCGTTGTCGCTTAGTTGGCCTTTAAAATAAATAAAGCCGAAGTAAAGGAAGAATATGACCGTAAAAGCAACGGCAACTTGCTGAGCAAGGGCAACAGGCTCAATAACGATGGTGCCCATGTGCGCAAGAACTATAACCACAACAGCTAGTGCTACTACTGCCCATACGCACATCCATGCACGCTGTTTGGCCGCACCTTGATAAGGATTTGCTGGCGCCACAGAATCAGCCGATAATGAGCGGTTGCTGAAGTAATATTGAATTAGGCCAATAGCCATACCAATAGCAGCTGCACCGAATGCATAGTGCCAGCCCCAATTTTCCTGTAAATAACCAGTGACTAGGTAGGCGATTAGAGAACCAATGTTAATACCCATGTAATACAGCGCATAGCCACTGTCACGACGGCCATCATCCTCACCATATTGCTGACCAACCATGGCTGAAATGTTAGGCTTAAGTAGGCCTGTGCCGGAAGCAACAAGAATAAGGCCAACAAAGAAGAGGTTTTGCAGGTCTATGGCGAGTACTACGTGACCTGCGAAGATGATAATGCCGCCGTACCATACAGCGCTTTTACCACCGATTAAGCGGTCAGCTAGCCAACCTCCAGGCAAACCTAAAAAGTATACCGCACCAGTATACAGGCCATAGATAGCGCCAGCGGTTGCAACAGTAAAGCCCAAGCCTTGAGTTTGTAAGCTTGCTGTCATGAAAAGAACAAGTAGCGCGCGCATACCGTAGTAACTCATGCGCTCCCACATTTCTGTAAAGAATAGCGTTCTTAGGCCCCCTGGATGGCCGAAAAAGCTAGTATCGTTAGATGGTTTCATAATTATATTTTAATTCCATATTGCTTATGGTTGTTATTGTAGAGCACTTATAGGATAGGCTCTTTGATAGTCGTCCGTAAGGCGGATAGCTTCTTATACTAGAGCTTGCTTAAAGACACAAGATTTGGGCGACAAACTTCATTAAAGCGGTGTCAATTGACTAAGTCTTAATCGACTTAGCCAATTGACATGAGGGTTTGGTGAAAGGTAGACCCTAAAGTTCGCGTATGGTAGCAACTACGATTCTTACAATTCCGTAAATAAGCAGCAATGACACACCGAAAAGAACCAGGTTATAGATTACCGTTGGGTAAGCATTATCGTCTGGAAGGGTAGGCGATTCTACCGTGACCAAATGTTGCAACTTTTGATACGCCTCTACACGTGCATTTTCGAGGGTGATAAGCGATGAAGAATACGCTTGAATGGCGAGCTGTAGCTGAACCTGAAGGTTACTGTATTGCGCCATAAGCTCACTCACTGACAGGGCCTCGCTTTCCCCTTCAGCGGTACTAATGCGCTCTTTCTGCTTTTCCACTTCTTTTTGAAGTGCAGCGATTTCACGTTTTATGTTAATGACTTCAGGTGCAACGTTAGACATCATAGTGGACATTGTACTTAGCTCGGCCTTTTTCTGGGCAAGGGTAGCTTCTAATGAAAAGGCAATCTGCTGAAACGCTGCGCCTTCAGCTGTAGGGTCAAGCACATTGTATTTAGATTGAAAACCTAAGATTTCCGTCTTTGCTTGTTGAAGTTTTTGCTCAACAATCTCATGCTCGCCTTTGGCAAAGGTAAGCTTTGATTTCGCTAAGTTGTTATTGATGTTGTTAATAAACTCTTCTGCCTTATCAACAATAGCCTGGTTAATTATTTGGGCATATTCTGCGTCAAAAGCACGGGTACGCAGGCTAATTACGGAAGACGCTGAATCGACGCTTACCTCAATATGGTTTAAGTAAAACTGATAAAAGTCTTCTTGCTTATGAGAGGACGACAGGCCGCTAAACATATCAGCTTTGTCTGACATGTAATGCTCTCGAAGACCAATAGTGTCATCCAGATACTTAATCATATCGGCAGATTGAATATACGCTTCCACTAGCTGACTTTCTGTACCGCCAGATGCGCCAGATACGCCGGCTGCCATTAATAGAGAAGACGGGTCAAAGCTGCTGCCGCCATCGCTTGATTTAACGATAAGCTGACTTTTACTTTCGTATTGTGGTGCCGCCCATAGAACAAGATAGGCGGCATACAGTACCCAAGGAAGTACAAGCAACAGCATTTTGTGTTTACTTAGAAGGGCATTGAGCTGTGTAAGAGATTTTTCCACTGTGATTTGAACCTATTTAAGTGATTTCTTATTGTCTGCATCCTGCGTATAAACGTCGATGCCTTCTTCGAGATCGTGATAATAAGTGAGTTTTCCATCGTCAATGATGACGGCAGAGGTACAGAATTCGCGAATTTGGTCAAGCTCATGGCTCACCATGATAACGCCGGCCTGCTCGCTTTTTTCCTTAAGCGATAAACGCGCTTTTTTTCTGAAAAGCGGATCGCCTACTGATGTCGCTTCATCGATAAGGTAAATATCGAAATTAATATTCATGCAGCATGCAAACACCAACTTGGCGCGCATGCCCGACGAATAGGTGCGAACGGGAAGATCAAAGCGTTTGCCCAACTCAGCGAACTGTTGCACCTTTTCTTCGTATTCAGGAAGCGATTTAACATTGTTGATTCTTCCCACAAAACGCGTGTTTTCACGCCCGGTCATTTGCGGGTGCACCCCCGTTTGCAGAGCCACCGGCCACGACATAGATTTGTTTGTTAAAACGCGGCCTTTGTCGGGGTATTCACTTTTCGCTAGCATGCGGAAAAGGGTTGACTTACCCGCACCATTTTTACCTAAAATCGCGACGTTATTCTCGGTTGGAAAATCAAAATTTAGATTTTTAAAAATATATTGAGGGCCCATTTTACTGGGATAGCTCTTTGTTAAGTTTTCTATTCTGATCATCGAGATAGCACCCTCTTCCACGTGATGTGGTACATCGAAAGGCTTAGAAATAGGGCAACCGTTGTTACTTCTAAAATATAGCCTAACTCAACGCCGTGTTTCCCGTATGACTCGAAGCATGCGAATCTGGCTAATTCGTTAAAGTGGACTAAAGGGTTCCAAGTTAAATAAGGCCAAACTTCTTCAGGTACGTCCTGAAGGCTAAAAAATACACAAGAGATGAATAGTAGAGGCCTAGATAGCATAGACTTAATTTTGTCTACTTCGGGAACAAATGCGCTGGCGATAGCGAATACTATACCAACCGCGACACCGAACACCCACAATAACGTGAAGAGAAATATGAGAAGTAGAGGATCATTAAGAACAAATGTTTCATCTAAAAGGTACAGGGCAATGTACAAAAGGAAAACCACGGTAGTTTTTATTATTAACTCTAGAAATCCAGCAGTTAAAATTGCAGCAAATGGCTGAACTTGTCTAAAAGCGTAGAGCGGTTTATTCCTTCGTATTGAAGTAGAAACACCATTCATACAGGAAGTGAACGTTTGCAGCCCCATCAATCCAATCATCATAAATATAAAGAGTGGTATTGAATGAACATCTCCGTCGTGTAGAAGGCTTCTAAAAAATGAAAGAGCAAAAATGAAAATAAAAGGTTCGAGGAATGCCCAGCCCAAGCCAAATTTATCGTTAAATTTACTTTGAAGCTCACGCAGGAAAAGCGCAAAAATTACGCCCCTCCATGCATAGAGCTGATCTTTAAAAGTTACCATGCTTAGTTAGTAGCAACGTTAGCTGCAATAGCAATTTGATAAACGATTTGGGTGATATCTTTAACAGCTTGCAGTACTTTGGTATCAATTGCAGGCAGAACTATAATCTGATCCCCCGGCTCAAGCTTGTTTTTGTCGCTTGAAAGGAATGAGTCGCTCACGCTTGAAAAAGTGACGTTACCGTTTTTGCGAACAATAAGTATACGCTCGTCTTCAGCGCGTTCGGTAAAGCCGCCAGCCCAAGCTACATAATCTTCAGTCGTTGCATCTGGGTTAAATACTACAGATTGCGGTAGTAGTACTTCACCGCCTACATGTATCAAGTCAGTTACTTCAGGAATGACGATAGTGTCGTTAGGTTCAAGCAAAATATTAGCTATGTCGCCGTTTTCAGATACAACAACACGGCCTTGGGGCTCTACTTGCCTTGCTCGAGCAATAAAGTCTGCAACAAGCTGTGCTTCTTGAGCGCGTATAGCACCTTCACCAGTCGAGCTTATCGGTGCGGTATACATGCTTCTCTCAAGACGCTGTAGGCCTTCTTCAATAATTTCCTTTTGTTTGACGGCAACACTTTCTCTAAGTAGGTAGATATTTTGTGTGTCAGAGAGCGTGGTATCAGCTTCAATATGGTCTAACACGTCAAGTAAGCGTGCGCCTTTATCAACCATGATTTGTGATGCGCCTGCGAAAGCGCCAGCAACATTGATTCGGTATATTTGCGGCTCATGATCCGCAATGTATTCTACCGTGTCGCCTGCGCTTAGGTCTAAAGAAGCGAACTCTTTTAAATCTAAATAACGTGCGAACTGTTTATTATTGCGAACACCTGATACTGAGGCATGAGAAGCGAATTCACCGGGACGTGCAAAGTAGTTAACCACACCACCGTTAAGCTCTTCATTTAAAAATTCAAAGGTAAAGCTATTACGGGCTCCGGTTTCAACGACGATAGTGTTGCCAATTGGGTGCACTAAAATGGTGTCGCCGTCTTTAAAGGATACCTCTGGAAGCTTTCCACTTCTAAAAAAGGCATACAAGTCTGCAGATGCGACGACCTTACCATTGCGAACGACATCTATTTGCCTAAAACTGCCGCGCTGGAAGTCGATGCCGCCTGCACGTTTTAAATAATAGAGCACACTATCTGAAGCAAGGCCAGCGTATTGGCCGGGGCGCAATACTGGCCCTGATACAAATATAGATACTGGTGTCGATGTCAGTAGGTTTACGTAGACATTCACGTCGTTTGTGTAGACTTGTCTAATTTTTGCAGTAACTGTCTGGTTTACACTACCTGCCGGTGTATTCGCAACGCGGATAGGGCCGATGTTAGGAATAAAGATATTGCCTTGGTTGTCGACGGTAACTACGCTAGAGAAATTGACTGCGCCCCATAACCAAATATTTATCTTGTCACCAGGCGCAACCAAGTAATTGTCGTTTAAGCCTGAACTGCGCTCTGACTCAAAGCCACCAATAAATAGGTTCGCAGCAAATGGAGGATTTTCCATAGGGGGTTGGGCGGGGAAAACCGTATCAATAGTAGGCTCTCCAGGTAAATTTACACCGTTTCGCGGCTGAGTAGAAAATTGCCCCATAGAACTTGCTGAGCCTGTAGCGCCAGGTAAAGTTCGTTGCGTTGATATACTCAGAGGAGAGACCGATTGTGTAACACCTCCGCTCTGCGATTGTTGAGCCCTTTCTCTTAGCTGCTGTAGTTGTTCGACACTTTGTGCGAAAACAGGTTGCAAAAGAAGGCAGCCAACTACTGCTGAACACGCTGTTACTGAAAGCGTTTTGATTGTGTTTTTTATATCCATAAACTTCATTAACTTATTCACCTTGCGCGGTTGCCGAAACTACGAGAGGAGAAACGACTTTCCATCGCCCATCTCGCTGGCAAGTGGTTACTTTGCGCTGCGCGCCCGTCTGAACAGAGTCACTGTCTTGTAAAGAAAAGCGGATACACTTGTTGCCGGTGGCTGAAATGTAGTGTTTGGTGGCTGCATAATCATAGCCGCCAAAGCGTATTGAAAAGGATTCTTTTTTATCAAAATAAATATTGGCTTTTGGAATATTTATTGCAGACTCTTTTTCCGGTGCTAGGGAATATGCAAGAGAAGAGTGCACCAAGGGTATGTCAGCTTCGGTAACTGTAGGTGAGTTAGTACACCCTGCGGCGCTCACAATTAGTGCGAACGGCAAAATTAAACGTTGGAATTGTTTGAACATTAGCTTTCATATCCATATAGCAATTTCGCGCTAGGATAACATAAGTTTTAAAAAAAGCATGTTTGCTATCGCAGTGGCGCTAAGGTTTAAGACTTCAAAATGACTATATTGTTAGTGGAAAGTTCACAATGAGTAGGAAATTTAATACTTAGTGAAATAATTGCGCTTGTGGTACGTCTACATTTTGTATTTGCGAGTAACTGGAATATCACGAAACGGCTTCATATGGCAATTAGCGTAATCGCTGTGCGGGGAGATCGCAGCTATAACTGTAACTATTACGAAATGTTTTGAAACGATAATTTTGCAATTGGGGTGGTTACTTAAACAAATGTTTTATATCATATGGCAGTTTTCGACCCGCATAGTTATAAAGATAAACCCTCACCGCGCTGGAAGAAATGGAAGTTGTAAAAATATGGAATCGATATTGAGCTTTTTAAACAAATTTACAAGTGCATTGGTCAAGCTGGAAAACTCGCGTGTTTCGGTAACCGGTGACGAGAGGTTGTGTGTTTTATGCTAGCGTATTTGCAGTTCGTCCCGCTTTTTACTGCATTTTTCGTAGCCCTAATTCTTTTAGTGGTGATGACGCCTCTAGCGCATCAGTTTGGCTTAGTTGATCAACCTACAGCACGTAAACGCCACGCAGGTATTGTACCTTTAACAGGTGGCGTGGCTATATTTATGGCCGTACTTGTTGCAAGCGTCGCCACCGATGTGTGGATGAAAAATAACCCGCTGTTCTTTACCGCATCTGCTTTCGTAGTATTGCTTGGTATGCTGGACGACCGCTTTGACTTAAGTGCGAAAGGTCGCCTTATGTGTCAATTTGGCGTGGCTGCCATTATGGCATGGAGCGCGCAAAATTATATTACGTCATTAGGCGACATCTTTGGCACCGGCGAGGTGCTGCTCGACCTAGGCGGGTATTTCTTCACCATCATTTGTGTTGTTGGCGTTATCAATGCTTTTAACATGATAGACGGAATTGATGGTCTTGCAGGCGGTATGAGCTTGGTTATATTGCTTACTGTGGCAGGTTTTTTAATTTTCACTGGTAATGGCGCCTCTATTATGGAGCCACTTATTATTGTAGCAGCTATCGTTCCTTTCTTGGCGTTTAACCTGAGTTGGAAAGGGTTCAAAGGGAACAAGATATTTATGGGCGATGCCGGCAGTATGTTTGTCGGTCTCACGATTGTATGGCTGCTTGTTGATCATACCCAAGGTGAAACGGCTGCGTTTAGGCCTATAACGGCAGTGTGGCTTGTTGGGCTTCCTTTGATGGATATGGCTGCAATCATGTATCGCCGTGCGCGCAAGGGGCAGTCTATGTTGAAACCAGACAGGCAGCATCTTCACAATATTTTCATGCGAGCAGGGTTAAGCAGTCGGCAGTCATTGGTAGCAATATTGTGCCTAGGTGCGTGCTATTGCCTTATCGGTATTCTAGGTGAAGTTTATCAAGTACCTGAAGCGGTTATGTTTTATAGTTTCATTGGGCTTCTAGTTGTTTATAGTCTAGTGATTCAGCATATATGGAGCGTACTTCGCTTTATTAAGCGAGTCAGGACGTAGATTCGGTAAAACTCATAGCAGGTTGCATGAAATCTCTGTAACATACCGTCGAAAAAGAAGCGCATAAAAGCGCTTTTATTTTCTCTGTTATTTTTATTGCTGGTAAATAATTCTTGATAAATCAATTCTCCGTCATTCACAACGAAAACAAAAAAAAGCATGTTGAATCGATTGTCGCAATGGCCGTTTATCAAGCCGACAATGCGAGATGGCTGCGAGAGGCCATCGAAAGTATAACAGGCCAGACCTATACCGATTTTCTCTTCATCATTGTTATTGACGGGCCGGTACCAGAGCCTATAACTCAAGTACTTCAAGAAGCTGCAAAGAATGACGATAGAATTATTTTAGCGCAAAATAGCCAAAATATCGGCCTTGCAAGTAGCATGAACTCTGCTATTGATTTTGGTTTGCAGTTTGACCCCTCTTATTTTGTGAGAATGGACGCAGACGATATCTCTGAAGAGTACCGACTTTTGCGCCAAATCACTTACCTAAATCGGCATAGCAATATTTCCGTACTCGGCTCAGCGCTTACTGAGATAAACGAAAGTGGAAAAAAGGTGGGTGCGAGAGTAATGCCCGCTTCGCACAAACAAATAACCCGAATACTACCTAGGCGCTGCTCGCTAAATCACCCTACAGTGGTGATCCGTTACAATGTGTTTCACGATGGCCACAGATACAATGGCGATTTACTTAACACGCAAGATTATTTTTTCTGGATTTCGCTAGCTTCGCAAGGTTATATCTTTAGAAATCTGAAGGACCGATTATTAAAGTTTAGAAGAGTGAATAACTTCTATAAGCGGCGTGGGCTAAGCAAGTCTCTCAATGAGTTTAAAGCGCGCATCTTTGCGATCACCAAATTAAAACAGTTTTCACCCTATAACTTTTTTTATGCTTGCGGTGTCTTATCACTGCGCTTAATGCCAGGGAAAGTGGTTAAATTAGCATACAAACTCGACAGACATTTGTTAGAGAGGTTTGGTAAGCATTGAAAACAGGGATTGTCGTAATACTCTATAACCCCGATATAGGGCATCTTACTAATGTGATTAAGGCTTTTTCGGCGCCTGAGTGGGATTTAGTATTAGTTGATAATTCTGCCAATGCTGATGAGCGTTTGAATACATCTCTCTGCAGTTACATTCATTGCGGAACCAATTTGGGTATTGCAAAAGCTCAAAACATAGGTTTGAAAAAGCTCTTTGATAAAGGTGTTGAATACGCTTTCCTGCTCGACCAAGATAGCCAGTTTACACCTAGCATTGCCAATGAATTATTACGCCAGTTTACTACTTTGGAGCAAAAAGCGCCGATCGCCGCAATAGGTCCCTCTATTTACTGTCAATTTTCTGATTGTGTTGATCAGGGTGTGCTTCAAAAAGGTAAAAAAATCTCCAATAGCTTGAAAGAAGTGAAACAAATTATTGCCTCGGGCATGCTTATCTCTCGTCGGGCTTTTGAGAGAGTGGGCGGAAAGGAAGAGGCACTTTTCATTGATGGTGTTGATCACGAGTGGTGCTGGCGAGCTCGAGCAAAGGGTATGGCCATTTACCAGTCATTAAGTGCTTGTATGCCTCATCGGCAAGGCGATGATAGGGTGAAAGTATGTGGCGTTATGTTTAAACAAGGTGCTCCAATTAGACTCTACTATCAATTTCGCAATGTGCTTATTCTAGCCCGGCGTAGCTACGTTCCGCTTTATTGGAAACTTCGTCATGTTTGTGCAATACCCTTAAGGTATCTTGTTAATCGATTTTGCTTTAAGCAGGGTAAAGCGAGAGGTCAGTATATGCGTCATGGGTTAAAAGATGGTTTTATGCGCACCGGCGGTCCTATTCAATCTAACAAGTGTGCTAGATAAGCGTCGCTAATCAGCTACTTCTAAACGAATGGTTCGTAAGTAAAGTGAAAAATATACTCACTGCACTTTCACTGTATTGGTGCATTATATATTATTTATCCCAAATTTTGTGCATTAATGAGTGAAAAACAACCGTAATGCCCATTTTCAAGACACAAATGCTCTAAAAGGGTAATTGGAACATCGATTGCATTACTCTTTTGTATAATAGCGAATATAGATAAGCTTAAGAAATAAATGACGGCAAAGCGCCGTCTTAAGCGAGTAACTAGGATTTTAAAAAAGGATATTAACTTATGAGTCAGGTTAAAAAAGCGGTAATTCCTGTAGCAGGTCTTGGGACGAGAATGCTTCCGGCAACGAAAGCTATCCCTAAAGAGATGTTACCTGTGGTTGATAAGCCACTAATTCAGTACGTTGTTAGTGAATGTGTTGCGGCTGGTGTAAAGGAAATTATTCTAGTAACTCACGCTAGTAAGAACAGCATTGAGAACCACTTTGATACTTCATTTGAACTTGAAGCAACGCTTGAAAAGCGTGTTAAGCGTCAACTTTTAGAAGAAGTTCAGTCAATTTGTCCGAAAGACGTAACCATCATGCATATCCGTCAAGGCGTAGCTAACGGGTTAGGTCACGCTGTATTGTGCGCTCGCCCGTTAATTGGAGACGCTCCATTTGCTGTCGTTCTTCCTGATGTGATTATTGATGATGTGGCAAGTGACCCTAAAAAAGATAACCTTGCTGATATGGTAGCTAAGTTCAATACCAGCCGTGTAAGCCAAGTTATGGTTGAACAGGTAACAGAAGAAGATATTTCTAAGTTTGGCATCGCTGACCTAGACGGCGCGGCTATTGCGCCAGGAGATTCAGCTAAAATACATAAGATGGTTGAAAAACCACCGCGCGACGAAGCACCTTCAGATCTAGCTGTAGTGGGTAGATATGTGCTTTCAGAAAAGATTTGGGATCTGCTAGAGTTCACGCCACCAGGTGCGGGCGGTGAAGTTCAACTTACCGATGCTATTGATGCACTGATGAAGCTTGAACAAGTAGATGCATACTACATGAAAGGTAAGAGCCACGATTGCGGAAGCAAGCTAGGTTACATGAAAGCTAACGTTGAATACGCATTGCGCCATCCTTCTTTAGGTGATGAGTTTAAAGAGTACCTAGCGTCTGTAGTGAAATAATAGAATATTTCGGAAGCTACAAGAAATATAAAAAATGCGCCAATATTGGCGCATTTTTTGTTTTTTAACACTCTTTGAACGCAGCTAGACTAACTATTAGATTATCGTTTAGAGTCGTTAAGCGAATGTCATTTACTTAACACGCACATGATTTTCTATCTTGCTTAGCATTTTTTCGCCAATGCCTTTTACTTGGGTTAGTTGCGCGACTTCAAGGAACGGCCCCACTTCCTCGCGGTACTGAATAATCGCTTTTGCTTTGGACTGACCAACACCTGGTAGCGAAATTAACTGCTCGACAGTCGCTGTATTTAAGTCGATGCGCTGCTGCAGGTTTGTTTCGTTATTCTGTGTTTGCTTACTACTTTCTACTTCAGCATGAACCACAGGAGCTTGAATAGCTAGCGCTGATAGAACGAGTAAGCCAGAAATTAATTTTTTCATCATCTTTCCTTGTATGTGTTGCTAAATACGCGACCTGTTTTTCTGGTATTACGTTTTAGCTAAATGGGATTAAAATTATGTACCCACAGTGCTTTGACGCTTTTTAGTCCCAATACTATCGAATCTAACTTGGCATAAAGATTAGAGCCTATTCGATGTAGCGATTAGTAATAAAGCGTGAAGCGCTTCTGCGTGTACAAGCAAGATAATAGAGGCGGGCTTAAAAAGCGGTAGTCCAGTTTTAGTACAGTTTTTATTCGAAAAGTGGAGAGTAATATATAAAAAAACGGGCTAGAAAGCCCGTTTTAAAATAATAACAGTGCTACAGCACAAGACGCTTATAGACGATCAAGAAGCGCTTGGGTAAATTCTGTTGTACCGGCTTCACCACCTAGGTCGCGAGTGGTGCGGTCACCAGATTCAATAACGTCTTTCAATGCTGCGCGAATTTTCTCTGCTTTATCACCCATGTTTAGGTATTCAAGCATTTGCGCTGCAGCAAGTACTACAGATGTAGGGTTCGCAAGGTTTTTACCCGCGATATCTGGAGCACTACCGTGAACAGCTTCAAAGATTGCACAGTCTTCACCAATGTTTGCGCCTGGTGCCATACCAAGACCGCCAACAAGACCCGCACACAGGTCTGAAAGAATGTCACCGAAAAGGTTAGTGGTTACGATAACGTCAAACTGGTGAGGGTTCATCACAAGCTGCATGCAGCAGTTATCGACAATCATTTCAGCAGATTCGATGTCTGGGTAACGCTCGCCAACTTCACGGGCAACTTTTAGGAAAAGACCTGACGTCGATTTAAGAATGTTTGCTTTGTGAACCGCTGTTACTTTCTTACGGCCTTCACGACGTGCTAGCTCATAAGCGAAAGTTACGATTTTCTCAGCGCCGTCACGAGTAATCTTACTCATTGCTTCAGCTTCGTTGCCGTCTTCTGAAACAACTTGCCCAAGACCAGAGTACATACCCTGCGTGTTTTCACGTACAGTGATGATATCAATATCTTCGTAACGTGCTTTTGTGCCTTTAAAAGACATTACCGGGCGTAGGTTAGCGTACAGCTTAAACTGCTTGCGAAGACTAACGTTGATAGACGTAAAGCCTTCACCAACTGGCGTAGTTAAAGGGCCTTTAAGCGCAACTTTATTTTTTGCGATAAGGTCTAGTGTTTCTTGAGGTAGTAGCTCGCCATGTTCTTCCAGTGCAACTAAGCCCGCATCGGCATAGTCATAGGCAAAGTCACAGCCAACCTTATCTAAAATTTTTGTGGTCGCATCGATAATGTCCGGGCCAATGCCGTCACCGCGAATGACTGTAATACGTTGCTGAGTCATGTGGAGGGATCCTCTGGTAATTCTGTTATCAAAATCGTTAGGTTTATTCAGTTATTAGTTCGGCGCGTGAAGTGCCAAATTTTGCCTGCTTATATATTATAATGGAAAATGTAGGGAAAAAGGGTAAAGCACAGCAAAAGTAGCAGTATTTTACCCGATAGCTGGCCCAAGTTATAGCCATTCGTAAAGATAAATTGAGGTGGTAAGGTTCTCAATCAGCTATAAAGGGAGGGGACAAAAAAGTAGCTGTCCGTTAGACTCAAGCGCACTGAGAACATCATTGGATTCTAAGCTTAAAATCCTTAAAAGGGTTTTCACGTTAATATCTTGCAGTAACGTATAAACATCCTGATTAAATAAGCATGCTTTCGCAAGTGAAAAGCTCAACATTAAGACTGCCTGTTCTTTCTGAATCGATTTTGGAACTTCGGTGCTCGCTTTTCCACATTGATGTATTACCGCGCGCCAGGTAGAACTCTGGTGCCAACTACCAGCGAGTTCCGACGCTATTGCTAGCCAAGGCGTATCGGACTTCACTTTAAACGCGTTATTAATAGATACGATATTGTCGAGGCGAACAGGCAAGGATTTAGATACTTTGAAACCTGGGAGTGTGAATAGGGGAGTGCAAATAAATGTCATCGTTAAGGCTGCCGACTGCGGCGTAAACTTCGAATCTACAATTTGTGCAAAGTAGCTAGAAAATGAGCACGCTAGTAAGGTTACTTGCTTACACATTCCCATAAGTGGAAATTGATTTTGCGTAAGCCGCTCTAAAAGAGCGAACTGAATAAGCATGTCGCCCACTCGTTCTATACCGTAGGTTAATACAGCCTGTTTTATGCTTTTTACTGGCAGTTGTAACCTGTTGTCTTGACTCGCAGTGAGCATCAAAAAATGATTAAAAGTGGGGACTTTTTCAATTTTTTCACACAGCTGTTCAATCACCACATCTTGCTTTTGCAATTCGTCGATAATGGTAATAAGCGCTTTTGGGGGATGTTGAATAGCGAATGTTGAAGGCAGGTACGGAGTGCCGCCCTGATTCGCTCTGGCATTGGCGGTGTCTGTATACAGTGCTATAAAGTGCTCAAAGGGTAATGATAAAAGCACCGGAGCTTGAATAGCCGATAAAGGAAGCCATTTACCATCTTCGTCATCCTTGCTGAGCGTAAATACATAACCATGATTTTGCTGCATATCTACCAACGCGCCAGGCACACCATTAGCAAAAACTTTTGCTCCAGGAAGCAAACCTTCGAATAGCTGAATAAGCGGTGCGATATGATGGCGATGATAGGCAGGTAGGCGACAGGCTATGTGGGTAAATACCGTTTGGTAATCGTTTTTTTTCGCATTTGTTGCGAAAACGCCAGAGAGAAGGCTAAGTCTTTGCGCTAGGTTTAGTCGGTTATCTGCAATAAAGTTAATGTATTTTCCCGTCTGAAAGGCTTTTTGCAATTTTACCGTATCTTGCCAAATGGCCAGATTGTGTTTACGCAAAAAGCGAATGACTTCAGGAATGCTATCTCGTGGTGTTTTAGCGCTTGATAGCCAAAAGGTGGCAAGTAGAGACGCGAGAACGTGCTGTAGGTAATGGTCGTTAAATCGACAGAGCTTGCCAAACAGTGCCAATAGCAAAAGTTGTTGCGTGTCTTTAGGTAAGTCGTTATCGATGTGAAGCGTGGCCGCAGCTAGGGCTGGGTTTGCATTAACTAACGTCAATATCCGTTTTGCGTTTTTTAACCAATGATTAATACGCTGCTCGACTGATAACTCAGCTTCGCCTATATGAATAAGGCGTTTAAGTGTGGAAATGATGCCGGTCACTCCCCATCCTTTTAACTTTTTTGATAGCTAGAGTAAGCCCCTTCACCCCAAGCTATAAGCTTATCGTTTTCGAACAGTAAAGGCGTACACTCATCTTGTGTTGTTAATCCGTCTGCACGTACATGCTGGGTTCTAAAAAACATAACCTGAATCGCTGTAGAACCTTGCCTTTTAGCTTCTGTGATGTCTGGAGAGCCAAGCAAAGCAAGCACCTCTTCTCGTGTACTGCCCAACTTCAGCTTAGTAATTTGAACGCGGTTGTACTCTTCACGGTCTTTCCAATCCATATTTTCAGGTTTATCAGGGTAAAAGGCGATGACCATAAAAACAAACACCGCGTATAACGCGACGCCAGCTAAAATTAGACGAATAACCTTGGTATTCATGACCGTTACTTCTCGTTTTCTGTACTCAAATGTTAGTGAGGGACATCAGTGCCCAAAAGCATGACCATTTAACAAGGTAAACTTGCAGCTCGTAACATTTTTCTGTTTAACAATACTCTAGGCAAGTGTACCTTAAAACGCCTATTAAACATAAGTAGTAAACGTAAGCAAATGCGTCACCTTCTTAATTTGCTTGGTTAGCCATTTTTTACAACATAACAAGGTTCGTAGGCACTGCCGGGAAGCTTCATTCTGTGCTGTTTTACAAATGACTCTAATAATGTATCCACTTTGTCCATAAGTGTACTATCGCCGGTAAGCTCGAAGGGACCGTGTTCTTTAATTTGTGCGATGCCTTCGGCCTTTACATTCCCGGCAACAATGCCTGAAAATGCTTTACGCAAATTTGCAGCAAGATCGCTTTTACTTTGATCTAAATGAAGCTGTAGTGCTGCCATGCTTTCGTGAGTGGGTATGAAGGGTTGTTGGAAGTCCTGTTCGATTTTAAGTGACCAGTTAAAGCTGAAAGCATCACCCATCGCCCCTCTAAATTTTCGGACTTTTTCAAGGTGTTTACTCATAGTACGGGCGACTTCTTCAGGGTCATCCACGATAATCTGATATTTTGACTGGGCTTGTGCGCCTAGCGTGGCCCCTACAAAAGTATCTATAGCTTCGAAATACTCTTCGCTGCCTGCAGGACCGGTTAGTATAAACGGGAATGGTTGTTGCGCATTGCGCTCATTCATCAATATCCCAAGTAAATAAAGCAGTTCCTCAGCTGTTCCTACGCCGCCCGGAAATACAATGATACCGTGCCCTAATCTCACGAAGGCTTCTAAACGCTTTTCAATATCTGGCATGATAATGAGCTCGTTCACAATCGCATTAGGTGGTTCTGCAGCAATAATACTGGGCTCAGAAATACCAATGTATCGACCGGATTTGTGACGTTGCTTGGCATGACCTATCGTCGCCCCCTTCATAGGGCCTTTCATTGCGCCCGGTCCGCACCCAGTGCAAATATTCATATCGCGCAGGCCTAGCTGATAGCCTACTTCTTTCGTGTATTTATATTCGACTTGACTGATAGAGTGGCCGCCCCAGCATACTATAGTATTCACGCTATCGTTACCTTCAAGGGCTTTAGCGTGACGTAGCATGTCAAACACCATATCGGTGATCTCACTTCCTTCAGCAGGCGCTGTTTGATGGAGAAATGCATACTTGTTGCCCATGTAAAGTAAATCACGCAGTACAGCAAACAAGTGTTCATGAACACCGCGAACAAGCTTTTCGTCTACAAATGCAACTTCTGGCGGATTAATAAGTTCGATCTTTACGCCTCGCTCACGGCGGATGAGTTTTATTTCAAAATTTTCAAAAGGGGCGAAAAGCGCTTCAAAATTGTCTTCATCCACACCGCTGTTTAATACTGCGAGGCTGCAGTTTCTAAACATGGAGAAGAGCTCGCTATTTGTTGCATCTTGGAGGCGGGATACTTCCACTTGCGAAAGCTGACTCATTGAGCCAACGGGATTAAGCTGAACTTTCTTCATACTTCACACCTTATAAGTCAGTGCTTAAATCAGTTACTACAAGATTGCGGCCGTTTCGCTTCGCTTTGTAAAGGTATTCATCCGCGCGTTCGAAAACCGTTTCCGTTGTGTCTTCTTTACCAAAGCAGGTCGCGCCAAATGATGCAGTAATTTTGACTTTCTCTTGCTTAAATTTAAACGGCATAGCAGCTAGTTTAGTTCTAATTTCATTAAGCTTTTTGTCAATCTCTGTCATCTGTGATTCAGGCAGTAGCATCACGAACTCTTCGCCTCCCCACCGTGCGACAAAGTCTTTTTCAGAAAGGTTCTGCTTCAAAAACTTACTTACCACTTGAAGGGTTTTGTCACCGGCGGCATGACCAAATCTATCGTTGATCGATTTGAAATGATCGATATCTACTACGGCAACGGCGAGTGTTGCCCCATATTCCTTATAGTTAGCGAAAGCGGCATCCAGTTTCTCGTTATAAGCTTGTCTATTTGGTAAACGAGTGAGCGGGTCGGTACGACTTTGCATCGCTTGTTCAGCTAGCTTCTTTTTATAAACGCTGGTTTGCTGTTGCAATGTATCAATGCGCGATTGCATGGACGATAGCAGTGCCAAAAGCGCTTCTTGCCCCTGCTCGTCGTTGTCTTGCTGTTCGCTTAACGTTGCTACAAGTTTTTCTACGCGAAGCTGGGTTTGCTCTTTCAGTGATTCTAATGACTCACTCTCTGAAACAGTTTCTTCAATATAACTAATGTGCCGTTTAATCTGTTCTGTACCGGCTTTGCGCTGTTCGAACTGCGCTTGGCTATCTTCTATAGCTATATTAACGTCGTTACTGACTTCACCAAGTGAACGATGAAGGCTCTGTATAACTTTACCAGTCAGGCTTGCTTCAGACATTGCATCTTGCACAATCATTCGCAAAATAACTACGCAGCTTTTAAGCAACTGGTCTTCACTCATGCCCTCATCAAGACGCTGCTTGATATCGTTTAGTTGCTGGTCGTTCTGTTTCTTTTGTGCATAAGAAGCGATGAGATGATTGAGTTCAACGAGAATTGAACGGTAATGTGGGTTGTCGTCTTGTACCGAACGAGTAGGGACACTTTGCTGTACCTCTGCGGAGCTTCCAATCTCATTAGAAGGTTCAAGCCCTATCATTTCTTTATTCAGCGCAATGCGGTGAAGCGCAATGGCTTTGGCGTAAAGCTTATAGATACTGAAGATATCGCCTACAGGCTGGTTTAGTTTAATTAACTCTTGTGTAGTAAGGCTTTTCAATTCGTTGTCTTCAAAGACAATTTTCTGCAACTGTTTCATTGCATCTTCCAGCGACGAAACGGTGTCAACACTGTACTTTCTTAAAGTGATTTCTTGACGCTGAAGAGATTTGTTGAGCTTCTCAATGCTTACAGTGGCAAGGCTAAAATTAGGCGTACCTGAAAGATGACCGCGCAGCACTTTGAGTTCGGAATCTATTTTATCGGAAAAGCCCTCATAAAATGCTGAGAGCCTCACGATAAACTGACAAAGAAGCGCGTTGTTTTGTTTTAGGGCTTGTAGTTGTTTTGCTTCCATAATCTCGTCTTTGTTCTAACTCGCAATTAACGTTGCGATTTAGTTAGCTTTGTTTGTGTGCTTCATCGCTGTATTACTGACGCGCCTGACGATGGTTAGCATAAGGTGCTTCGAAATTCGAACGGAAAGGGTTGATATCTAACCCCCCGCGCCGGGTATAACGAGCACACACTGTTAACTTAGCGGGCTTACAATGCTGCATAATATCGTTGTAAATACGCTCAACGCATTGCTCATGAAATTCATTGTGCTGCCTAAAGCTAATCAGATATTTTAAAAGCCCTTCGTGATCAATGGCTTTTCCTTCATATCTAATCTGAATACTAGCCCAATCTGGCTGACTTGTGATTAAACAATTAGATTTAAGTAAATGAGAAACCAAGGTCTCCTTGGTATCAGCATTATTCTCGGTAACCGCTAAATATTGTGTGTTAGGTGAGTATTGCTCGATTTCCACATCAAGGTTATCTAATAAAATTCCCTCGAATTCCTTAAACTGCAATGCGGTAAACTGTTGAGGAAGAATGAGTTTTACCTGAACCTGCTCCCCTGCACATTTAGATAGATCAGCTTGAAGAACGTTTTGAACCTCTTCTGGTGAAGCAAGCTTTGATTGGTTGAAACTGTTCAAATATAGCTTGAACGACTTTGATTCAATAAGGTTTGGGGAAGTTATTGGAACGTGACACTCCAAAATTGCCACATTAGGCTTTCCTTTTTCATTAAGCCAAGAAAGTTCATATCCCGTCCAAGTGTCTATTCCGTCAAACGGTAATTCAGAATCGTTAAGGGATAACGTATCTCGACTTAAACTGCGAGGTACCCCTTGCAATAAGCTTGGGTTGTATTCAAATTCATAATCGACCTGTTTGCCCAGAGACAGGTCATCAGGTGCGGAGATAATAATTTTTTGAGGCGAATTGTCAGTCGACATAAGAACCTTTCATCTATCTACTTAAAGTGCTAACTGGCGTGCTGCTACAGCGTAATTTTACGAGGGTGCGTTATGAACTAGCAGCACAGCCTAAGAAAGCCGAGTGTTGACTTAACTGTTTAGTTGTATAGTGTACCCCAAAAATACGAGGGTAACGTCAAAATGGCTCTAACAATTCCTGCACAATTAGATAAATTTGTATCATCTTATGTCGAACAAGCTGAAGCTAAGGGATTAAAAATCGCATTTGACAGCGAGTGGCCATCGCCTTGCTATAAAAATAGTGTAAATGACGGCGAGCTTGTCACTTGGGCTCCCGTGCTGCAATCTCCTCCACACTCTTTCGATAATGTTGAAGATGCACTGGCCTTAACGCTCAACCCAGATTATTGTCAGTTTTTCACTCGTTATTACAGTGACAATTTAAAGGCAACGGCACCGCAAGGTAACTGCGAATTGCTTCAAGTGTTTAATAGCGAAGACTTTGAAAGGCTACAACAGAACTTAATCGGTCACTTGTTAATGAAGCAAAGGCTCAAACAAGCACCTACGTTGTTTTTCGGCTTAACAGACGAAGAAGATTTCATATTAACGGTTGTCAACGAAAGCGGTGAAGTTGCATTGGAACAAGTAGGAAGAGAGCCTGCTAAAATACTTGCCCCGTCTCTAGCCGTATTTCTTGAGCAACTCACTCCTCGTGCTTGAAAATAACGCCTTTATACAACCTACCTACAAACAGTCACTACTTTCTTTGTTCGCATTAGTGTTTACTAAGCATGCATCAATTTAAGTAGTGCCTGTTTTAATTCAGCGACTTCCTTTTCTAATGTTTCCACACGCGCTTGAAGACTGTCTGGTCGATGTGTATTTAACGAAGTACTTTGTGAAGGTTGAGCTTCTTTGCCCGTGGCGTCAAGCTGAGGCTTATGTGCATTGAAACGCTTAATTGCTTCAATAGCTTCTGTTACTGACACCTTGAATGGGGCTTTAGACCTTAAAATGCCTACCGTTGGCGTTTTGCCCTCTTGATACATTTGAAGACATAAAACGTGAAGTTGCTGTAAGTTCGAATTTGACATGAGAGTAAAAAGTTTTTAGATCGCGATTATAGCTAGTGTAGCTTGTTCACATAGTCAATTTCACTAATAAGTTGCTGATTTCACTATTTTTCAAATGTGCAAAAGTTGAGTGGTAAATAAAGTTCATATAAATCAGAGGGATATGCTTTTGGTACTATTCTTGTTTATTTAGTTTTGCATCACGTTTTTTCACACCATCAAGGGGATGAAAAATAAACGGTGCAGTCAGTATTCAGTGTCGATTCACATAGTAGGCGTAATACTCTACATGGTTATAAGTACTGACAATGTTTGCAATTGTAAGGTTTGCAACTAAAAGGCCATTAGGCTGTTAATTTAAAAATAAAAAACAACACACAATATTTAAGGAATTCACATGAAAACGGTTCTTCTTTCTGTAGCTTTAGCATCTTCTGTTTTGCTTTCTGGCTGTGTCGTATCTGTAGGGGGCGGGTCAGATAGCCACTATGGCGCTGATTGGGAAGATAGAGAGTTTAATAATCGCAAACATATCGCAAATCTTGAGACGGGCACGAGCTATGAAAGTGTTTTAAGAAAAATGGGCGTTGCAGACTTTAACGAGCTGTTTGAAAAGCAAGATGGTACATATCGCGTACTATATTACCGCACGCAAAAAACAATGGGCGATGGTATAACGACGAAAGATGAGTGTACGCCCCTTGTTTTCAGAAATAGTAGCTTAGTCGGGTGGGGCGATAGCGCATACAGCCTAATGCACTAATTGGTGTTTTTGCGAATGTATAGCGATGTAGGAATTGATGAAAAGTTAAATGTTAATTAAAAGTTAACATGAAAGGGGTTTTCAAGTAGGCTAAAGTTTAGACAATGTGAGTGGGTGATGGCGCGAATATAAAGTGAGTGGCGTGTCGACCACTTTTTCTTATTTTACCGAGCTTTTACCGAGTCTGGTAAAAATAACTAAACAGCTTTGCGTACAAGGAGCCCCTTATGAATACCGATGCCCACAATAACGCGTTAGCCCCCTTGCAAGACACAGTCAAAGCGATTTACCTTTCAGTCGACGATCTCAAAGTTGCAGCATCCATACTTTACAATGCGTATGTGGACGACCCCTTATTTATCGATATCTTTCAGGCGGAAAAAGAAGGTTATGAAAGTCGCCTTCGTTCAGCCATTCGCGAGGAACTTAACGCATTTTGGGTAGCAGAGCAGCCCATGATTGGTTTATTTGACGAAGATAGATTGATTGCAGTGGCATGCCTTACCGCACCAGATGCGGCATTTGGTGCAGGGCGTTACTGGCACTGGCGATTGAGAATGCTGCTAACCGCAGGTTTATTCGGCACCAAACAAATGCTGGAAAAAGAAGAGAAAGTAAGAGCGTTAGTACCTGCAGATAATTTTCATATGTTGAGTTTTATTGCGGTGCATCCTGATTATCAACACCACGGTCTTGGGCATATCTTGCTAGGCGCCATCGACAGTGTTGTCGAAGAAGACGACAAAAGCGAAGGCGTTTCGGTATTTGTGACCGTAGATAAACATCGTACGTTTTTTAACGACGATAACTACCAGGTTGTTGGACAACTAAGCCTTTCCCATGTTCAAGGGGAAGTTATGTTTAGACAAAAGTGATGCTTTTTTATTTAACATGTTACCCCTATCAGAATATCGCCGAAAACAGTTCCAATCTTTACGCCAAATTTACCACAGCGTTTGTAAGACATTTCCTACAAATGCTGTGAGTGATCTTACCAAAATTCTGAAAGAATAATTCATACTAAAGTATATAGCCTTTGTTTTTAAAAGGTTTTTTTTCGTTAGCCAAAAGTCGTACAAAAACTTTTCTTAAATCTCTGTAATTCAATATGGCGGTAATATTTAGAAGGGATACTATGAACATGTCACAAGGAAACACGACGAGTCAGGGATTGAGTCAGGAATTCATTAAAGGATTAAATTAGGACAACTTAAGGAAGAGATTCTCACAAGGTTGTGAGTAAAAGGAAGGGACGCAGTAGGGAGTTGCGAAACAAGGAAGTGACAAAGGATTGAAGGGAACGAACGGATTTCATGGATGGCATGTGTGATAGGAATGTCACAGACAGGACGTAGCATGGATAAGGACAAAGCTAGCAGGGAGCTAGTGGCACGGAGCCAAGGGCAAGGCGGCCTTAAAGGGATTTCCAGTTTGCATGGACGAGCAAACCAAGGATGAAAGAGGGACATGCTAAAGGATTAGCAAAGCTGTAGCAGGATGTGCAGCAAACAAAGGACGAAGGAAGGGAAGGTCAGCGGAGTCTGACAAGGACAGCCTCAGGATGAGGAACACTGCATGTAGGATGTGCGGTAACAAAGGAAAAAAGGAAAGGGACCTACGCATGGAAGTGTAGCTCGCACAGGAAGTCGCGAGAGTAGATGGAAAGGGGCGTATACGGATTTTAATCGGGAAGATTTTAGTCGCAAAGGATCGCGGAGAAGGATACTCAAAATTCCAGGAAAAAGGGGAGCCGTCAGGTTCCCCTTTTTTTTGGCGGTGTGGGAAACCTATTTTCCAGTTTTCTAAAAATTATTTCTTAGTACTGAAGAGTCGTAAACCCCTGAACATAAGCACCTACACCCTATGCGGTGGTACTTCGGTTCGCATAACTCTCACGCCTATCAATTCGACTTCGCCGGTATACCTGTCTTCACCATTACTTGAAAACTCAAAGTGGAATAAGCTGTGCCAGTCCGGTTTACCAAACTTAAATGAGAACCGAGTTTTAGCTCTTGCCACACTTAACAACTGTAAACCATGTTTATCGCAGTATTGGTTTAGATAAGCGTTTGTGCGTTCTGAAATAGCCCGTATACGCCAAAATTGATAGCCAGTAAAACCAATTGTTAACCATATGACCAATTCAAGTAATGTCATCTACTTTCTCGCCTGTGCAAACAACCGCTGAAATGCCTTGCTAAGAATATCCGAGTTGGCGTCTGAGTGTAGCAGCGTAAGTACTTGTCTGCGCAATTTCGGAATTTGGACTAAATCAGAAAAGAAACCAGCAAATAAGGCACCTTGGTGACCTTCTTTTTCGTCAACTTTTGCAGCTTGTTCTAAAAAGTTACTAAGTAGGAGCGGTTCCATTTGCTCAAAATGCCGAGCCGCTATAACACTTAAAATATCGAGACGCTGTGTTTTTTCATTCTTCAATAAGTCTAGTAGCTTACTATTTACCGCTGGGTTGAAGTTTCCTTCAGACGTGCCTCTCAAAGCCGCTAGATTGATGTCGTCGCCATCATCAATTTTGCTCAAATACATAGCCAATAAGTTATCTGACAAAGAAACGCTCTCGCTTGTCTCCATAAGCGTATTAACAAACACATCTGAGTAAAGTGCTACATTGGCTTTAATTGCTTTTTCTAACACATCTCTCTTTGCGTGCCTGCTGAAACCATGTATAAAATCTGCAACGCTTTGCATAGATATTTGTTGCCAATCCACAAGCTGTGGGGCTTGGATGTAAGCTTCAACTTTCTGCGCTTCTTCGCTTAAGGGGTGGTTTAACGTGCTTTTGACTAGCGCATTAAACTGAGCAAGTTGCGATTGGTTCGGAACGAAGGAATAAGGGTTGTCGGGCAATTGCTGTGCATTTTCGGTATCTTCTGCAATCGACTTCCCTAATGCATCCACAATAATTTCTAGAAAATGATTTCTAGCAGCTGCAACGACCAAGCCTTGCTCATCAAGTGGTAGCTTTATAAACCAAATATAGTGTTGCGAAGAAGCATTTTTGTTCCAAAAAACAATACCGAACCACGCATGTTGTTGACGAGGGTAGGGCGCGTAAGCACTGCCATTTTCTATTTCTAGAAACGTTTGATTATGTGTGGGTTCAATACGTCGACCTAAATCAAAAACATGATATTCAGTGCCTGCGTGTAACAAAAACTCACTGATAGAATTGATACTGTTAGCGCTCATAACTCGTTCCAAAATACTGCTTTAATTAAATGTTGCTAGGCCCGTAGACCTTTGATGTTCAGCAAAGATCAACCGCCTCTAGGACGCGCTTATATTCGCGAGGGTCATCGGTAAACGTCATTAATGGTATCACAGCAGAAGAATTTCAACGATACAACACACTGACTTATGTTGGCCTTAAGCCCCTGATATACTGCGCGCTATAAATTGAAGCATATTAGGATAGCGGAGAAGTAGTGAATCAAGCGAATAGTAGCCGTCATTTAGCTTTCATCAACGCACTTGAGCAATTAGAAGCTGTAATGCAGCAAGATGGTGTTTGGCCAGATGAAGTACCCAATGACCAAGCGCTTAAAAATGCAATAGGAAGTAAAGTACCTTTCGCAGCAGATTGTTTTTCTTTTGAAGCTTGGCTAGCTTTTGTTTTTATACCCAAAATGCGCATTTTATTGAGCCAATCGCACCCTATACCGGCGATGCAAATTACACCCGCAGCAGAAGTATATTTATCACCCGCGAATCAAAGTACTCTGTCCGCGCTAAAAAATATTGACGATATTGCCAGCGGAGACATTGGATGAGTAAGCTGGGCCAAGCTTCAGGTATCCCACAAAAGGGCCTGTCAGATGATGCAATAGAGCGTCTAGAAATGCAGTTTAGTGAAAAAGCCAATGTTGAAGAACAAGATAGCGCGAGCTCTCTTCACTTACCTGTTTTATACCAAGATGAGCATATCATTGCGATAAATAAGCCCCCAGGCTTGCTAGTGCACAGGAGTCCTATAGATAGGCATGAAACCGTTTTTGCGGTGCAGACGCTTAGAGATCAAATCGGCAAGCACGTATTTCCAGCTCATCGCTTAGATAGACCTACATCAGGTGTGTTGGTGTTTAGTTTTAGCTCAGAAATAGCGGCAAAGCTAGGTAAACAACTGATGGATAAGCAGGTGGCTAAGGTATATCACGCTGTGGTTAGAGGCTTCGTCAACCATACCGGCTTTATTGATTATGCCCTTAAGTACCGTTATGACAAAATTGCAGACAAACACAAAAGGCCACAGCAAGCTCCCCAGCCAGCGTCCACCATGTATGAGTCACTAGCAAAGTTTGAATTGCCCGAGCCTGTAGGTAGATATCAAAGTGCTAGATATTCGTTAGTAAAACTTTCTCCCAGTACCGGGCGTAAGCACCAGCTTCGAAGGCACATGGTACACATTCGTCACCCCATTATTGGCGATACAACTCACGGCGATGGGAAGCAAAACAAATTCGCTAAACAGCACTTTAATTTTAATAATTTGGCCTTAAGTTGTACTCATATGGGCTTTTCTCATCCTGTTAGCGGTAAATGGATAACGATTAATGGTGAGATGCACAATGAAATGCAACAATTCGTAAACAGGTTAAAACCGTTTAGCTTGATAAGATAGAAATACTTTCCGCCTGTCGACATGGGCGACGATCATTGGTTTAAGAGGTAAAAATGGCAACATTGAAAATTATTGCGGGTACAGTATACGGTAACGCGCAACACGTAGCTGAGCAGGTGGAAGAAAATTTAGCTGAGCAGGGAGTAGATTGTTCACTCGAAAGCGACCCATCAGTAGCCGATTTTACTGATGCTGACGCACTGTTAATTATCACCTCAACGACAGGTCAGGGCGATGTTCCACCTAACCTAGAGTTTGTGTTTTCAGATTTAAAAGACGAATCACCGATGCTAACGGGTAAGCCTTTCGCTGTTGCAGCGCTAGGTGATAGTAGCTATGGCGAAAGCTTTTGTGGAGCAGGTAAACAATTCCAAGAGTTACTTACTGAACTGCAAGGTAACGCGGTTACTAATATGTTAGAAGTTGATGCTATTGAAACCCTAGAGCCAGAAAAAGACGTGGTAGAGTGGGTTAACACCATCAAGGACAAGCTTTTGTCTTAAGGGTTGATGGCTTATTGGTTAAAAATAGAAAGAGGCGCTAAGGCGCCTCTTTTTTATATGCGAACGTCGTTAGTTACCTAACGATGCATAAATTTTTATTCAACACCGCGAAGTAGAGCGTTAATACCTACTTTAGCGCGGGTTTTCGCATCAACTTTTTTCACGATGATTGCTGCGTATAGGCTGTATTTGCCATCTGCGCTAGGTAGGTTACCCGCAACAACCACAGAGCCCGCTGGTACACGGCCGTAGTGAACTTCACCGGTCTCACGATCATAGATACGCGTGCTCTGACCGATATAAACGCCCATTGAAATCACTGAGCCTTCTTCAACGATAACACCTTCTACGATTTCAGAACGCGCACCGATAAAACAGTTGTCTTCAATAATGGTTGGGTTTGCTTGAAGTGGCTCTAATACGCCACCGATGCCTACACCACCAGAAAGGTGAACATTTTTACCAATCTGCGCACACGAGCCTACTGTAGCCCACGTATCAACCATAGTGCCTTCATCAACAAATGCACCAATGTTTACGTACGAAGGCATAACAACTGCGTTTTTGCCCACAAAAGTACCCGTGCGTACAGCAGCTGGTGGAACAATGCGCGCACCGTCAGCGGCAAATTGCTCAGCGGTGTAGTTGGTGTACTTAAGAGGAACCTTGTCATAAAACTTGCTCTCTGCGCCTTCAATAACATCATTGTTGTGAAGACGGAAGAAAAGTAGAACCGCTTTTTTCAGCCACTGGTGTACTACCCATTCGCCAGCAATTTTTTCTGCAACGCGGCCTTTTCCGCTATTAAGTAGGTCGATAGCTTGCGCTACCGCATCTCTTACTTCATCAGGTGCTGATGACGGGCTAATGCTGTCGCGATTTTCGAAGGCGTCTTCAATAATGGCTTTCAATTCATTCATGGTATTGTGATATCTTCAAGTTGGTCGAGTTTGAACAGGATACGCTTTTTAAGGTTTACCTGTTGTTCTTGGGTTAATGCGATGCCAGCTTCATTGCTGACGATAAAAATGTCTTCGGCTCGCTCGCCAATGGTGGCTATCTTTGCAAGCTTAAGTGTCATATTAGTATCAACGAATGCATGACCAATTTTAGCTAAAATGCCCGGTGCGTCTAGGGCTTCTAACTCGATAAGCGTGGCTTCATCGTTGATATTGAAAAAACGAACCTTGGTTGGCACGTCTAACTGTTTCATTTGGCGCGGTAACTTTCGTTTGTTTTCGTGAGAGCGTCCCGGCTTTTCTAATTGGGCAGAAATGGCATTCTCAATAGAAGCAATGCGCGACTCTGAGCTTATACGACTGCCGTCGTTTTCAAGAATAAGCATGCTGTCAAATACATAGCCATCTCTGGTCACGGTTACGTGAGCATCGTGGATAGAGCAATTGCGACTATCTAAAACCGACGCTACTTGAGCGAACAAGGCCTTTCTATCTTTGCCATACACAAAAACTTCAGTGCCGCCTTTGGAACTGTTGTCGTTCGCTTTTACCAATAGTCCGTTGTGTTCAGGTGTCAGCCATTCACCTTGTGCTTTAATAATTTCATCTGTATGCCACGCAATTTGAGTCGGCTTGAAGCGAACAAAATAGTCGTCATCAAAACGAGCCCACAGTGCATCTATTGCATTAGTATCGATAGCGCGCTCTTGCAGTATTTGTCGAGCTTGATGTTTGTGAGTGGTTACTCGCTCGTTGAGTGTAACCTGACACTGTAGTCCATTATCTAACGCTTTTTGCGTCATTAAATACAGTTCGCGAAGCAAAGACGCTTTCCAATCATTCCAGAGGTTATCGTTAGTGGCGCGAATATCGGCAAGGGTCAACGTATAAAGTAAATTAAGGTGGTTATGGCTTCTTACCGCCCCAGCAAACTCACTAATTACATCGGGATCGTAAATGTCGCGGCGTTGGGCAACCACTGACATAAGCAGGTGGTTTTCTACTAGCCATGCAATCAGTTCTGCATCTTTACTTGGAACGTCGTGCTGTGCACAGAACTTAGCGACATCTTGCGCGCCTAGAGTGGAGTGGTCGCCATTACGACCTTTCGCGATGTCGTGAAAAATTGCAGCAATGTAGAGTATTTCAGGTTTGTCTAGGTTGCGGCAAATTCGGCCGCAGCGTGGAAAATCTTTGTTCTCTTTCGAGAAAAAGTAGTTTACATGCTTTACTAATCGATGAGTGTGTTCGTCCACCGTATAGGCATGAAACAAGTCAAACTGCATCATACCTACAATGGTATCCCACTCTGGAAGGTAGGCTTGTAAAATACCGTACTGGTGCATAATGTCCCAACCGAAATCAAAAAATTCAGGTTGCTTCATTAATCGCATAAATTTTTCGCGGCACAGAGGGCGCTCTACGTAATATTCTGCCTCAAAGGCCCGGTGAGCGTTACGCAATTGTCGAATACAAATAGTACTTAAGCCTTTTACTTCTGGCGTGTTTGCCACCAAATGTAAAAAGTCTAAAATTGCTTCCGGTGATGAAAATACGGTTTCGTGACGTGGCGAAATCATATTGTCGAGCAGTTCAAAATCTTCGTTTATGATTACGCTTTTTTGCACGCTTTGATTCAGCATGTCGTACTTGAAGCGTTGTAGTAACATTTGGTTCAGTTCAGAGACGCGCGCTACAGTGCGGAAAAAGTCACGCATCATTTTTTCCACAGACGCCTTACCTTCTTCACCGTATCCCATCATTTGTGCAACATCGGGTTGATAGTCGAAAAGCAGTCGGTTTTCGCTTCTGCCAGCAACCAAGTGAAGCGCACAACGCATTTTCCACAGGTGCATACGACAGGCGATTAACTCACTGTGTTCTTGCTCGGTGAAGTAACCGTGACCCACCAAGTTCCACCCGTCATACTCTTTAAAGTGCTTTTTCGCTACCCAACCGATAGATTGGATGTCTCGCAAGCATCCTGGGTTTTCTTTAATGTTTGGTTCAAGATTGTAAGCGGTGCCGTTAAATTTGGCGTGGCGCTTTTTTTGCTCGTCATATTTAGCCGAGAAGAAAGATTTACTCGACCATGAATTGCGACCGTTTACCTCATCCCACAGTTTGTCGAATGTAGTTTCACTTCCACAAAGCAGACGGCTTTCAACGAGATTTGTCGCAATTGTAATATCGTCTTTCGCCAGTTTAACCGTTTCTTTAATTGTGCGTACCGACTGTCCAACATCTAACTTGATATCCCATAAAAGGGTGATGAACATGCCAATTTTTTCTTGCACTTCAGGCTTTAGCTTTTTCTTGCTGACAATGAGTAAATCGATGTCTGAATGAGGCTGCAAATGGCCGCGACCGTATCCGCCCACCGCGCAAAGGGAAAGCTCGTCCACGGTATCTAAGCCGTAAAGTTGCCAAAGGTGACAAAGCAATGCGTCGACAAACTGCGCACGACCAGTAACGAGCTGATTGACTGGCGTAGCGTCGAAAGACTCTGTTATCCATGTATAACTGGCTTCCACGCATGATTTAATGACGGGAATTTCATCAACAGAGTTAATTGTGTCGATATTCTTTATCAGTGATTGCAGCGTCAAAATGCACCTTTGAAATAGACTTCTATTAAAACGCTAAGAACAATAGCATGAATTGATAGTAGTTCGCAGTAGCAAATTTATGCATAAGTTAGGTTGAATTGTGAATATTTATGGTTTTTTGTTATAGGTGTGTAGCCCGTTAAATAGGGTCTTTGTATGAGGATGAAAAATAAAGATTTAGTATGCGGTTTTAAATGAGGTAAAGGGGCAAACAAAGCGGCTGTTTGCTTAACAGCCGCAATGTAAAAGCTATCCGTGTGAAATAACACGCTCTAGGCTTTCTTCCTCACGCAGCGTTAGAATTTCAACACCGGTCTCGGTAACTAAAAGAGTGTGTTCCCACTGAGCACTTAAACTTCTATCTTTGGTTACAACAGTCCATTGATCTGGCAAAACTTTTGAGTAACGTTTGCCTGCGTTAACCATAGGTTCGATGGTGAAGCACATTCCAGGCTCTAAAACGTCACCTGTACCAGGCTTTCCATAATGAACAATTTGCGGCTCTTCGTGGAAGCTTGCACCAATACCGTGACCACAGTATTCGCGTACTATTGAATAGTTATGCGCTTCAGCATGGGTTTGACAAATATGACCAATGTCGCCGAGACGCATGCCCGGCTTCACTTGTTCAATTGCTTTATATAGGCACTCTTGAGTAACGCGAATAAGGCGCTCGGCAAGAATAGATGGCTTACCCACAACGAACATCTTCGAAGTATCGCCGTGATAACCGTCTTTTATAACAGTTACGTCGATGTTGATAATGTCACCGTCTTTTAGCTTCTTGTCAGAAGGAATGCCGTGACATATACAATGGTTCACCGACGTACAGATAGACTTTGGAAATGGTGGGTGACCATAGTTTAATGGAGCGGGCACTGCCTTTTGCTCGTTTACTATATAGTCGTGACAAATAGTATTCAGTTCATCGGTGGTTACGCCTTTTTTCACATAAGGCCCGATCATAGTAAGTACTTCGGCAGCCAGTTTACCGGCTACGCGCATTTTTTCGATTTCTTCTGGGGTTTTGATAATAGCTGTCACAGCGCCTCTCAAATCGTTTGAAACTAGTTTGGTGAAGAATTTAAATTACTTACGCAGTATAACACTATTCAGGTCATTCTTAGTAAGGTGCTGATATTAAAGGTATTTAATTGATGATTCTTAAGGCTGATAGCAATGGGGTGGGTAGTCTTAATAAAGGTTAGCAAAAATACTTAAAAGCCGGGCTTTTTAACGTTAAAACTTGAGGCTGTGATGGTATTGTGGTATAAAGCGCGCGCCCTGACGGAAAGCTCATTTTGCTATGTGCATTAAGCACCGTTTTAGAGGGTAAATTTATTTTATTAAAACACACATATACCGACACTTCGTATCGGGGTGTTCAGTTCAACGCAGGTTGGCCTGAATCGATACAAGGGGTATATGGAGGCCTAACCCCAAGAGGAAAATAAAATGGCTAATGTTTCTATGCGTGACATGCTGAAAGCAGGTGTGCATTTCGGTCACCAAACTCGTTACTGGAACCCAAAGATGAAGCCTTTCATCTTCGGTGCTCGTAATAAAGTTCATATCATCAACCTTGAAAAAACGGTTCCACTTTTCAACAACGCACTTAACTACCTTTCAGGTGTTGCGTCTAAGAAAGGTAAAATCCTATTCGTTGGTACTAAGCGCGCCGCTGGCGAAGCAGTAAAAGACGCTGCTCTTAAGTGCGACCAGTACTACGTAAACAAGCGTTGGTTAGGTGGTATGCTGACTAACTGGAAAACAGTACGTCAGTCAATCAAGCGTCTTAAAGATCTAGAGCAACAAGCTCAAGACGGTACGTTTGAGAAGCTAACTAAGAAAGAAGCACTTATGCTTCAGCGCGAAATGGACAAGCTTGAAAACAGCCTTGGCGGTATCAAAGACATGGGCGGTCTTCCAGACGCAATCTTTGTTATCGACGCAGATCACGAGCACATTGCTGTAACAGAAGCTCGTAACCTAGGTATTCCTGTTGTTGGTGTTGTTGATACTAACTCTAACCCAGACGGTGTTGATTACATCATTCCTGGTAACGACGATGCTATCCGCGCTATCCAACTTTACTTGGATGCTGCTGCAAACGCTATCAACTCAGGTCGCGAAAGCAACCTTGAAGTACAAGCTGAGCAAGACGACTTCGTAGAAGCGGCAGAGTAATTCTGATTGCTTACTGTCATATCTAGATAATATGGCGGTACTACAATACGAAACGTATTGAGAGGGGCGATATCGCCCCTTTTACCTAACGAATTTATATTTAATGCTGAGGAATTGAAAAATGGCAGTGACTGCAGCACTAGTTAAAGAACTGCGCGAACGTACTGGCGCAGGTATGCTGGATTGTAAAAAAGCCCTGGTTGAAACGGATGGTGACATTGAGTTAGCCATTGAAAACATGCGTAAATCAGGTCAAGCGAAAGCGGCTAAAAAAGCAGGCCGTATCGCAGCTGAAGGTGTTATCCTTACTAAAGTTGAAGGTGGTCGCGCGACCATGCTTGAACTAAACTGTGAAACTGACTTCGTAGCACGTGACGAAGGTTTCCTAAAGTTCGGTAACGAGCTTCTAGAAGTAGCAGCGGCTAACAACATCAACGACATCGACGCGCTTAACGATGCAGAACTTAACGGTTCTAAAGTAAGCGAAGTTCGTGACGCACTTGTTGCTAAAATCGGTGAAAACATCTCTCCTCGTCGCGTTATCAACGTTGAAGGTGAAACGCTAGGTGCATACGTACACGGCGGCCGTATTGGTGTTATCTCTATCCTTACTGGCGGCGACGAAGAGCTAGCGAAAGATATCGCAATGCACGTTGCAGCTGCTAGCCCGCAGTTTGTTAAGCCAGAGAATGTTCCGGCTGAAGTTGTAGAGAAAGAGAAAGAAATCCAAATCGAAATCGCTATTCAGTCTGGTAAGCCAGCTGAAATTGCTGAGAAAATGGTTGCAGGCCGCATGAAGAAGTTCACTGGCGAAGTGAGCTTGACTGGTCAGCCTTTCGTTAAAGATCCTTCAATCTCTGTAGCTGAGCTTCTTAAGAACAACAGCGCAGACGTAATCAACTTCGTACGTTTCGAAGTTGGCGAAGGTATCGAGAAGAAGACTGAAGACTTCGCTGCTGAAGTAGCTGCTCAAATGGAAGCTGCTAAGAAATAATTGAGCGTTTATCTTTTGCATTACGCAATAGTTAGATAAACTACAAAGCACCTCTTAGGAGGTGCTTTTTTATAGCTGCATATCTTTAGTATTGCTAATGCAGTGCGCAAGTGTGAAGCTAGGCGAGTTACAAGCGTGCGCCTGCCAAACAAACGAAAGCGCTTTGTCCTATGTTTTTTACGTCAATGCTTTATTGAAAGACATAGGACAAAACGGGTTTACGAGGACAATTCAAACTATGAGTATCACACCAAAATCAGCATATCGACGCATTCTGTTAAAGCTTAGTGGTGAAGCCCTAATGGGCGAAGAAGGCTTTGGCATAGACCCTAAAGTGCTAGATAGAATGGCACAAGAAATAAAAGAGCTGGTTGAACTTGGTGTTCAAGTTGGTCTTGTTATCGGTGGTGGTAACTTGTTCCGTGGCGAAGGCCTAGCAAAAGCGGGAATGAACCGTGTTGTTGGCGACCACATGGGCATGTTGGCTACGGTAATGAACGGCCTAGCTATGCGCGACGCGCTTCATCGTGCATTTGTAAACGCGCGTATGATGTCTGCTATCCCATTAAACGGCGTGTGCGATGCTTACAACTGGGCAGAAGCTATTAGCCTTCTTAAGTCGGGCCGCGTTGTTATCTTTTCTGCCGGTACTGGCAACCCTTTCTTCACTACTGACTCAGCGGCTTGTTTACGCGGTATCGAAATTGAAGCCGATGCGGTACTTAAAGCCACAAAAGTAGACGGCGTATACAGCGATGACCCAGTAAAAAATCCTGAAGCGACATTGTATGATCAATTGTCTTACCAGGAAGTATTGGAAAAAGAATTAAAAGTAATGGACTTGTCAGCTTTCACTCTAGCACGAGATCACAGCTTACCAATTCGCGTATTCAACATGAATAAGCCGGGTTGCCTTAAGCGTGTGGTGATGGGTGAAAAAGAAGGTACCGTCATTTGCCACGCTGACAACGATTAATTAAGAACAATAGGATACAAAACGTGATTGATGAAATTGAATTAGATGCGCAAGAGCGCATGGAAAAAAGCCTAGTTTCTCTAAAAGGCCAATTCAGCAAAATTCGCACTGGTCGTGCGCATCCAAGCCTTCTAGATGGCATCATGGTACCTTATTACGGTGTAGACACGCCGCTAAAGCAAGTCGCTAACGTAGTTGCGGAAGACAGCCGTACTCTAGCGTTAACTGTTTTTGATAAAAGCGCTATCCAAGCGGTTGAAAAAGCAATTATGCAGTCTGATCTGGGGTTAAACCCAATGAGTGCAGGCGGTTCAATTCGCATTCCTTTACCTCCTCTAACGGAAGAGCGTCGTAAAGACCTTATCCGCGTTGTTCGCAATGAAGCGGAAGGTGGTCGTGTCGCTATCCGTAACATCCGTCGTGACGCGAACGGTGACATCAAAGATCTTCTTAAAGAAAAAGAAATCAGTGAAGATGAGAGCCGCGCTGCTGAAGAGAACATTCAATCTATTACTAACGATTTCATTAAGAAAGTTGACAGCATGCTTGCTGACAAAGAAAAAGAACTAATGGAAGTATAAGTAAGTATTATGATTGGAAAGCGTTTAAGCGCAGCCAAATCGACAAAAGCAGAGGTGCCAGCAGAATCTGCTGGCCCGAAGCACGTTGCAATCATTATGGATGGCAATGGTCGATGGGCGCAAAAGAAAGGGAAAATTCGTACCTTTGGTCATAAAGCCGGGGTAGAGTCTGTTCGTTCTGTTGTGCGCTTTGCACGTCAAAACGGTATTGAATCACTTACGCTATTCGCGTTTTCAAGTGAGAACTGGAAACGTCCTGAGGAAGAAGTCAGCGTCCTTATGGAGTTGTTTAATCTCGTCCTCAATAGTGAAGCAAAACGCTTACACAAAAATGGTGTACGCTTGCAGGTTATTGGTGATGTTGAGGCTTTCGACGCCAAGCTAGTCGAAAAAATTCGCAAAGCTGAAGACATGACCAAAGACAACAAAGATTTGGTCTTAAATATCGCAGCAAACTATGGCGGTAGATGGGACATCGTAAATGCGGCCAAGCAACTCGCATCGCAGGTTAAAAGCGGCGAGCTTGATGTAGATAACATCAGTGAAGAAGCTCTTGGTTCGCACATTTCTACAGCTAACCTTCCAGAGTTAGATCTTCTTATTCGCACTGGTGGCGAGCACCGAATTAGTAATTTCTTACTATGGCAGTGTGCCTATGCCGAATTGTATTTCACCGATGTACTATGGCCCGACTTCAATGAAGACGTGTTTCAATTAGCCGTAGACGATTTCAATGTTCGTCAAAGAAGATTCGGTCTAACCGGTGAACAGGTAGTCACAGCCGATGGTTAATACCATGCAGGCAATTATCAGGCTAGCCCTGGTAACCAAAGCCAAGGGCAAATTATGCTAAAACAACGGATAATAACTGCATTAATTCTCGCGCCGCTGGCGCTCTACGCTATCCTTTTTCTTCCTATTTTTTGGTTTGAAATAGCCATAGCCGGTGTTGTCGGCATTGGTGCCTATGAGTGGGCGAATATGTCAGGCGTGTGTGAGCGTCCTAAAAAGCTTATCTACATGGCTGGCGCCTTTGCAATATGTATTGCTCTATCGCTCACTGTTGATGCCAGTACCATTTGGTATCAGGGCCAATTGCATGGCCTGTATCGCGCAATTTTAACCATCGCTGTGTTGTGGTGGATAGCCTCTTTATTTATGGTGCTTGCCTATCCGAAATACTCAAGATTCTGGAAAGACAGTCGTAGTGTAAGAACCGTATTTGGCGCACTTACGCTTATACCAACATGGGTAGCCGTAGTTGCACTTCGCACTAGCCTGCATGATGTTGATCCGTTTTACGGCGCATCGCTGATCTTTTATGTATTGGGTATCGTTTGGGCGGCTGATATAGGCGCGTTCTTCGTTGGCGTCAAATTTGGTCGACATAAGTTACGCCCTAACGTATCGCCTGGTAAAAGCTTAGAAGGCTTACTGGGTGGTATCGCGGCTTCATTCGCCATTATCGCTTTTGCGGCACTGCACTATCAGGTAGAGCCTTCTCGCATTTGGCTACACCTTGCAATTGGCGGTATAACCGTTGCTGTTTCTGCACTCGGTGATTTGAACGAGAGCATGCTGAAGCGCTGCGCTGGCATTAAAGACAGTGGCAAGATACTACCTGGCCATGGTGGTGTGCTAGATAGAATTGATAGCCTAACTGCAGCATTTCCAGTATTTGCCTTTTGCTATGTAACTTGGATGGCGTAATGCAAACAGTAACAGTGTTAGGGGCCACAGGCTCCATTGGTTGTAATACACTCGACGTAATAAATCGCCATCCCGACAAATACCGCGTTTTTGCTATTACTGGTAACTCTCAGCTTGAACTGCTTATGGAGCAGGCTCAAAAGTGCGCGCCGCGCTATGTGGTAATTGCCGATGACGCTCACTACAAACTGGGCTGTGAGTTAGCATCTCAGTACGGTGTTGATGCAGAGATTCTGGCTGGCGCTAAGGCGCTGGAAGAGGTATCAAGCGCGCCTGAAGTTGACGCTGTAATGGCAGCTATTGTGGGTGCAGCAGGGCTTTTACCCACACTGGCGGCGGTAAAGGCAGGAAAACGCGTTTTGCTTGCTAATAAAGAAGCGTTAGTCATGTCTGGTGCTTTATTTATTGAGGCTGCAAACCAAAGCGGCGCTGAAATCCTTCCAATCGACAGCGAGCACAATGCCATATTTCAGTGTCTCCCGCACGATTACGAATATGGTAACTTTACTGCATCAGGTATTCGCAAAATTTTATTAACGGGTTCTGGTGGCCCCTTCAGAGAAAGGCCACTTAATAGCTTTTCGTCAATTACCATTGATGAGGCCAGTACTCACCCTAACTGGTCGATGGGCAAAAAAATAACAATCGACTCTGCGACTATGATGAACAAGGGGCTGGAGTTTATTGAAGCCTGCTGGCTGTTCGGTGCCGGCGCTGATGATATCGATGTGGTAATTCACCCGCAAAGTATTATTCATTCTATGGTGCAATATGTTGATGGGTCGGTGATCGCACAAATGGGCAACCCTGACATGCGCACCCCTATTGCCTATGGCTTAGCTCATCCAGAGCGAATCGAAGCGGGCGTAACGCCACTAGATTTTTCTGACATTGCCAATTTCAGTTTTCAAACCCCTTGCTTTGAACGTTATCCTAATTTGAAACTGGCTATTGATGCGTGTAAAGAAGGGCAGTGTGCAACAACACGAGTGAACGCATCAAACGAAGTGGCAGTCGAGGCCTTTTTAGAAGGTAAGATTCAGTTTTGCGATATTGCCAAAGTTAATGATGCCACGTTAAATGCTATGCCACACGTATCGGTAAGTTCTATTCAACAAATACTAGAGCAAGACAGCCTTGCAAGAACAAAGGCGAACGAGATTATTCGAGGTAAATTCCAGTGCTAGCATTTTTATGGAGCCTTGGTGCATTCATTGTAGCCCTAGGTATTTTGGTTGCCGTACATGAATGGGGACACTTTTATGTGGCTCGTAAATGCGGTGTACAGGTAGAGCGCTTCTCAATTGGTTTTGGGAAGCCAATTTGGCGCAAGTTAAGTAAGTCCGGTACAGAATATGTTATCGCTATGATTCCCCTTGGTGGTTACGTTCGCATGCTCGATGGACGTATTGATGACGTACCGCCTGAGTTAGAAGATAAAGCCTTCAATAAAAAACCTGTATTGCAGCGCATGGCGGTAATTGCAGCGGGCCCTGGTGTAAACTTCATATTTGCATTTTTTGCTCTTTGGCTAATGTACCTTGTCGGTTTAGAAACCGTTAAACCCGTTGTTAAAGCTGTCGAGCCTCAAAGTGTAGCTGCTGTAGCAGGCGTTCAACCTGGTGATGAAATCATTAAGGTCGGTGACAGAATTACACCGGACTGGGAAGCGGTTAATTTAGAAGTTGTTTCTAACATAGGGTCAGAAAAAACCACAGTTACGGTTAAAAGTTCATCAAATATCGAAAAAGAACTGACATTTACACTGGGTTCTTGGAACTTTGACCCAGATAGCGAGTCTCCATTAAGCAGCTTAGGCCTAACCCCATATCGACCGGATGCAACGTTAACTGTTGGTTTTGTTGGTGAGGGAAGTGCGGCGCAGGAAGCTGGGTTGAAACCCGGTGATGAACTTGTCGCACTAAATGGCGCTAAATTGACGTCGTGGGAAGGTTTGGTTGACGTTATAGTTGAAAGCCCCGGTGAAAGTATCTCTCTTGATATACAAAGGGATGGACAGCAACTAACGTTAAATGCCACGATAGCGCGCCGCGATACACCACAAGGGCAAAGTGGTTATTTAGGTGTGAGCCCAACATTCGAGCCTTGGCCTGAAGGGTATGTGTTTACTCATCAATATGGCATTATAGAGGCTATTGGGAAGGCGCTAGATAAAACGTGGCGTCTAATGACATTGAGTGTCGACATGATAGGAAAGCTCATCACCGGCGATGTTTCGGTGAAGAATTTGAGCGGTCCTATCTCAATTGCTCAAGGTGCGGGAACAAGTGCTGGGTATGGACTTGCGTACTTTTTGAGTTTTCTTGCCTTAATAAGCGTAAATTTAGGCATAATAAATTTATTACCCTTGCCCATGCTTGACGGTGGTCACCTCATGTTTTTTATTGTGGAGTGGATCACTGGTAAGCCTGTGCCTGAAGCGGTGCAGGAATGGGGTTACAGAATAGGTGGCGTGCTTCTGTTTATGATCATGGGTATCGCAATTTTTAACGATATCGCTCGCATAACCTGATACAAATCAGGAAGTACAAAACAGCTAATACAAAACGCGGCCAGGAAAAGAAAAATAGATGAAGTTAAAACAGTTAGTAGCAGCCGGAGCCATTCTTTCCAGTGCTAGCTTTGCCAACGCTGCGGCGCAAGACAGTGAATTTGTTGTTGAAGACATTCGCGTAGAGGGTTTGCAACGAGTTGCACTTGGTGCAGCCTTAACCTACTTGCCCGTTCAAGTTGGCGACGAGCTTAATACATTTAGGGTAACGCAGCTTATTCGCTCGCTTTACTCTTCAACTCACTTTGAAAATGTAGAAATCCTTCGCGACGGCAATACCCTTGTGGTTCGTGTGGCGGAGCGTCCAACCATCAGTAATATTATTTTTGACGGCAACGATGATATTAAAGATGAGCAGCTTCAAGAAAGCTTGGATGGCAATGGGGTCCGCATCGGTGAGCCACTTGATAAGACCGTACTAACCTCTATTGAGAATGGCCTTAAAGACTTCTTTTACAGCATAGGTAAATACAATGCTGATGTAACGGCTATTATTACGCCATTACCGCGTAACCGTGTCGATTTGAAACTACTTTTCGAAGAAGGCGATGCCGCCGAAATCGAGCAAATTAATATTGTAGGTAACGAAATCTTCTCAGACGAAGAGCTGATGGAAGCGTTTGAGCTACAATACGATACGCCTTGGTGGGATTTTCTATCAGAGACTCGCTATCAGCAGCAAACGCTGCAGGGGGATATGGAAACCTTGCGTAACCACTATTTAAACCGTGGTTACCTGCGATTTAACGTTGACTCTACCCAAGTGTCGATGACCCCTGAAAAGTCGGGCATCTACATAGCCATGAACGTAACAGAAGGTGAGCAATACACCATATCTGAAGTAGAACTCGTGGGTGATGTGCTTGGTCATGAAGAATACATCGAGCGCGTACTGCCGCTAACAGAAGGCGAGCTATATAACCAAGCAGAAGTCACTTACACAGAAGAGTTTATCAGTAAATATCTCGGCCGTTTCGGATATGCCTATCCAACGGTAACCACCGTGCCTGAGATTAACGACGAAGACAAAACGGTTAAGTTGACGCTATCTGTAGACCCCGGCAAGCGTATCTACGTTAATCGTATTAAGTTTAACGGTAACGTGGTCACCGCCGACAGTGTACTTCGTCAAAACGTAAGTCAGATGGAAGGCACTTGGTTATCTAATAATTTGCTAGAGTCTTCAAAAAATCAGCTTTCTCGTCTTACCTATATGGAAGAAGTAGAGTTTGAAACAGTACGTATTCCAGGCTCTGAAGATAAGGTTGATGTTAACTATAATGTTAAAGAGCAGCCTTCGGGCTCTTTTAACGCAGGTATCGGTTACGGTGACAGAACCAAGTTAAGCTTACAGGCGGGTATCCAACAGGATAACTTCCTAGGGACAGGGAAACGTGTAGGCCTTAACCTAAGTACGGTTTCGTATCAGCGCAGTGCGCAAATCACCTATAATGACCCTTACTTCACCATTGACGGTATCAGCTTAGGTGGAAGCATTGGTTATAGCGAGTTCGACGGCTCTGACTTTAACGTAATCCAGTACAACTCTAAACGTTGGTCAATTGGTGCAAACATCGGTTATCCAATCAACGAGTTTAATCGTATCAACTTTGGCTTAACCTACAGCAATGTAGAGCTATTTAACCGTGGTTACTACGAGCAAACTGAGCAGTTCTATAACCAGTTTACCAATGGCGAAGACCCGGATGCGGCTATTAAATACGATAGCTATCTTGCTAGCGTAAGCTGGAGTAGAAGCACGCTAAACCGTGGTCTATTCCCAACGGCGGGTTCGTCTCAACGTGCATCGTTTAGCATTACCACGCCAAACTCAGACGTTAACTATTTTAAAACCGTATTCGATGGTAAGTGGTACTTTCCATTATCACGTAATCAGCGCTGGTCATTCTTAACTCGCATCCGTCTCGGATATGGTAATGGTTATGGTGATATAAACGGCAATGAGCAAATTCTACCGTTCACTGAGAACTTTACTGCAGGTGGTTCAGATTCACTGCGCGGATTCGAGAATAATACGGTTGGCCCTCGCGGTATCTTCCTCGGTAACACAGGCACCATTTCTGGTCCTGATGGGGAATTATTCCCGGCGGACCCAGCAGACGCTGCACTTTCTTGGTCGTCGCGAAGCCTTGGTGGTAACGCAATGGCACTTGGTGGTATCGAGCTAATCGTGCCTACGCCGTTTGTTGAAGAAGAAATGGATAACTCTGTTCGCACAAGTTTGTTTGTGGATGTGGGTAACGTGTGGGATACTGAGTTCGACTATGACTATTATCGTCAGTTCGACATAGCATCCACTCAAAACGGTGAGCTATTGGACTATTCTGACTGGAGTCTGTATCGTAGCTCGGCAGGTATATCGGTTCAGTGGATTTCACCAATGGGACCGATGGTATTTAGTTTCTCGAAAGCGATACAGCAACGTGATGGTGATGATGCTAGATTCTTCACTTTCAATATTGGTCAAACTTTCTAAGACATTAAAACGAGCGCGTTTTAAGCGCGCTCTATAATAAGATTCACAAAAGGAGTTCCCTTTGAAACAGTTGGTTAAACATATCGTTGCAGGAGCAATGTTGGGTAGCGCTTTAGTAAGTACATCTGTAATGGCAGAACAGAAAGTGGCTGTTGTTGATGTGCAAGGTATTTTTCAAGCGATGCCTCAAGCGGCTGAGATTCAAAATGCTATTCAAGCTGAGTTTAAAGACCAGCTTGAAGAAGTGAATCAGCTACAGCGTGACGGTCAGTTCTACGCAGAGCGTCTTCAGCGTGATGCAGCAACAATGAGCGATGCCGAGAAGAAAGAACTAGAACAAAAAATCTTGTCAGTACGTGAAGAGCTATCTAAAAAAGGTCAGCCTCTACAACAAAACATTCAACGTCGTAGCAACGAAGAGCGTAACAAGTTGCTTGGCCTTATTAAGCAAGCTATTGACTCTGTTGCGTCGAAGCAAGGTTACGACCTAGTGCTTAATGCGGGTGCAGTTGCTTTTGCTAAAGAAGAGCACGACTTATCTGAGCAGGTACTTCAGCAAGTTAGCAAAACTAACTAATTAACTTAACACTGATTGCTCTTGGCTCTAAGTCAAAGTTCAGCAATCGCTGGTTAGTTATAAAATTTGTCAGGCCAACTCCTTCAAAGGTGTTGGTCTGATTTGTTTTTCGCGCTTTACAGCGTATGGTTGCCGCCGTTTTTAGTTTTTACGGCGAGTTTGACCCAAATACCAATGTATCATCTGTATTGGTATAACATAGCTAAAGGTCATGCTTGTATACAGGAGAAAGTTTTTGGCCAATTCACTTAATACCATCGAAATCCAGGAAATATTGGAACTGCTACCACACAGATATCCTTTCCTACTTGTTGATCGCGTTACTGATTATGTTTTGGGTGAGTCTGTAAAGGCTTACAAAAATATTACGATCAATGAGCCATGTTTCATGGGGCATTTCCCTGGACAGCCAATTTTTCCGGGCGTTTTAATTCTAGAGGCCATGGCGCAAGCAGCCGGTGTTCTAGGTTTTAAGACCATGGGCAACAATGATAAGTTATACTTGTATGCAGGGATTGATAACGCTCGCTTTAAACGTCCCGTTGTTCCGGGTGATAAGCTTGAGTTTGATGTTGCTCTGGTAAAAGAGCGCAGAGGGATTTGGAAATTTAAAGGTACTGCAAGTGTCGATGGCGATATTGCTTGTAGTGCAGAGTTTATGTGTGCGATGAGAGAGATAGCGTAACGTGATCCATCCTACTGCGGTAATTTCAGAAAGTGCAACGATTGGTGATAATGTCACCATAGGTCCATTTTGTGTGGTAGACGACAACGTCACCATAGGCGACGGCTGTATTCTGAAATCACATGTGGTGGTACGCGGCCCGACGCGTATCGGTAAAAACAACAAGTTTTATCAGTTTTCTTCAATTGGTGAAGACTGCCAAGATAAAAAATATGCGGGTGAGCCTACTGAACTCGTTATTGGTGATGATAACGAGTTTAGAGAAGGGGTAACCGTTCACCGAGGCACTATTCAAGACAACAGCATTACCATAATTGGTTCTCGCTGTTTATTTATGGCCAACTCTCATGTTGCACACGATTGTGTTCTTGGCAACGACATTATTATTGCAAACAGTGTTGCGATTGCTGGCCATGTACACATGGACGACCACGTCATTGTTGGTGGTGCCGCAGGTATTCACCAGTTCTGTAAGATTGGTGCCCATTCGTTCTTGGGCGCTGGCGGCATTATTCTGCGCGATGTGCCTCCCTTTGTAATGGTCAGCGGTCAGAAAAATATTCCTCAGGGTATTAATTCTGAAGGACTTAAGCGTCGTGGCTTCAGCAAAGAAGAAGTTATGGCCATTAAACGCGCTTACAAAGCAATATACCGTGAAGGCAATACCGTAGATGAAGCCATTGAAAAACTTGCCGAACCCGCGCAGGAGTTCCCTGGTGTGGCCCTTATGGTGAAGTTCTTACAAGACTCGAAGCGAGGCATTATTCGCTAATTATGTCTAAACCAATTCGTATCGGCATGGTTGCCGGAGAGCCCTCTGGTGACATCCTTGCCGCAGGAATGGTTGCCGAGTTAAAACGCCAATACCCAGATGCTATTATTGAAGGTATTGGCGGTTCAAATATGATAGAGGCGGGTTTCCATAGTCTATTCGATATGGAAACCTTGTCGGTTATGGGACTTGTTGAAGTCCTATCTCACCTTCCAGCCATCTTAAAAGTTAAAAAGCAGCTTCTTGCTCACTTTGAGCAAAATCCGCCAGATATTTTCGTAGGTATTGACGCGCCTGATTTTAATCTTCGCGTAGAAAAAGCCCTGAAAGCCCGCGGCATCAAAACTATCCACTATGTAAGCCCTACCGTGTGGGCATGGCGTGAGAAACGCATTCACAAGATAGCGAAAGCGGCTAATCGCGTATTGGGGTTGTTCCCTTTCGAACAACAGGTATACGACAAATACAACGTTCCCTATACCTTTGTGGGGCATACCATGGCTGACGCTATAGCCATTGAGCCCGACCAAAATGCGGCAAGACAGGCATTAGGGGTAGATAGTCAAGCTAATGTATTGGCTGTTCTACCCGGTTCACGAAGGGGGGAAGTAGATACGTTGCTTCCCGTGTTTCTGAAAACCATTGAAGCTATTCATGCTAAACGCAGTGACATTCAATTTCTTATCCCTGCGGCAAACGAGCATCGTCTTTCGCAAATTAAAGCACTATTGCTTGAAGCTGATAATGCTGAAGCACGCTTACCCATTCAGGTAACCCAAGGCACTTCTCGTGATGCCATGATAGCGAGCGATGTTATCTTACTTGCATCCGGGACGGCTACATTAGAAGCTATGCTGTGCAAGCGCCCCATGGTCGCGGCTTATTTACTCGCACCGCTTACATATAAAATTATGCAGCGCTTGTATAAAGCGCCGTTCTTCACTTTGCCAAACTTATTGGCTGATGAGGCAATTATTCCTGAATTACTTCAAGATGAAGTAAACGCAGAGAATATGAGCAATCAGTTACTTAACTTCTTCGAAAGTGATAATTCTGCGCTTATTTCCCGTTTCACCGATCTCCACCATACGCTAAAATGCAATGCTGATAAAACAGCAGCAAAAGCTGTCGTGGAGGAATTGTTTGCATAAGTTAATTGCCGGTGTTGATGAAGTAGGGCGTGGCCCTTTAGTTGGAGATGTGGTTACTGCTGCGGTTATACTAGACCCAGAAAACCCCATTGAAGGGCTAACCGACTCTAAAAAGTTGAGTGAAAAGAAACGTGTAGCCCTTGCTCAAGAGATTCGTGAGAAGGCGCTTTACTGGAATATCGGTAGAGCAAGCCCTGAAGAAATAGACAAGCTTAATATACTGCACGCTACCATGCTCGCCATGATCCGAGCGGTAGAAGGCCTGCCAGTAAAGCCAGATTTTGTGCGTGTAGACGGCAACCGCGTCCCAGCGTGGAATTTTGAGTCTGAAGCGGTAGTGAAAGGTGACAGCCTACACGCTGAAATTTCAGCAGCATCAATCATTGCCAAAGTAGAGCGAGATAACGATATGATTTCGTTGCATGAGGCCTACCCACAATATAACTTTGCCGGGCACAAAGGTTACCCTACAAAAGCACATTTTGAAGCTATCGCCGAATATGGCATCTTAGATTGCTATCGCAAAAGTTTTAAACCCGTAAAAGCGCTACTCGAAGAGAAATAACATCATGTCATCGCCATTTATTCATTTACGTGTTCACAGCGACTTTTCGATGATGGACGGCCTGAATAAGGTTAAGCCTATTCTAGGTAAAGTGGCCGCGCTTGGCATGCCTGCCGTGGCGATCACCGACCAAATGAATATGTGTGGCTTGGTAAAATTCTATTCCGAGGCACATAATTTAGGTATCAAGCCCATAATTGGCACTGATTTTTGGGTGACTAATGAAGCTTTTGGCGATGAACCTTTCAGACTTACCCTCATTGCGATGAACAACGAAGGGTATAAGAATATTACTATTCTTATCTCCAAGGCCTACCTTCGTGGACATTTGGCACACCGTGCGGTTATCGATCAAGCATGGTTAGCAGAGCATAGCGAAGGCGTTATTGTTTTATCGGGCGCACAGCACGGCGATATCGGCGTAGGTTTAATGAAAAATAACGCCAAGCTTCTTGAAGATGCGCTTGAGTTTTATCAAACCCATTTTCCCGACCGTTTTTATTTAGAGCTTATTAGAACTGGTAGACAAGGCGAAGAAGATTATTTACACCATGCGGTAGAGCTTGCTGAGCAGCGCGGTTTACCCGTGGTTGCCACTAATGAAGTATGCTTTATTGACCAAGAGGGTTTCGACGCGCACGAAATTCGTGTGTGTATTCACGATGGCTATACGTTAGATGATAACCGTCGCCCTAAGCGCTATAGCGACCAGCAATATCTGCGCACAGCAGAGGAAATGGTTGAGCTATTTAGCGATATTCCAGAAGCCATAGAAAATACGGTTGAAATTGCCAAGCGCTGTAACGTTACTGTTCGGCTAAATGAATATTTCTTGCCACAGTTTCCAACCGGCGGTATGACCACCGAAGACTTCTTGGTTAAGGTGTCTGAGGAAGGCTTGGAAGAACGTCTAGAATTTCTATTCCCCGATGAGGAAGTGCGCAAAGCCAAACGCCCAGAGTACGATGACCGACTTCGCATTGAGCTTGAAGTTATCAACCAAATGGGTTTCCCAGGCTACTTCCTTATTGTAATGGAGTTCATTCAGTGGAGTAAGGATAACGGAATCCCGGTAGGGCCAGGGCGGGGTTCTGGTGCGGGTTCACTGGTGGCTTATGCCCTAAAAATTACCGACCTAGACCCGCTTGAATTCGACTTGCTATTCGAACGTTTCTTGAACCCAGAGCGTGTATCCATGCCCGACTTCGACGTCGACTTCTGTATGGATAGACGAGACGAGGTAATCGACCACGTTGCTGAGCTTTACGGGCGTCAGGCGGTATCGCAGATCATTACGTTTGGTACCATGGCGGCAAAAGCGGTTGTACGTGACGTGGGTCGAGTACTTGGTCACCCATACGGCTTTGTAGACAGGATCTCAAAGCTTATTCCACCAGATCCAGGCATGACGCTTGAAAAGGCGTTTAAAGCAGAGCCACAGCTGCCAGAAGTTTATGAAAGCGATGAGGAAGTGAAAGACCTTATCGATATGGCGCGAATACTTGAAGGGGTTACCCGAAACGCTGGTAAACACGCCGGTGGTGTTGTTATTGCGCCAACCACAATTACTGATTTCTCGCCTTTGTATTGTGATGACGAAGGTAAAAACCCCGTAACTCAGTTCGACAAAAACGATGTTGAAACGGCGGGCTTGGTAAAATTCGACTTCTTAGGTCTTCGTACGCTGACTATTATTCAGTGGGCAATAGATATGATCAAAGAAGGGAAAAACGTTGATGTAGATATCAGCGCCATTCCGCTTGAAGATCCTAAGAGTTTCAGAACCCTTCAAAACGCCGAGACAACTGCGGTATTCCAGCTGGAATCTCGCGGCATGAAAGAACTAATTAAGCGCCTTAAACCTGACTGCTTCGAAGATATTATCGCACTGGTGGCCCTTTTCCGTCCGGGCCCGCTGCAATCAGGCATGGTAGATAACTTTATTGACCGAAAGCACGGACGTGAAGAAATTTCCTACCCCGATGCTGAATATCAGCACGAGTGCTTGAAAGAAATTCTAGAGCCTACCTATGGCATTATCTTGTATCAGGAACAGGTAATGCAGATAGCCCAGGAAATGGCGGGCTACTCACTGGGCGGCGCTGACTTGCTTCGTCGTGCTATGGGTAAGAAAAAGCCTGAAGAAATGGCGAAGCAGCGCGGTACCTTTGCTGAAGGTGCCAAGGGCAATAATATTGACCCAGACCTTGCAATGAAAATCTTCGACTTGGTAGAAAAGTTCGCGGGTTACGGGTTTAACAAATCTCACTCTGCCGCTTATGCCTTGGTGTCTTACCAGACTTTGTGGCTGAAAGTACATTATCCAGCGGAATTCATGGCTGCGGTAATGTCTGCGGATATGGACAACACCGATAAAATCGTAACGCTTGTCGATGAATGTGAGCGCATGGGTATTGAAATACTGCCACCAGATTTGAACGCAGGTAAATATAAGTTTACCGTCGATAGCGTAGGTCGCATTGTTTATGGTATCGGTGCAATTAAAGGGGTAGGTGAAGGCCCGATTGAAGCGATTATTGAAGCGCGGGAAACTCAGGGTGCATTTAAAGACCTTTTTGATTTCTGCGCCAAGATAGACATTAAGCGTGTAAACAAACGGGTACTTGAAAAGCTAGTGTTAGCGGGTGCAATGGATAACTTAGGCCCCCATCGCGCAAGCCTTATGGCGAGTTTACCCGAGGCCCTTGCCGCCGCTGGACAGCATGCAAAAGCCGAGTCTTTTGGTCAGTCAGACATGTTCGGGTTACTGACTACCGAGCCAGAAGACGTGAAGCAAGCGTTTGCCGACGTCCCTGAGTGGCCTGAAAAAGTATGGCTAGAAGGTGAAAAAGATACCTTGGGCTTGTACTTAACCGGTCACCCCATCAATCAGTACGCGGAAGAATTGCGTTACTACACCGACGGACGTTTAGTTGATTTAAAACCAACCAATAAAGACCAAATGGCCAGTGCGGTAGGACTGGTGCTTGGCGTGCGTGTTATGACGAATAAACGTGGGCGCCGCTGGGCTATAGTGACACTGGATGATAAGAGTGCCAGAATAGACGTACGTTTCTTCCCCGATATGTACGAACAGTTCGAAAGTGTGTTAGAAACTGACAGAATATTGCTTATAAAGGGACAGGTCAGCTTTGATGATTTCTCTGGGGGCAATACAATCACCGCCCGTGATGTAATGGACATTGTTCAGGCACGAGAGAAAAACGCGAGAGCGCTGGCACTTAATATTGATACCCAGTTGCTTGAACCGAAGAAAATGAGTCAGATGCAATCTATCCTGCAGGCATTTAACGGTGGAAGTTGTCCTGTGCAGTTAGCGGTAACCCATCCAGACGCTGAAGTAATCTTAGCGTGTGGGGCAAGATGGTACGTTACGCCTGAAGACCAACTTTTACACGATCTCAAGCAATGTTTGGGAGACAAAGCCGTTTCAATTCTCTACCATTAGGGTTAAGAGTTCGATAGATTGGACATCTCGCGTTTGCATAGACGAGCGTAGTACGAATAGGACATGAAATGAGTATACAGTTTTTGGACTTTGAACAGCCAATAGCCGAACTAGAAGCAAAAATTGAAGAGCTTAGGTTGGTGAATCAAGGTGGCGAGTTTGACGTTGGTATTGAAGAAGAAATCAATAAGCTTCGCGGCAAAAGCGCGGAGCTAACTAAGAAGATCTTTTCTGATCTTGGCGCATGGCAAGTTTCTCAACTTGCACGTCACCCAATGCGTCCATACACGCTAGATTACATTCCTCGTATTTTTACAGAATTCGACGAGCTTGCTGGCGACCGTGCGTTTGCAGACGATAAGGCAATTGTTGGCGGCCCAGCAATGCTAGATGACCAGCCTGTGATGATTATAGGCCATCAAAAAGGCCGTGACACTAACGAAAAAATCAAGCGTAACTTCGGTATGCCTAAACCAGAAGGCTACCGTAAAGCCTTGCGTCTTATGAAGATGGCTGAGCGCTTTAACATGCCTATTATTACCTTCATCGACACGCCAGGGGCATACCCAGGTGTGGGCGCTGAAGAGCGTGGTCAAAGTGAAGCCATTGCGAAAAACTTGTTCGAAATGGCTGAGTTGACTGTTCCTATCGTATGTACGGTAATTGGTGAAGGTGGTTCAGGTGGTGCACTTGCAATTGGTGTTGGCGATCGCGTGAACATGCTGCAATATTCTACGTACTCGGTTATTTCACCGGAGGGCTGTGCCTCTATTTTGTGGAAGAGTGCAGAAAAAGCACCATTAGCCGCTGAAGCGATGGGCGTAAGTGCGCCACAAATTAAAGAGCTAGGCCTGATTAACAGTATTGTTGAAGAGCCTTTAGGTGGTGCGCATCGCGATCATAATGGCATGGCGGCTAATTTGAAGGCCGTGATTAAGCAGCAGCTTAATCAGCTTAAAGAGCTTGATAAAACAAAGCTAATGGAAGAGCGTTACGAGCGTTTAATGTCGTTCGGGTATTGCTAATTCTAGTTAGGGCTACGACTTCTAAAACTGCGAATAGTCACGTCACGATACGAAGCGGTGTACGATTAGGCGAAGCGGTGTACGATTAGCAAAAATGCTTGTTGTAAAAGTCTATTAAGCCTTTGCTGAGTTCATGTCGATTTAGATTAGTTCAAGGGGGTTGTTTACCATTGGTAACAACCCTTTTGCGTTATTAGAAAGTAAGTAATTAGCAGATACAAAGCTGAACCCTAATAAAACATAAAGTTGAAACAATAAGGTATTACTGGTCTGTGACCCCTCTACAATCCCCCACTATTGAACATATCGTCAATCGCATAGCCACGTCACTGACTGATGTAAAGCGACCACTTCAAACGCCACTCGTCGTTGCTTACAGCGGAGGTGTGGACTCCACGGTACTGCTTCAAGCCGTCGTCGCGTATAGGGAGCGTTATGAAACCCCAATTCATGCTGTACATGTACATCATGGCTTAAGCGAGAATGCCGACGACTGGGCCCGACACTGTGAACTCCAGTGTCGTCTTGAAGATGTTGAATTTCATCAATATCGCGTTGCTGTTGATACCAGCTCTAGAAAGAGTTTAGAGGCTGAGGCGCGTAAAGTTCGATACAACGCACTATTAGAAGTGTGCGAACAAATTGGCGGTGTACTGCTTTTGGGACAGCATGCAGAAGATCAGCTTGAAACCGTATTACTTCAGCTTAAACGCGGTGCAGGCCCACAGGGACTAGCGGGTATGGGCGAAGTGCAGTACCGGGGGGATACGCTAATAATGCGACCTATGCTAGCCCTAGAGAAAAGTGACATCATCGCTTATGCCGAAGAGGAAATGTTGCAGTGGGTTGAGGATGAATCTAATCAGCAAAATAGCTTTGACAGAAATTTCTTGAGAAACGAGATAATACCTCATCTGCTTGAGCGGTGGCCCCAGTTAACTAAAACAGTTGGGCGAAGCGCTGAGCTTTGTGCACAGCAAAGTGAGCTAGTCAGCGAATCTGCACAGCAATACTTCAAAGACTGTAGACGTGCGGATGCCAGGTTAGATGGACAAAAGCTTGCTGCATTATCTACCCCCTGGCAGGCTATGGTAATTCGCGCCTGGTTTAAAGCGCAGGGACAACTTGCACCTTCAAAAGCGCAGACAGACCAAGTACTTGCTATGCTGGGGGCGAAACATGATGCTACCCCTGAAGTAAATTTTAAGTGGGGCCGGGTTATACGTTTTGACCATGACCTTTACTGGGTAGTTAATGATACTTGCGAGATACCAGAGTGTCTCGAGTTAGTGTTAGACCAGTACATTCCTCTTCCTTGGTTACATGGGCAGGTGAGGGTAACAGTAACAAAAGACAAAACTAACGATACCGTCTCTTTGCAAACTAATGCGCGTAATCTGCGGATGAAACCTGAAGGCGCCAGCGTATCAAAGCTATTGAAAGAGTGGTTCAAAGTATGGCGAGTGCCTCGATGGAAAAGGGATGGTGTACCCACTATCTTTTTAAATGAAACTCCTGTGGCAATCATTGTTGATGACAAGGTTGTTTATCTACAACCTAAAGTTGAGCGTATTAATATAGCTTTTATACCTGTCTAAGCGCTAATTGGCCATATCCACATTACTTATAAGGTTTACTGAGCCAAATTCATTGTATTCGCGAAGAGCAGCAAGGCTTTTAATCTTTTAAATTTTTTCGGCAGATTATACTGATAAAGCGGCATTGAATTGCCGCTTTATTTTAAACAAGTAAAAGTTACCAGCTAGGCAGCGTCATAGCTGTTTTTGCCAGAGTTTTTCACCCGATACAGCGCGTTATCAGCGCGGTCAAATAAACTATCAACACTGTCGCCATCTCGATAGATTGCGCCACCGAGACTTGCCGATACACCTAATCGTGATAAGTAGGCAGAACTATTAATACTCATTTGGATTCTCTGGGCAGCACATGCTAATTGCTGCTGTGTTTGGCAGTCTAACAAACAGCAGAATTCATCGCCGCCATAGCGAAATGCTTCGTCTTCATCCCGCAGAACATTTTCAAGATGTGCTGCCACATGAACCAGTACTTTGTCGCCCTCACCGTGTCCAAAGTTATCGTTCACATATTTGAAGTTGTCTAGATCGATAACTAAAAGTGCAAATGGCTCATCATGTCTTTGTGCCCAGCCCAGTTGTCTTGTCATAGACTGCTGAAAGCCCGCGCGGTTGCCTAAGCTAGTCAGTACATCTTTGGTTGCCATTTGTTGAACACGCAATAAAGACAACGCATGCTTAACTTGTTTTCCAAATAAATCATGCAGTTGGAATAGGCTCTCCCTTTGCGATAATGACAAGGGTGAACTAATGTAATAATAGACATGGGCTTGCTCGCCATTAACAGAGCGTGCGCCTTGTAGTGGTAAATCAATCAGTGTTGACGATATCTTAGCGTTACCGTAGACCCAGCGGGAGTCGAAGTCGGATAAACTGAATCCAACAACAGGCAACAGCATATTAAGCTGCTGAAAATACACGCCTCCTAACTCTTGAAGTTCAAGCGTAGTCAGAAGCTGTGTTACAAAGCCCGATAATTCACTGAATGAAAGTGACTTACCTGTGCTCTCAGCAGGATAAAAATTGTTGTGTTGTGTGCTATCGTAGACTGACGTTGAAAAATCCACAGTAGTGCCCCTATACAAAATGCGTTGATATGCCGCAGAAATGAAACCAGTGTCAAAGCCCTGACGTTTCTGTGGTCATGACCGCATTTTCGCGAAAATTATGACGATCACAGCGGCAAAACTTGCCGGATCTGCATTTACATAGGGAATTTTGCAAACTGAATGCCAACAAGATATCTGTCGCATTAGTCTTTAGTTTAAGTGCAAAGCCGAAATGGTTATCGCGCTTATTTTACAAACGGAAGTTGATGTCGCTCTAGGAGGTTATGTGGGGACGAGTTTTTTAAATATTGTAATATTGATGTTTATATCGGTATGCGCAGTCGCCCTATTTAAACGGATTCATCTTCCACCTATTCTTGCTTATCTTTTTGCCGGTGTACTCGCAGGTCCACAGCTGCTATCTGTCTTTGCGCACCCCGAAGAAATGCACTTGTTGGCCGAAGTAGGTATTGTTTTTCTACTCTTTTCCCTCGGGCTAGAATTCTCCCTTCCTAAGTTGTTGGCTATGCGTTCTTTGGTGTTTGGCGTAGGGTTAGGGCAAATGTTGTTTACTACAGCGATATTTACCTGCGTACCGCTTTTCATGGGGATCCCAATTAGTGCATCTATCATTATTGGCGGTACGCTGGCGCTAAGCTCTACCGCTATTGTTATTAAACAAGCAACCGAAATGGGCATTCTCAATAACAGGCGTACACAGCTCGCCGTCAGTATCTTGCTCTTTCAGGACTTAGCCGTGGTCCCATTTCTTATAGCAATTCCACTGCTTGCGCAGACAGGCGAGGTGAGTATTGCCCTTGCTCTTGGAGAGGCACTTCTTAAAGGCGTATTCGTTATTGCGTTTTTAATGTCAGTAGGTAAGTGGTTACTTCCCTGGGTGTTTCGGGAAATTGCGAGAACCAGAACCGATGAGTTGTTTGTATTGACCACTATTTTGATCGCGCTGTTAGCTGGCGGACTTACCTATTATTTTGGTTTGTCGATGGCGTTAGGCGCTTTTTTGGCTGGGATGATGTTAGGGGAAAGCCAATACAAATATCAACTTGAAGCCGACATCCGCCCGTTTCGCGACATTTTGATGGGCTTGTTCTTTGTGACCGTGGGTATGCAGCTTGAGCTTACGGTGCTCTGGAACAGCTTATTTGAAATCGTATTCGGTGTTTTCGCGTTAATGATAGTTAAAGTTATCTTAGTCAGAGTTGCATCCATGTTAGTTAAAACTGACGCTATTGACGGCTGGTCCGCAGGCGTAAAACTTTGCCAAATAGGGGAATTTAGCTTCGTTATTGCGGCGCTTGCCACCACCCACGGCGTATTAACTACTGAGCAGTCATCGTTAATAGTATGTATGGGGGTGATAAGTATGGCGTTAACCCCATGGCTTATGAATAACAGTGTGGCTATAGCTAAGCGCATTGTTAACAAAGATATTTCTTTTGATGACGGCGCGACCTACGGCGATTCCGAGCCCTTGTCTAATCATGTCATTATTTGTGGGTTTGGACGCGTTGGCCAGTCGGTAGCGCGCATGTTGAAAATGGAAGGTATTCATTTTGTCGCTATAGATATGGACCCTGTCAGAGTGCATGAAAGCAGAAATGCGGGGGAACCCGTGATCTTCGGCGATGCCAGTCAAAAAGATATTCTGATCAATGCTAATGTAGAAAATGCAAAGCTTGTGCTTGTGACGTTTGACCAGGTCGATAAGGCCAAGCAAGTCATTACCCAGACCCGAAGTATAACAAACACTACAGATGTTATGGTTCGTACCAAACGAGACTACCAACTAGAAAGTTTGTACAGCGCAGGAGCAAACCAAGTAGTGCCTGAATTACAAGAAGGCAGTTTGATGCTGGTCTCGCAAGTGTTGCATTACGCCGGTGTACCTATGTCACGTATTTTAAAGCGGGTGCGGGCCGAGCGAAAAGGCCGTTATGATCATATGCACGGCTTTTATCCTGGAGAAACCACAGAAATCTCTTACGGGACGGAAGATAAACTGGAGTTTATTCATGCAGTAGTATTGTCTGAACGCGCCTCTTGCATTGGAAAAGCAATAAAAGATATCGACTTCACACGAATGCGTGTGGCCATTAAAGGCTTAAGACGTAATGGCAATGAAGTGAAAGACCCAGACCATGACGCTATTTTACAGGCTCATGATGTACTGGTAATTGCAGGTAAACCCCGACGAGTTGAGCGGGCTGAACGCAAACTCTTAGAAGGGAATTGATGTTTAACTGCCAGCGCAGGTACACTATAGGCGTAGGTTGCGCTGGCAGAGGAATTTATTTCACTAAACTTAAGCGACGCGGTCTTTCTCTAAATCGGCAAACTGCTTTTTTAAGTCGTAGCGTTCATCAGTGACAATCTTTTCGAGTACAGATACACGCTCTTTCAAATCTGCAATTTCCTGCTTGTAAGCTTCAGCTTCTTTATTGCTAAGTTTCTTTTTGCTTTTGTCTTATGCACTTTCGACAATGGTAACTAACGCCCAAGCACAAATGGCTACTATTGCAATCGCTGTCATGTTCACGGTGGTATCCCTCACAAATGGCTTTAAAAGAGTTTAGGTGAAAATGTGGTCAGTTGCCTAATTCACCTAGTATTTAGTTTTTATCTCTAATAAACAGAAACTAAATACTTATTAGTAAAATTACTGCTGCGCTTGGAGTACTATAACGGTTATTAAACTAAGTTTTCTTCAAAAAGTGTAACCAGTTAAGTCCTTAACACCAGCAGTGTTATAATGAAATATTGCAAGTAGGTTGCCAAGTGACAAAAGTCATTACTTTCTAGTTAGTTAGAATGTTTACCTAGATTTATGCAGAATTATTGTTAACTAATTTCACTAAATAAAGTAGCAAGATTGACTAATGAGTGACCAAAATAGCGACCTTTCGGCACCAGGTATCGACACTGGAAAAGCTCGGTCTAAAGAGCAAAGCACCGAGCATGTCACAGCGCAAGCATTAACGCCTGAAGTGCTCACCGCTGAAGAGGCGCTCGCAAAAGTAAGCGCTTCAAAAGAAAGCTCTCGCCAAGAGAACCCAGTTAAAGAGAAGATGAGCCAGGAAAACCTTATTAATGAAACGGTTACTCAAGAAGACCTGACGTGGATGAAGCATGCATTAACCCTTGCAGACAAAGCTGAATCTATAGGGGAAGTACCGGTAGGTGCCTGCGTAGTATTAAACGGTGAGCTTATCGGTGAAGGTTACAATACGCCTATAACAGATAACGACCCGTCTGCTCATGCTGAGTTGCGCGCTGTCAAAGAGGCCGCTTCTAAGGTGCAAAATTATCGACTCATTGACGCTACCCTATATGTCACTTTAGAACCCTGCTCTATGTGTGCCGGTATGCTTGTGCATGCGCGAGTAAAGCGGGTGGTGTTTGGTGCTAAAGATGCGAAAACAGGCGCTGCGGGTTCGGTCATGAATCTACTGCAACACCCAGCACTTAATCATCAAATTGAAGTGGTATCTGGCTTGCTAGCTGACGAGTGTGCTAACAAGTTGTCAGATTTTTTTCGAAAGCGCAGGAAAGAGATTAAGGCAGCCAAAAAGGCGAAAAAACAGCTAGAGAGGGATGCTTCAAGCTAATACTTACTCGGTTGGCTTGAAGATATGTTGTTTAGTGTTATTCGCCAGTTTGGTTTGCTGCGCTGGTAGGTTAAAAAAGAGCGCTTACTATTAATTGATTTCTATCAATGAAAGCAACCAGCTTATATATATTTTAGCTAGGTTTGCGGGTCAACTGAGTGAACATATCACTTGTAACAAATAGCTTGCGACGTTGAAGTACTTTCTGGTGGCAACGCTTAAGCATAAGTCTGCGTCTGTTGTTGTTTTTCAATTTTATTCCTTTTTTCATAAAGCGATTTTTTTTCATTTATTCTCCTTTCTCACATTGAGGTTATTTTCCTCGTTGTGACCACATTTCCCCGTTAAGAAATATGCTCTGTCGTTTGAACTAAGCTCTCATCTTTCGAGAGTCACTGTTCTTTTAGAGATTAATAATCTTTTAGAAAAATAAAAGTTCTGAGAAAGCGAGTTGGTTAATTACCAACTCGTTCAAAGGGTACATTATAAAGATGACATCGAAATGACAGTTTTCAATAGAGAAGCAAAACGAACTAGATTAAATTTTTCCTTGTTCATCTAACCAGACTAGGCTGTCGTAGTAGCGGCGAATGTTTTCTACGTATTGCAAAGCCTCATCACCTCTCGCATAGCCATAGCGGGTGTTGCGGTAATACTTTTTTTGCCTAAGCTGTGGCAAGCGGCGTTTCACATCTACCCACAAATCAGGGTTACCCCCTTGTTGCTCGGTAAGAACCCTCGCATCTTCCAAGTGCCCCATTCCAATATTATACGATGCCATAGCCATCCAGGTTCTATCGGGTTCGCTAATTCGTGCGGGTATGCGGCTTAGCAAACTGGCAAAGTAACGAGACCCGCCGCGAATACTTTGCTCTGGGTTGGTTCTATCATCTACATCCCAGTCACTTGCTGTATCCAGCGTCAGCATCATTAAACCGCGAACCCCAGTTCTAGATACAGCGTTACTATCCCAATGACTTTCTTGATAGCTCATTGCCGCAAGCAGTCGCCAGTCTAGATCTCCTGCGTATTTTTGAAATAGAGGTTTATATTGGGCTAATGCAGTTTCAGCTGCGTAGTTGAAAGCCCGGCTGTCTACGTAATCGAACTGTCGGATGTGGCCGAAATACTTATCCTCCAGCACCGTAAACCAACCAGATTGATGTACGGTTCCAAAATACTCAATAAGCGCAGCTTTCACTGAATCGTCTTGATGTAATGGCAGCGCCCAAGCCATTGGCATATTTTCGTCAAGGGTTTTTGCTACAGCCAAGTTTGGATAACGTCTGCGCTGTAAAGCTAAACGGTTGCTGTCGGCTACTGTATAAGCGATATCACCATTGGCTACTTGTTGCAGCAGTTCTTCAGAATCTGAATCTTCGGTGGTAACGAGCTCGGTCTTTATCACTACTTTTTCACTATCAGTTGCTTCGTCGCCTAAATCGCGTAAAAGATCAGAAAGTAAATGAGCTTGGCTGCTTTCTGCAACTGCAATTATAGGAGCATCGAGATCTAAAAGATCTCTAGGTCTGGATGTGCCTGCTTGGAATACGAGCTGCTGTTTAACATGTTGATAAGCCGGGCCATACGTGAAGCGGTTTTTTAGTGAAGGTGTCACCGCATCCCCCGTAGCAACAATGTCTAAGTTACCTTCCTCTAATTGCTCGAGCATGACTTCATAGCTGTAAAAAGGGTACAAATCGAGAGTGACCCCAAGGTAATCGGCAAACCCTGCCAGCAACTCGTACTCAAACCCCTGGGGCCCTTCAGCACCGTTATAAAAGGTTCCTGCGCCGTATACGGTTCCTACGCGGATGGTTTCTCGTTCTAATAATGAGGAAAGGGCCGTGGGGACCGAGGGCACGCCACAACTCATAACAGCAATGGATAAAATGATTATTAGTTGTAGTTTTAATCGTTTTTTATAGTCTTGTGACTGCATAGACCTTTACTTGTTGTCATCAAACTCGCTAAGTTTAAAAAAAAGTTCATGTTAGCGCGTTATGAGGTTACTTACTGTGCATAATTGCTCTATAATCCGCGCCGAAATACTCATCAATCCAAGAGACAACGCGTCGCATTGGTGGTCGTTGTTTCTAACAAACCAGGTAAATCAATATGTTGGTCCTTCGAGGCGCTCCTGCACTATCAGAGTTTAACCAAACTAAACTGATTGCAAAGCTGGGTCAATCCGGCGTTAGGGTTAAAAACCTATATAGCGAATATGTTCACCTAGTCGATTCCCAAGGTGACTTGTCTAAGCAGCAAATAGAAATACTCGAGAAGCTGCTCACTTACGGCCCCGCGAGGCAAGCACAAACACCTTCTGGAACCCTCTTCCTTATTACTCCTCGCCCCGGCACTATCTCTCCCTGGTCTTCTAAAGCCACCGACATCGCTCACAACTGTAGTTTAAAAAGTATCAATCGCATAGAGCGTGGATGCGCGTTTTATATCGAAATAGAAGATACATTAAGTGACGATGACTTTGCACTTATCGCTAGCTTCTTACACGATAGAATGACTGAGTCAGTATTTACTAAAACTGACGATGCAGCGGTACTGTTTGCACAAACCGAAGCTAATACTTTCACCAGTGTAGACGTATTAGGGGAGGGCAAAGAAGCGCTGGTTAATGCAAACGTGGCATTGGGCCTGGCATTAGCTGATGATGAGATTGACTACCTGTTTGATAGCTTTACCAAGCTAGGCAGAAACCCGACTGACGTTGAACTTTATATGTTTGCGCAAGCAAACTCTGAACATTGTCGGCATAAGATTTTTAACGCAAGCTGGACCATTGACGGCGAAGATCAAGAAAAGTCGCTGTTCAAAATGATCAAAAACACTTACGAGTTATTACCTGATCATGTGTACTCAGCTTACAAAGATAACGCAGCAGTAATGGAAGGCTGGGAAGCAGGGCGCTTTTTTCCGAATCCTCAGTCACACCAATACGAATACCATCATGAGAATATTGATATTTTGATGAAGGTAGAAACCCATAACCACCCAACGGCAATTTCACCGTTCCCTGGTGCCGCAACCGGCTCTGGCGGTGAAATTCGCGATGAAGGTGCTACAGGTCGTGGCTCAAAACCTAAGGCGGGTTTAGTTGGTTTTACCGTATCTAACTTACGTATTCCCGGCGCCGAGCAGCCGTGGGAAGCCGAGTATGGTAAGCCACAGCGCATTGTGAGCGCTCTCGATATCATGCTTGAAGGCCCACTAGGTGGTGCAGCCTTTAATAATGAATTTGGTCGCCCAGCGCTACTTGGTTATTTCCGTACGTACGAGCAAGAAGTTAATAGTTTTAACGGCGTAGAGGTAAGAGGCTATCACAAACCTATTATGCTAGCTGGTGGTTTAGGCAACATTCGCCGTGACCATATTGAAAAAGGCGAAATCACGGTAGGCGCTAAGCTTATTGTGCTTGGCGGCCCTGCAATGAACATTGGTCTTGGCGGCGGTGCTGCATCGTCAATGGCTTCTGGGCAGTCAAACGAAGATTTAGACTTTGCTTCAGTGCAGCGTGACAACCCTGAGATGGAGCGTCGCTGCCAAGAAGTAATAGATGCATGTTGGCAGCTTGGCGATGACAACCCTATTCAGTTTATCCACGATGTCGGTGCTGGTGGCCTTTCAAACGCTCTGCCTGAGCTAGTTAACGACGGTGGTCGTGGCGGTAACTTTGAGCTAAGAAAAGTATTGTCAGATGAGCCTGGCATGACACCGCTGGAGCTTTGGTGTAACGAATCGCAAGAACGTTATGTTATGTCTGTTGCACCGGAAAATATGCCGGTATTCGAAGCAATTTGCGCCCGCGAACGCGCGCCGTTTGCTGTGGTTGGTGAAGCCACTGCCGAGCAGCACTTAAATCTGAACGACAGTCAGTTTGATAACAAACCAATCGATATGCCGCTAGATGTGCTTTTAGGCAAGCCGCCTAAAATGCATCGCGATGTAAGCTCGACCAAGGTAAGCTCGCCAGCACTAGATGAGGCAGGCATTACATTAAGTGATGCAGCAAATCGCATTTTGTCTTTGCCTACCGTGGCAGAGAAAACCTTCCTTATCACCATTGGCGATCGCTCGGTAACCGGTCTTGTAAGTCGCGACCAAATGGTTGGGCCATGGCAAGTGCCAGTGGCGGATGTAGCAGTAACCGCTGCGGCATTTGACACTTATCACGGTGAAGCGATGACAATGGGTGAACGCACCCCGGTGGCTCTTTTATCACACGGTGCGTCTGCCCGTCTTGCGGTAGGTGAAGCGCTAACCAATATTGCTGCAGCAAACATTGGTGATATTAAGCGGATTAAACTGTCTGCTAACTGGATGGCAGCAGCTGGGCACCCAGGTGAAGATGCAGGTCTTTATGAAGCGGTAAAAGCAGTGGGTGAAGAGCTGTGCCCAGAGCTAGGTTTGACCATTCCTGTAGGTAAAGACTCTATGTCGATGAAAACTGCTTGGAATGAAAACGGTGAAGATAAAGCAGTAACCTCTCCGTTGTCACTGGTTATTTCAGCGTTTGGTGCAGTAAAAGATATTCGTAAAACAGTTACGCCTCAGCTACGCACTGATAAAGGTGCAAGCCGCTTATTGCTTTTAGATTTGGGCGAAGGTAAAAATCGCTTGGGCGCTAGCTGTTTAGCGCAGGTCTATACACAGCTTGGCGATAGCCCAGCAGATGTGGTTTCTGCTACCCGTCTTAAAGGCTTCTTTGACGCTATGCAAGCGCTTATCGAAAAAGGTTTGGTGCATGCTTACCACGACCGTTCAGACGGCGGCTTATTTACTACAGTGGCAGAAATGGCCTTTGCGGGTAAAACAGGTGTAAGCGTTAACCTTGATAGCCTTAAAGGTAATGACATTGCTGTACTATTCAATGAAGAATTAGGCGGTGTTATTCAAGTGCTTGAAAGCGACCTAGATGCAGTTAACGCGGTACTGGCTAAGTTCGATTTAACTGAGTTGACTCACGATATCGGTACATTAAATAGCACAGATATGGTTGAGTTTAACCGCGACGGTGTAGCTGTACTTGCGGATAGTCGTGTATCTATGCGTACTACCTGGGCGCAAACTACGTTTGAAATGCAAAAGCTTCGTGATAACCCAGAGTGTGCTGAACAAGAACACGCTGCGAAGCAAGATGCTGCCGACCCTGGTTTGCATGTAGCACTATCTTACGATGTCAACGAAGATGTTGCCGCACCTTACATTGCCAAAGGCGTTAAGCCAAAAGTGGCGATATTAAGAGAGCAGGGCGTAAACTCGCATCTAGAAATGGCGGCTGCATTTACCCGTGCAGGCTTTGATGCTATCGATGTGCACATGAGTGACGTGTTGGCGGGTCGCATTACCCTTGAACAGTTTGCGGGTCTTGCAGCTTGTGGCGGTTTCTCTTACGGCGACGTATTAGGTGCAGGTGAAGGTTGGGCGAAGTCTATCCTATTCAACAGCATGGCGCGGGATCAGTTCGAAGGCTTCTTTAACCGCAACGATACGTTCAGTTTAGGTGTATGTAACGGTTGTCAGATGCTATCGAACCTAAAATCATTGATTCCTGGCACTGAGCACTGGCCGCACTTTGTTACTAACCAGTCAGCGCGTTTTGAAGCTCGCGTTGCTATGGTTGAAGTGATGGAGTCTAAGTCTGTGCTGCTAGATGGTATGGCAGGCTCGCGTATGCCGATTGCTGTGTCGCACGGCGAAGGTCAGGCTGAATTTGCAAATGAAAACGCGCTATCGCAGGTTAGCGGTCAGGTAGCCATGCGTTATGTAGACAACTATGGCAAGCCAACTATGCAATACCCGGCTAACCCGAACGGTTCACCGCAAGGTATTACTGGTTTAACGTCTGTCGATGGGCGCAGTACAATTATGATGCCTCACCCTGAGCGTGTATTTAGAGCCGTTGCAAACTCATGGTGCCCAGACGATTGGCAAGAAGACGGTGCGTGGATGCGTATCTTTAGAAACGCCCGTAAGTTTGTTGGTTAATATTACAGTGTGACCTTGATAAGCAGGGGGAAACCCCTGTTTATTTTCTATAAAAATACTGTTTAATAAATGCGCATACCTTAAATGGGTGTCAAAGCTTTGGCAAAGTGTCAAAAATCTGATTTTTGCCCTTGTCATCAGTTTGTCACTGATCTATTGTAGTGCAAGCAAGGATTGCAATTAGGTTACAGGAGTTGAGTTAGGGTTGTACCAGTGTTTAGCAATTGCTTACTGGTTTTAATAATAAGAGACGACCAATGAATCGTTCTTCAAAAGGGTTTGGCTTAACCGGAGTGGCTGTAGCTGTAGTGCTGATGTTCGTAACTGCTGTTTTTAGCACATCTGCGAAATCTGCCGAAGCTCCAACAACGCTAAGTGTGCAGTCTTCAGTTAAGTAGTCTGAAAGAAAAATTCTAACGCCCGTATCAAGTTACTTGATACGGGCGTTAATCATTGGGGCTATTAAAAAGCTTAAAACGAAACGAACCCAATGCTCTGCCGTAGCCCGCAAAACTTGTCTCTCACTTTATCCTTTCTTATTTTTTTCTCTGTTTATTAGTTTTTGCTGAGGGTGCTTTTTCAGCAACACATAGGTGGCGCCAAATCCGCCGTGCATAGGCTGTGCTGTATGATAGGCAATCACCTCATCAAGTTCACGTAGCCAATGATTTACGTAGCTTTTTTTCAGCGCAGGAAATGGCTTACTATTTTCACCCGTTCCATGTTTTATAAGTAGGGCACGAACCCCACGTTCGTGGCTTGACTTAATAGTGCTATAAATCAGGTCCCGGCTTTGTTCTAGGGTTTTTCCTGATAATGTGACATTGGTTTCCAACGGATATTTGCCAAGGCGAAGCTTTTTAAATACGCCGTCTTGGATCCCCGGTTGTTGATAATGTATAAAATCATCGGGCGGCACCGGCTTTACACCTTCCATACTTAACGGGTTAGCAAGCTTGTCGCGAACACTGACTTTCAACGCAGCCCGTTTTTGCTTTTCGGCAAGCGCCTTTTCAGGATCGTGTAATAAAGCCTTATCATCTGAAGCGATTGGTTTTACATCTTGCATTTCAGCAAAAAACGAATCGATATCGTCGTTTTCAAAATGGCTCATACTATTCCCCGTATTAACTACTACATAATATTTATACGTTATTTTTTGCCTGAAGGTCTATGCGAAGTGCACTTATTGGAAAGCTAAAGGCGAAGAAAGACAACGCATAAAATAGGCAACGGCTATGAAAATGGGGATTAATTTTGAAATTTCATCGGTTAGTAGATGGCACCTGGCTCAGATAGTGCCTCTATGGCAAACCATTCCTCTTCGGTAAATGTTGAATCACTCGGTGTTTCAACATCATCGCCAGTTTCTTCTTGGGGGACGAATCGAAAGTCATTGTGCTCTCCTGTTTAGAAGAGTATTGCGCAATTCGATTAAATTACAACCAAAGTAGAAGAAATAAACATAATGATAAGGGAGTGGAATGTATAGGAAGGTTTACTCTATTTTGGGTTTAAGCCAGCTTAAATGGCGTCCCCAGCTGGAATCGAACCAACATCTAAGCCTTAGGAGGGCCTTGTTTTATCCATTAAACTATGGGGACCTAATGCGTAGGAAACTTTATTATACGTAGTTCCAGAAAATACGAAACCCTTTGATTAATCAATAAGGTGTAGTGTTTTATAACGCCGCGCTTATGCGGCTAAAATGTCTTGCTAAATATCTTGTGATACTAGGCACACAATAAAAAAGCCCCCGTTAAATACGAGGGCTTAATGCTGGCTTCATGACCAAACTAGATATCCGTTGGTGGAAGTTTATCTATCGCTGTCTTCAGCACTTCAGACTCTGTCGGAGAAGCTGTTGTCACATCAGCGCTACCTTCTTTAGATGTATCGCCCACTAAGTCACTACCAGTATCAGACAACGTATTTTCGCTGCCCGAATCAGTGAATGTAGGCTCAGTTGAAGGCAGAATTAAATCTTCTGGTGGAAGATCTATATCTACCACATCAACAGTTACCTCTGTCACTGGGCCAGCGGTTACAATATCGCCTTCTTCTGGAAGGGTAATTGTGTCTTCTGGTAATGTTCCAGAGGTGATAGGTTGTGGCGCTATGCTTTCTGGCGTTGAAGCTTCAGGCGAAAGCGGGCTTGTACCCTCGTTCGGCGCGGTGGGTATAGGACCGCCAATATCAACCGTATCAAGCTTAGTACCAGACAAGTCGATAGTGTCGCCACCGCCAAAACCATCGCCCACATTAGTACCAAGCGTGCTCACTTCCTCTTCAGGTAGCGTAATGATTTCAGGTGTACTCTCTACAGGTGCAATTCTTTCTACTGGCTCCGTGCTCAATAGCGGGGCAGTCGGCTCGCTTTCTGGTGTTGCCAGTCTGGCTTCTGCGTTCAGGTCAACCGTTTGAAGTGTTTGCCCTGTTAAGTCAATGATGTCAGGTGCTGTAGGCTCATCAGTAACAACGGTGCCGCTGCTATCTGACGCGCTTACAGACTCAGATGAAGTGGTTGTCACGACCTCAGGTACACCTTCACCAGACGCCGTCACAAACACGTTAAACTCAGCCTGCTCGACAGTACCGTCTGGATACTCTATACGATAAGTAAAGGTATCCGTTAAGGTGCCACCAAATACGGCTAGCGTGTTGTCTGGGGTATAAGTGTAATCTCCATTTACATCTATTTGTAACGTCCCATATTGTCCTTGAACAATTGTGGTGCTGGTGAAACTGTTGAAGTTTGTACCATCGGCCGAGATATACACTTTATCTACGGTACCCTGGAATATGTCATTCTCGAATAGGTTACCTGTGGCGGTTTGTACTTCGTCTACCACAAATTGATCTAAGAAGTGAACTGTTGAGCTTAAATCGACACTAACGCCACCTAGAGCACTGACTGCTCCTGTGTCTACGTCCATTGTCACTCGATACTCACCTTCCGTTAGGCCATAAGAAGTAAATACACCATTACCGTCGAGGCCTAATAGGCCTATTAACTGATCGCTGGAAAATGTCTCTACAACTTCCCACGTGCCGTTGTTATTTCGTTCAATGAATAGATCGAGACCTGAGCCTAATGATAATAGATCGCCTCCATCCACTGTTAAGTTAAGATCCATAGTGGTATCAGTTGCCACTGTAAACGTGTTGCTTTGGGTATCTACGGTGGTAGGAATAACAACACCAAGAGCGCCAATCAGCCAAGTGTATTCAAGCGCCTCGGCTTCAGCATAACCAGTGCTACTAGCAAAATCGTAAATGAGTTCAGCGCGGGCCGAGTCTGCCGATACCCCTTGCCCTGACAAGTTAAAGTTAAGATTGGCGGTAGAGGTATTCCTGCCATCTGAAATGGTGTAGCTAAAGCTATCTGTACTACCCAAGCCGTCGCGCACACCGTTAGCTACGTAGGTGTAGCTGCCGTCTTCAAATATGGTGAGGTCGCCATAATCACCTTCAATAGTAATGCCCGATAGCCCAGTGCCCAATACAGTCACCGACTCACCATTGGTATGGGTTACTTGCGTCACTACTCCGCCCTCAGCAATGCTATCGGCTACATCCCCTGTATTAGCGGCATCGATAACATTACCCGACGTTGTCGTGCTACCTTCAAACTGATATTCCGTTAGTGTTGAAGTTATATCGGTAGACTGAAGCAAGGTAAGTGTATTACTTAGCAATGCTGCTGCAACCGCATCCAACACGCTATCGGCTAGAAGGCCCAATCCAAGAGCGTTGAGACCATTAGTTATAGTGCTGACCAAGTCGCCAGCGCCTATGCTATCTGCTGCACCTAAAGCTGGTTCCAAAATGAAGTTGCGTACAACCGTGCCCAAACCAAGTCCATTTAATATACTGGCTTCAGTGCCGTTTAGTGCGTCCTCAACAGCAGTTAGCACCACCTCTTGGTTTTCTTCACCCAGTACTACGCCACCGTCACCTAACTCCGTTAGTGTAATCGAGCCGTCGCTATCTTGATCGAATAGTGTCTCAAGGGCACTTTCATCATTGCGTACAACCACGGTGTAATCACCGGCAGGTAGGCCCGAGAATTTCGCAACCAGCGTATCGTCACCGGTTACTCCGATTAGGTTTACGCCAGCTACATCACCTATTAACGGATTGTCCGGCGTCATAGCTGAGGCGACCACGTTGCCATCGGCATCTATAATATCAACACGATACGCATCAGCGACGGCGACTAACGCTGTTTGGCTAACTTCTACAACCACTTCGCCAAAGAAGCCAGCATCAACGGTAAGCGTTGTGCTAGCCTCTGGCGAGCCCGCTGCCGGAGAGCCTTCGGTTAAGCCAAGCACTTGGAAATCACTATCGCTAACTGGTGCATTCACGATGGCCGTTTGTGCGCCTAGCTCCATATCATTGTTATCGGTTTGGGCTACTACTGGCGGGAAGTCGCTCCCAGATATGGTTATGGTAAGTGCCGCGATATCGGACGTTTCACCATCTGATAAGGTGTAGTTAAACACTTCGTCTTGGCCAATTGCACTACGATCACCATCCGCGGTATAGGTGTAAGTGCCGTCTGCAGCAATTTCCAGTACGCCATAGTTACCTTGAATAGTAACGGTACCAGTAGCAGGAACCGCCACACTATCACCAGAGGCGTTGGTGACAAGCGTTACTTGGGCACCGTTTAAAATAGTGTCGGCGCCTACGCCACTAATATCACCGTCAATTAAGTTACCTTGGGCTACTAAATCACCCGTATAAGTGTATTCGGTTAATGTGGTGGTGATATCAGTGTCTTGCAATAGGGTTAATGTATTGCTGAGCAATGCATCGGCAATGACACTTAGGATGTCATCAAGGAAGCCAGTTAAACCAATTGCATCAAGAGGCGCGGTAAGCAAATTAACAAGCTGGCCCGCGCCAATTACAGTGGTGGCTTCCAGAAGTGTTTCTAGAACTCCCCTTACTTGCGTACCAACCGTACCAATTGGAATACCTAAAACGCCGGTATTTAACGTTGTTTCAATAGTATCAAGAACGACAGCTTGATTGTCTGGCCCAAGTACAACGCCAGCTGAACCAAGTTCTTGAAGGTTAACATCGTTACTATTGTCGTTGTCTAACAAGTCTTCAAGTAAGTTCTCATCATTGCGGACCACCACACTGTAGTTGCCAGCATCAAGGCCTGCTAACGTAAACGAAATGGTCTCGTCGCCAGTAACATCAAAAATGTCTAGGCCACCGACATCGGCAAGTTGAGAGTTTGCGCTTACTCCTTTGTAAACAAGTTGACCGCTCTCGTCATACACTTCAACAATGTAGGCATCGGCAACAGCCACTAGTGCTATTTGGTCAACCTCTACCAGCACTTCACCTACATGGTTAGGAGAAACCGTAAAGGAAGCACTTGCATCAACACCGCCTGTAGACTCTGCTAAGCCAATCACCTGCACGTCGCTGGTGGTTTCCGGTGGATTTACAGTGACTACAGGTTCGCCCATATCAACGGTGTTACCGTCGTTTATAGCATCAAGGGCCTGTACAACAACATTCTGACTTGCTGTACTTGCCGAATTACCTGCTTCGTCGGTGACGGTTGCCACCACCGCGTAGGTACCTGCAGGTAGCGTTGTGCCTGTTAAATCAAGGCTCCAATTACCGCTGCCATCAATGGTAAGTTCAGGGTCAGTGCCAAAGATATAGGACGTGCCATCAACGGTAACGGTTAGGGTAGTATTGTCACCAAGGTCAACCGTTCCATTAAAGATAAGCGTGCTATCGCTAGTAATAAAGTCTCCAGCCACCCCAGAGTCGTTTGAGATACTGTCGAACGTTACTGTCTGACCATTATTGTTCTCATCGATACTGGTATCGATAACGACGGTACCTGTGTCAGTTGCAACATTGCCTACCGCATCTGTGGCGGTAACCACAGCCGTATAATTACCCTCAGCAAGCAGGGCGACGATATTATCAGCCAGTGTCCAAGTGCCGTCACCATTGTTGGTAGCGGTGTAATCGTTGCCGTCAATGGTCACCACCACAACCGCATTGGGATCGTTCACCGTACCAGTTAGCTCAGGCGTGGTGTCGTTGGTGGTTAGATCGTTTATCGCAACGGCAGGTGCGGTAGTATCAATAACCACTGTTCCTGTATTGGTCACCGTATTGCCCGCGGCGTCTGTTGCACTTACCGATGTTGGGTAGCTGCCTTCTGCGAGTGTGGCGACTACGTTATCAGCCAGTGTCCAGGTGCCATCACCATTGTTGGTAGCGGTGTAATCATTGCCGTCAATGGTCACCACCACAACCGCATTCGGGTCGTTCACCGTACCGGTAAGCTCAGGCGTTGTGTCGTTGGTGGTCAGATCGTTTATTGCAACGGTAGGTGCGGTAGTATCAATTACCACTGTTCCTGTATTGGTGACAGTGTTGCCCGCGGCGTCTGTTGCTGTAACAGATGTTGGGTAACTGCCTTCTGCTAGCACAGCAACTGCGTTGTCAGCCAGTGTCCAGGTGCCATCACCATTGTTGGTAGCGGTGTAATCATTGCCGTCAATGGTTACCACCACAACTGCATTCGGATCGTTCACCGTACCGGTAAGCTCAGGCGTGGTGTCGTTGGTAGTAAGATCGTTTATTGCAACCGTAGGCGCGGTGGTATCAATTACTACAGTACCAGTGTCGGTATCGGTATTACCCGCATCGTCAGTTGCAGTAACAGATGTTGGGTAACTACCTTCAGCGAGTGTAGCGACTACGTCATCGGCCAGCGTCCACGTACCGTCACCGTTATTGGTAGCGGTGTAGTCATTGCCGTCAATGGTGACTACTACAGTAGCCGTTGGATCATCAACCGTACCCGTTAGTGCAGGCGTAGTATCGTTTGTCGTTACATCATTGATGGTTACGACAGGTGCCACGGCATCTACAGTGTCAGATGCAGGCCCACTGGTGTTACCCGCTTCATCGGTAGCCGTTGCCGTTACTACAACTCCATCTGCTAATGGTGTATCTGGCGTTACGCTCCAATTGCCGTCACCATCAGCGATCACGGTGAAATCTTGCGTGCCGTCTCCGTCTACATCCACATTTACCGTAGCGCCCGCTTCGGCTGTGCCGGTAATTTCAGTGCCGTTGCCCGCTTCAACGGTAGGCGCAGCTGGTGCTGTAGTATCAATAACCACTGTACCAGTATTCGTACCCACATTACCTTCTGGGTCGGTTGCAGTAACCGTTGCGGTATAGCTACCTTCAGCAAGTGCCGCCACCGCATCGTCAGCCAGTGTCCACGTGCCATCACCGTTATTGGTGGCGGTATAGTCGGCACCGTTGATGGTAACAACCACCGTGGCTGTTGGGTCGTCAACCGAACCAGTAAGTGCCGGCGTTGTATCGTTCGTTGTTAAATCGTTAAAGGCAACCACTGGCGCAGCCGCGTCAACCGTGTCTGAGGCTGGGTTGCTAATGTTACCCGCTGCGTCAGTTGCCGTTACGGTCACAATTACGCCATCGGCAAGCGGTGTATCAGGCGTAATGCTCCAATTACCGTCGCCATCAGCGATGACGGTGAAATCGGGCGTGCCGTCGCCATCCACGTCTACATTTACGGTTGCGCCAGCTTCAGCGTTACCGGTAATTTCAGTGCCGTTGCCCGCATCTACAGTAGGTATGGCAGGTGGTGTAGTATCAATCACTACCGTTCCTGAATTTGAACCCACATTGCCATCGGCATCTGTGGCAGTAACGGTAGCGGTATAGCTACCATCTGCAAGTGTAGCCACTGCATCGTCAGCCAGCGTCCAGCTTCCATCCCCATTGTTAGTTGCGGTGTAGTCCACACCATCAATGGTCACTACTACGATAGCGCTTGGATCGTCAACCGTTCCGGTTAGCTCTGGTGTAGCGTCATTAGTGGTTAAGTCATTGATTGCAACGACTGGCGCAACAGCATCTACCGTATCTGACGCTGGTGCACTGACATTGCCAGCTTCATCAACCGCTGTTGCCGTAACAACCACGCCATCGGCCAGCGGTGTAGTGGGTGTTATTGACCAATTGCCATCGCCATTAGCGATGACGGTGAAGTCTGGCGTGCCGTCGCCATCCACGTCCACATTTACAGTTGCGCCGGCTTCCGCAGTACCCGTAATTTCAGTGCCGTTACCTGCATCGACGGTAGGCGCTGCTGGAGCAGTGATATCAATCACCACAGTACCAGAGTTAGTTCCAGTGTTACCGTCGGCATCAGTAGCAGTAACCGTAGCGGTATAGCTACCTTCAGCCAGCGCGGCAACGATATCGTCAGCCAGTGTCCAACTGCCATCACCATTGTTTATAGCGGTATAGTCTGTACCGTTAATGGTAACGACCACGATGGCGGTTGGATCGTCTACCGAACCGGTAAGTGCAGGCGTGGTGTCGTTAGTCGTTAGGTCGTCAAAGGCAACGATTGGCGCAACAGCGTCTACCGTATCAGAAGCCGGGCTACTCGTATTGCCAGCTTCATCGGTTGCTGTTGCCGTGACAACCACGCCATCCGCTAGCGGTGTTGTGGGTGTTACTGACCAGTTACCATCGCCATCAGCAATCACTGTGAAATCAGGTGTGCCATCACCGTCAACGTCTACGTTTACGACAGCGCCTGCTTCGGCTGTGCCGGTAATTTCGGTACCGTTGCCTGCATCAACAGTAGGCGCAGCTGGCGCAGTAGTATCGATAACGCCGCCATTTTCGTTTGCGGTTGCCGTATTACCCGCGCCATCTGTTGCACTTGCGGTGACTGAGTAATTACCTTCAGATAAGGCCGCTGGCACATCTACAGAGAAGGTGCCATTAGCTTGAACAATGGCGCCAAATGTTTGGGTGTTTCCTGCACTATCGGTAACGCTGATGGATACGGTGCTGCCTGGCGCAATATCTGTAGTACCGGAAATGGTCGGTGTGGTGTCGTTTTCTGTACCAAGCGAGTCCAAGGTTAGGTTTGGCACGGCTGTATTGATATTGCCGCTGGTAGTATCAGACGCCGAGTTTCCAGCGGCATCAGTGGCGGTAGCAGTAACATCGAAGTTTCCGTCTGCCATTGCATTGGGCACGTCGGCGCTGAAATTACCAAGGCTATCGACAATAGCCGTAAATGTCTGTTCTGCTCCCGCGCTATCAGTGACGGTTATGGTCACTGAACTACCTGGGCTTAAATCGGTGCTACCGGTGATCGTTGGCGTGGTATCGTTACCTGTGCCTTGTGCATCTAAATTGATCGTCGGCGCGGTAGTGTCTACGCTACCGTTTGTTTCAGTGGCAGTTGTCTCATTACCTGCAGGGTCTTGGGCAACGGCGGTAACGGTATACCCTCCTTCAGCCATGGCGCTTGGCACATCGGCCGAGAAACTGCCGTCTCCCTGAACGGTTGCATCGAAGGTTTGGCTTACACCTGCATTATCCGTCACAGTAATCGTTACCGTAGCACCTGCAGGCAGGTCAGTATTCCCTGATATTGTAGGCGTTGTGTCACTGTCTGGGGCTAGTGTATCTAACGATAGAGTAGGGGCTGTCGTATCAATAACGCCTGTATTGTCTACGACGGTAGTGCTATTACCCGCTTCATCACTTGCCGTGGCTTCAACACTGTATGCACCTTCTGCCAAAGGCGCAGGCACATCCACTGTAAAGTTTCCATTTACATCAACTGTAGCTGTGATGGTTTGAACATTTCCTGCGCTGTCAGTTACCACAAGCGTAACTTCACTACCCTGCGCAAGGTTTGTGCTACCAGATAAGGTAGGCGTTGTGTCATTGCCTTCCTCAAGTGGCGTTAAGGTTAGTGATGGTGCTGTAGTATCTATACTTCCAGCATCACTGGCTGTTGCTGTATTACCTGCCTCATCACTGATGGTAGCGCTTACCGTGAAGTCGCCTTCAGCTAAATCCGTACCTGGGGAGATAGAGAAAGAACCATCGGCCTGTACCACTGCGCTTAAGGTCTGGGTTGCACCGGCGCTATCCGTTACCAAAATAGTGACCACAGCGCCCGCAGGTTCATCGGTTGTACCGGTAATGAGTGGCGTCGCGTCGTTAGTGGTATCGGCAACATCTATAGTAAGTGTAGGTACTAGAGTATCAACTACGCCTGCTTCGTTATCGGTTGTACTGTTGTTTGCTTCATCGGTGGCGGTTGCTGAAACAGTGAAGTTTCCTTCAGCCATCGCCGCTGGTACATCGGCAGAGAATACGCCGCCCGCGCCAACCAATGCAGAGAACACCTGTGTATTACCCGCACTATCAACAACCGTTATTTGCACTGTAGAACCTTGCGGTAAATCTACAGTACCGCTTATGGTTGGGGTTGAGTCGCTAACTGTACCTGGCTCGTCCAGCGTAATAACAGGTGAAATTGTGTCGATTAGGCCGGTTTCAGCGTCGGACGCTGTATTGCCAGCTTCATCAACGACCGTTGCCTGAACTGTGTAGCTACCCTCAGCCAAAGTGGTGGGTACGTCTACGCTAAAAGAGCCGTCGCTTTGTACGGTTGCTGATAAGGTTTGTATATTGCCAGCGTTATCGGTGACGGTAATTGAAACCGTGCTTCCGGCTGGCTGGTCTGTCGTTCCGCTAATGGTCGGTGTTGCATCATTGCCTACACCCGGATCTGCCACATCAATAGCCGGTGATGTGGTATCTACCACACCGCCAGTTTCGGAGTCAGAGCCTGTATTTCCGGCTCCGTCAGTCACCTCTGCGACAACTGTGTAGCTACCTTCGGCCAGGTCTGACGGTACGCTTGCGCTGAAGGTGCCATCTCCTTGTACGGTTGTAGTAAAGGTTTGAACTGCTCCAGCACTATCTGTCACTGTTAAAGTGACGGTGGCACCAACTGGCGCGTTAGTTGTACCTGAAATAAGAGGGGTAGCGTCGTTTGTCTGGCCAAGGGCATCTAGGGTAATTTCCGGAGCGCTTGCATTAATATTGCCGCTATCCGACACAGTCGTGCTATTGCCCGCAGCATCGCTCGCACTGGCTGTTACATCGTAATCGCCATCAACAAGCGCGCTGGGTACTTCAACTGAGAAAGTGCCATCCGCGTTTACCGTAGCGGTAAGGTTCTGTACATTACCGCCTGCATCGGTGACAACCAGTGTAATTGTTGCTCCCTCTGGCAAGTCGGTAGTACCGCTCAAAATTGGCGTTGCGTCATTGCCGCTGGCCACTGGATCTAAGTTGATAACAGGTGGGGTGGTGTCAACTGTACCGTTGTTATCAACCGCTGTGTTTTGATTACCTGCATCATCAGTCGCCGTCACTTCTACTGTGTAATCGCCTTCTGCAAGGTCAACCGGCACATCAGCGCTAAAGCTACCGTTCGCTTGAACTATGGCAGTGAAAGTTTGCGTATTGCCCAGGCTATCAGTCACGCTAATGCTTACAGTGTTGCCCGCAGCTAAGTCGCTGGTTCCCGATATAGTCGGTGTAGCGTCGTTGGTTAGGCCTTGTGCGTCTAACGTTATGGTGGGGGCTGCTGTATCTATGACTCCGTTGTTATCTATTGCCGTTGCTGAATTACCCGCATCGTCAGTCGCAGTGACGATCACACTGAAACTGCCTTCAGCTAAATCGGCAGGAACATCAGCACTGTAAGTACCATCGTTTTGAACGGTTGCAGTGAATGTTTGGGTATTTCCAGCGTTGTCTGTCACGCTTATGCTAACTGTGTCGCCAGCATTGAGGTCTGTGGTGCCAGAGATAGACGGCGTTGCATCATTGCCAAGCCCTTGTGTATCGATGGTTATCGATGGGGCTGTTGTATCGATGTTACCGCCATTTTCGGTTACCGATGCACTGTTGCCAGCGCCGTCTGTGACGGTCGCAGTAACAGAATAGTCACCTTCAGGTAAGCTTGCAGGAACATCAGCCGTAAAGCTTCCATCACCTTGCACTATGGCACTGAATGTCTGTGTGTTTCCAGCACTGTCAGTCACAGTAAGCGTTACAGTGCTACCTGGCGCTAAGTCGGTATTACCTGAAATAGTCGGCGTCGTGTCGTTGCCCGATCCAAGAGGATCAAGGGATAGGGTAGGCGCGGCAGAGTTTATGTCGCCGCTCACTGTATCTGTAGCAGTATTGCCTGCAGCATCAGTGGCCGTTGCAGTAACGTCGAAGTTTCCGTCAGCCATAGGATTAGGCACATCTGCACTGAAGTCGCCGTTAGCATCAACAGTTGCAGTAAACGTCTGCTCAGTGCCAACGCTGTCAGTTACTGTGATAGTTACTGTGCTTCCCGCGGCGAGGTCGGTACTTCCGCTAATAGTAGGCGTGTTATCGTTACCTGTACCAAGCGGATCCAAAGTGATAACAGGCGCTGTGGTATCTACGCTGCCACCCGTTTCAGAATCAGAACCTTGGTTACCTGCAGCGTCTTGAGCCGTTGCGGTAACCGTATAGTCACCTTCAGCTAGTGGTGAAGGTACGTTGGCGGCAAAACTGCCGTCGGTTTGTACCGTTGCGGCAAAGGTTTGCGTGTTACCCGCACTGTCGACCACCGTTAGTGTGACAATGGCGCCAGCTGGAAGGTTTGTGGTGCCAGAAATAGTTGGCGTAGCGTTATTCTCTGGCGTTAATTCTTCAAGATTTAGATCAGGTGGCGTGATGTCGATAACACCTGAATTATCAAGAACCGACGTGCTGTTGCCTGCTTCATCAATGGCGGTAGCTTCAACACTGTACGAGCCTTCAGCAACTGCCGCGGGCACATCAACCGTAAAGTTTCCTGCAGCATCAACTGTTGCTGTAACCGTTTGAATGTTGCCAGCACTATCTGTGATAACCAAGGAGACCACGCTACCTTCGGCTAGATCTGTACTTCCCGAAATGGTTGGCGTCGTGTCGTTGCCTAATCCTTGAGGGTCTAAGGTTAGGGTAGGCGCTGTGGTGTCTATGGTACCTGTTGCATTGGCTGACGCACTGTTGCCAGCATCGTCGGTGGCCGTTGCAGTAACCGTATAGTCACCTTCGGCCAGTGCAGCTGGCACATCAACAGTAAAGTTGCCGTTTGCATCAACCGTTGCGGTCACTGTTTGGGTATTGCCAGCGTTGTCGGTGATCGACAGCGTTACGCTCTCACCTGCTGCTAAGTCTGTAGTGCCTGAAATGGTAGGCGTAGTATCGTTATTTGAACCCAGCGCATCTAGTGAAATAACGGGGGCGACAGTATCGACGTTACCGTTATTGTCGGTGACAGAGGCACTATTTCCGTTGCTGTCTGTAGCGGTAGCGGTTACTGAGTAATCACCTTCGGCAAGAGGCGCGGGGACATCAGCACTAAAGTTACCGCTCGCATCAACAAGTGCAGTAAAGGTTTGGGTGTTGCCTGCACTGTCAGTGACAAAAAGCGTCACTGTTGAACCCGCGGGTAGGTCAGTCGTACCTGAAATGGTTGGTGTAGTATCGCTCACCGTAACTTGCGCATCTAGTGTCAGCGCAGGGGCGCTGGTATCTAGCGTACCGGTATCAGAGGTGGTGGTTGTATTACCTGCATCGTCTGAGGCACTTGCTGTTACCGTGTAGCTGCCGTCAGGTATAGCGTTTGGAACATCTGCGCTGAAGTCACCGTTTACGTCCACAATGGCGTCAAAAGTTTGTGTATTGCCTGCGCTATCTGTGACGGTTAACGTTACCGTGCTTCCCGGTGCTAAATCAGTGCTGCCCGATATGTTAGGCGTTTCATCGTTGCCTGTGCCCTGCGGATTTAGCGTAAGAACAGGGGCGGTGGTGTCAATATTGCCACCGTCTTCAGTTGCGGTAGTTGAATTACCTGCATCATCTGTTGCAGTAACTTCGACGCTGTAGTCGCCTTCAGGCAGTGGAGACAATACCTCTGTTGTAAAGTTGCCGTCTGCATCAACCAATGCGTTAATGGTTTGTGTGTCGCCATCGCTGTCAGTCACGGTGATCACAACAACAGCGCCTTCAGGTAAATCTGTATTACCTGAAATAACCGGCGTAGTGTCATTACCTGAATCTAATGGGTTAACGTTAACAATAGGCGCTTGTGTATCAATACTTCCATTTGTTTCGTTTGCCGTCGCGGTGTTGCCTTGTGCATCGCTTACTGTTGCCGTAACGGTAAAGTCGCCTTCAGCTAGAGCGCTAGGCACATCGGCACTGAATGTGCCGTCTGCTTGTACGGCCGCTTGGAAACTTTGCGAGTTACCATTGGCATCTACCACAGTAATGGTAACCAGTGTGCCAGGTGCCACGTCGGTAGTACCTGTGATAGTAGGGGTAACATCGCTAGTAGCGCCTTGTGTATCAAGGGTTAACAGTGGCGCTTCGCTATCTACATTACCTGTTGTATTGGCATTCGCGGTATTGCCTGCACTGTCGGTTGCAGTGGCAGTCACAGTAAAGTCGCCGTCAGCTAGTGCGTTTGGCACATCTACACTGAAGCTACCATTTGCATCGACCAAGGCATTGATAGTTTGCGTGTTTCCAGCGCTATCTGTAACGACAAGTGTAACCGTGCTTCCTTCAGGAAGGTCAGTGGTGCCTGAAAGCGTAGGTGTGGTGTCACCCGTGCTGCCAGGGTTTTCTAGGGTAAGCGTAGGCGCGGTGGTATCTACAACGCCGCCATTGTCGGTTACTGTTGTCGTATTGCCATCGCCGTCAGTTGCGCTGGCGGTTACGGTGTAAGCGCCATCAGCGAGTGGAGTGGTAACATCTGCACTAAATGTTCCGCCTGTGCCTACAGTCGCGGTAATCGTTTGCGTGTTACCTGCGCTATCCGTTACGGTTAAGGTAACCGTACTTCCTTCAGGTAAGCTGGTGGTACCTGAAATAACGGGCGTGCTGTCATTCGTCTCGCCTTGCCCATCTAGCACTAACGTGGGTGCATTAGTATTAATGTTACCCGTTGCGTTGTCTGTAACGTCATTGCCTGCTTCGTCTTCTGCCGTGGCGGTAACCGTATAGTCTCCGTCAGCCAGTTCTTGCGGTACGTCGACAGAGAAATTACCGTTAGCATCGACTAAGGTGTTGATGGTTTGCGTGTTACCCGCGCTATCTGCGACTGTTAGCGAGACAACACTTCCTTCAGGCAGATCGGTGCTGCCCGATAAAGTTGGTGTGGAATCGTTACCAGAACCCACTGGATTTAAAGATAGCGATGGTGCGGTTGTATCTACAATGCCGCCGTTTTCTGTCACGCTAGCGGTATTACCATTTTCATCGACAGCGGTTGCTGTAACGGAGTAGTTACCTTCTGCTAATGCGCTAGGTACTTCAGCGCTAAAGTTTCCGTTTTCATCAACAACGGCTTCAATAGTTTGCTGATTACCTAAGCTATCGGTGACGACCAGTGTTACCGTGCTACCTTGTGGCAAATCTGTCGTGCCACTAATAAGTGGCGTGGTGTCGTTGCCAATGTCTTGTGGGTCAAGCGATAGCGTTGGTGCTGCGGTATCAATATTGCCCTGTGTCGATGCAGAGTCTTGATTACCCGCATCGTCAGTGACAGTGGCGGTAACGGTAAAGTTGCCGTCGGCAAGCTCTGCCGGCACGTCAACAGAGAAAGTACCGTCATTTTGGACAAGAGCGTCAAAGGTTTGCGTATTGCCTGCACTGTCTGTAACAGTGATTGATACACTGCTACCCGGTGCCTGGTCTGTGTTACCTGAGATGGTTGGCGTAGTATCATTGGTACTGCCTTGAGCATCTAGATTAACCAGCGGCGATGTAATATCGATATTACCGCCAGTTTCCGTTGCCGTTGCAGTATTGCCGTTGGCGTCGGTCGCTGTAGCTGTTACGCTATATTCACCTTCCGCTAGCGGATTGGGAACATCGGCACTGAAATTACCAGAACCGTCTACCGTTGCCGTAAATGTTTGCGTATTGCCAAGCGCATCGGTAACAGACAGTGTAACAGTGCTGCCAGCGGGTAAATCGGTAGTACCTGAGATAGTAGGCGTGGTGTCGTTATCATCACCCAGTGGGTCTAGGGTTAAGCTTGGCGCATTGCTGTCCACGGTGCCAGTTTGTGACGTTGAAGCACTATTTCCCGCAGCATCGGTAGCTGTTGCTTCGACATTGTAGTCGCCGTCAGCGAGTTCAGCAGGCACGTCTGCGCTAAATTCGCCGTTCGCATCTACTGTGGCAGTAAAGGTTTGGCTGTTTCCAGCACTATCGGTAACGGTAAGTGTAACCGTGCTGCCTGCTTCCAAGTTCGTAGAGCCGCTAATTGACGGTGTCGTGTCGTTACCTGTGCCAAGTGGCTCTAATGAAATGGTGGGGGCTTGCGTATCAATGTTGCCGCCATTTTCAGTAACAGTTGTTGTATTGCCGGCCTCGTCTGTTGCACTGGCCTCTACGGTATATTCACCCTCAGTAAGCGGCGTTTGCACGTCGACGTTAAAATCACCGTTCTCATCAACGATGGCATCGATAGTTTGTGTGTTGCCCGCGCTGTCGGTCACCACAATAGTTACTGTTGAACCAGGTGGTAAATCGGTAGAGCCAGAAATTGTTGGCGTGGTGTCGCTGCCGTCAGTTTGTGGGTCTAGAGAAAGCGCTGGTGCGGTAGTGTCTATGTTGCCACTGTTGTCGACAACGGTAGTTGTATTACCCGCTGCATCAGTTGCTTCGACAGAAACCTCATAGTTGCCTTGTGCTAGCGCTTCTTCGACATCGGCGCTGAAATTACCATTTTCATCAACAATGGCGGTAACAGTTTGCGTATTACCCTGGCTATCGGTGACGGTAATAGCGACCTCGCTGCCCGCTGGTAAATCTGTATTACCTGAGATAGTCGGTGTTGTGTCGTTAGTATCCGTTTGCGGGTCGATGTTCACAATCGGCGGGGTGGTATCAAGTACAGTAGTGGCCGTGGCGGTAGAGCTATTGCCATTTTCGTCTGTCACCGTCACTTCAATCTCGTATTCGCCTTCTTCAGAGCCAGGAGGGAATGCTACATTGAAGTTGCCATTCTCATCGGTTGTCCCCGTTATTGTCTGGCTGTTGCCGTCGCTATCGGTGATAACAACCACAACCTCTGAATTAGGGGCGTCTGACGATCCCCCTATGCCTTCACTACCGTTGGTAGGAGAGCCGGTTTCAATAACAACATTAGGGCCTTGGGTATTAATAACTGCATCGATGGAGGTTGAAGCGGTATTGCCCGCCACATCAGACACAGTAGCGGTTACCGTGAAGTCGCCGTTTGCGAGTGCTTGTGGCACTTCAGCACTGAAGCTACCGTCTTCTTGCACTGTTGCGGTAATGGTTTGCGTAGTGCCGTCTGAATGTACGATTTCTAGCGTCACTATTGCACCTGGTTCAGCGTCGGTGTCGCCATTTATCACCGGCGTGTCATCATTGGTTGAGCCAATAGGATCAAGGTTGATTATCGGCGCCGTGGTGTCAATTTCGCCAGTCACTGTTGTGGTAGAACTGTTGCCTGCTGGTGTTGTTACAGTAACATCTACCGTGTACTCACCTTCGCTAAGTTCCGCTGGCACATCTTCGTTGAATGTGCCGTCAGCGCCCACTGTAGTAACGATTGTTTGTTCGTTACCCTCGCTATCTGTAACAACAATGACCACTTCACTGCCTGGAGGGGCATCGGTTTCACCAGAAACGTTGGGCGTAGTGTCGTTCGTTGGTGCAGGTTGGTTTACTGTCGTCGAAGGACTCGTTGAATCGTAATCGCCGCTTGCTGTTGCTTGCGTTGTATTACCAGCTCCATCTGTCACTTCTGCCGTTACGTTGTAGGTGCCCTCAGCCACCGCATTTGGAACTTCAACGGTAAAGGTACCATCGGCAAGCACAGTGGTGGTAAAGGTTTGAGTAACGCCAGCACTATCGGTAACGGTAAGGGTTATCGTGCTTCCGGGCACGGCATCCGTTAAACCCGAAAGTGTGGGGGTAGCATCGCCATTTATTCCTGGGTCGTTTAATGAGATGGTTGGCGCCGTCACGTCGATAGCACCCTGAGCGTCAGCATTGGCCGTATTGCCTGCTTCATCAGTCACGCTGGCGTTAACGGTAAATTCACCTTCAGCTAGTTCAGTCGGTACGTCAGCGCTGTAAGTGCCGTCAGCCTGCACAATGGCGGTCACGGTTTGAGTAACGCCCGCGCTATCGGTAATGGTTAATGTTACTGTGCTACCAGGCGCGGCATCAGTGGTACCTGACAAGGTTGGCGTAGTGTCGTTACCAGTCGCTATGGTGTCGATAGTTATCGACGGTGCCGTAGTATCAATCTCGCCGGTAGTATCTGTGGTCGCTGTATTGCCAGCCTCATCAGTCACGCTGGCGTTAACCGTAAATTCACCTTCGGCCAACTCTGCAGGCACATCAACGCTATACGTGCCGTCTGCTTGTACAATGGCTGTCACGGTTTGCGTATTACCCGCGCTATCGGTGATAGTTAATGTAACTGTGCTACCCGGTGTAGCATCAGTGGTACCTGAAAGGGTCGGCGTAGTGTCGTTACCAGTCGCTATGGTGTCGATAGTGATCGACGGTGCAGTGGTATCAATTACGCCCGTGGTGTCTGTGGTTGCTGTATTGCCAGCCTCATCCGTCACGCTGGCATTAACGGTAAATTCACCTTCGGCCAATTCAGCCGGCACATCAACGCTATAGGTGCCGTCTGCTTGCACAGTGGCAGTTACAGTTTGCGTGTTGCCCGCGCTGTCGGTAATGGTTAACGTAACTGTGCTACCCGGTGTAGCATCAGTGGTACCTGACAAGGTTGGCGTAGTGTCGTTACCTGTCGCTATGGTGTCGATAGTGATCGACGGTGCAGTGGTATCAATTACACCCGTGGTGTCTGTGGTTGCTGTATTGCCAGCCTCATCCGTCACGCTGGCGTTAACCGTAAATTCACCTTCGGCCAATTCAGCCGGCACATCAACGCTATACGTGCCGTCTGCTTGCACAATGGTAGTCACGGTTTGCGTATTGCCCGCACTATCAGTAATGGTTAGCGTAACTGTGCTACCCGGTGTGGCATCCGTGGTACCTGAAAGGGTAGGCGTGGTGTCGTTATCAGGACCTGGCGCATTAATGGTAATGGTTGGGGCGGTAGTATCAATTTCCCCTGTAGTATCAGCAGTTGCTGTATTGCCTGCTTCATCGGTCACGCTGGCGTTAACGGTGAATTCGCCTTCGGCTAATTCGGCAGGTACATCTGCGCTGTACGTGCCGTCCGCTTGCACAATGGCAGTCACGGTTTGCGTATTGCCTGCACTGTCGGTAATGGTTAGCGTAACTGTGCTGCCAGGAGTGGCATCAGTAGTACCTGAAAGGGTAGGCGTGGTGTCGTTATCAGAACCTGGCGCATTAATGGTAATGGTTGGTGCAGTGGTATCAATTACACCCGTGGTGTCTGTGGTTGCTGTATTGCCAGCCTCATCCGTCACGCTGGCGTTAACGGTAAATTCACCTTCGGCCAATTCTGCAGGTGCATCAACGCTATAGGTGCCGTCGGCTTGCACAGTGGTAGTTACAGTTTGAGTATTGCCTGCACTGTCGGTAATGGTTAGCGTAACTGTGCTTCCCGGTGTGGCATCAGTGGTACCTGACAGGGTAGGCGTGGTGTCGTTATCCGAGCCAGGCGCATTAATTGTGATTGTTGGAGCAGTAGCATCAATTTCGCCGGTGGTAGAGCTATCAGCTGTGTTGCCGGTAGGTTCTAGCACGGTGGCGTCTACAGTAAATTCACCATCGGCCAATGCGTTTGGCACGTCTACACTAAATGTGCCATCGCCTTGTACGATAGCAGTAACAGTTTGGATATTTCCAGCACTGTCGGTAACAGTTAGTGTGACTGTACTACCCGGAATAGCTGAAGTAATACCGGATAAGGTGGGCGTGGTGTCGCTTGTTAAACCGATTGCGTCAAGAGTAAGAGAAATGTCTTGCGCTTGTTCACCTGTTTCAGAAAATTCAACGGGCGCAACATCGTCATTATCGTTTGCATTTTGATCGAACTGGAAACCGGCTGGGTCAACATCTTCATTTATGCGGTCAACGCGAACAAAATTACTCCCTCCGCCTGCTCCAGCACCGCCATCAAGGCCGGCAGCGGTAGCTTCCAATGACTCTAAGATGTCGCCGTCACCAGCAAGCGCGTCAAGAAAATCAGCATCGCCTGCTTGGTTCTCACCTTCGATACTCTCCGCGCCATCAACACCGTCAAGTAATGCGGCAAGCTCATCGACACTCTCATCAAAGACAGCAAATTCATCGTCAGAATTGTTTTCTGTAAAATCTAATTGGAGCGGGAAAGTGACACTTTGCCCAGCTGGAAGTGTGCGAAGTTCGCCATCAACACTAACGGTGACGAAACCATCAGGTGAGACATCTAACACATCACCCTCATAAACAGTCATTCCGACAGTAGCAGTAACTTGTTCACCTGTGTCACCACGAACAATAGAAGCCTCACCATTTACTTCTGCAATGATTACTTCAGCCATATTTCCCTCTCAATCAATAAAAATCACGCTATACAAAAAAGCGTAGCAGAGGTTTTTAAATCGGTTACCGGACCGTGGTACGGGGGAGATATATCCTTTGGTATAGGTTATAGGTAGTTCCCCCTAATTTATTCATTTTTAGATTAAAAAGTGTCGCATCGATTTGCAGAAAATTTTTTAGCGTCTACTTTTTAAATGTAAGAAACGACACAAATGTCACCTAGTTTTTATATAGTGAGACGCATATATGAAGTTGATTAATTCAGTGCTTACCAAGGTTGTTATTGGAGCAACTGGCGCTGTGCTTGCTCATGCTGCTATTGCTCAAAGCAATGGTGTTGGTAACTCGTCAGTCAGTTTGGAAGACTATGTTCGCAAAGTAGTAAACGAAAATCCGGAAGTACAAGCCAGCTGGCGTCAACTTCAAGTGGCGATGTCAGATGTTGACATCGCGAGAGGCGGTTTTCGCCCACAGGTCGATGTATTGGCGTCGAGCGCATACACTGATAGAAATTACGGTTTGGACCGCGAATACATGGGCCATACTGCTCAAATCACCCTTACCCAAATGTTATACGACGGTTTTTTAACAAGCAGTGAGGTAAAGCGGTTTAAACAAGCGCAAGTTGTACGGTTTTTTGAACTAATGGGCGAAATTGAGCAAAAGTCGTTAGATACCGCCCTTGCTTATATGGATGTTCAGTTGTTTCGAGAGCTTTTGAAGCTCGCAGAAGAAAACCTGATCACTCACGTCGATGTGTTCAAACAAATTGAAGAAAGCGTTGAAGCCGGGGTAGGTCGTAGAGCTGACTTAGAGCAAATCAGCGGCCGTCTATCACTTGCCGAATCTAATGTACTCACTGAGTTATCGAATTTACATGATGTTACCGCACGCTTTTTGCGGTTGGTAGGTGAAAAGCCTGCTCAAGACCTCCAATCAGTATCGATAAACTCTGCTTTCGTTGATGCAAACGTCACAGATATACAATCTTTACTTACTAGCGCATATGGCACTAATCCACAATTTAATGCTGCTATTTATAACATAGATGCACAGCGTTATGCGGTCGATAGTGCAAAGAGTCTCTACCATCCTCAGGTTAATTTGACCGCAAGTTATGGTGCGCAAACTCGAGATCAAGCTGCACTAAATAACACCATTACCGAAGCGAGTGTCGGCGTTAATTTTTCTTATAACTTGTATAACGGTGGGTCGGACAGTGCGGCTATAAGACAGGCACTGTCACAGGTGGACTTAGCAAAAGACTTAAGAGATAAAGCCTGTATCGATATGAGACAAACGGTACAGATTGCTTACAACGACATCATCAATATTACAGAGCAACTTCCAGCGCTGAATGCACATAGACTATCTTCAGACAGAGTAAAATCAGCATATATGGACCAATTCACTATAGGTGAACGCTCTTTATTGGATTTGCTAGATTCAGAAAATGAGTACTACGAATCGAGTCGTGCTTACTTGGAAGCGCAGTATACGCTAGAAAAAGCACGAGTAAGACTGCTTGCGGCATCGGGGAGCTTAGCGCAAACGTTAGGTATAACAAAGGAAGGCGTACCTGATGTGCTAAATAAAGCAGAAGAAAAAATTAGCTACGACCCTAACTACGTATGTCCTGTAGTTCGCACTAACTTTGAAGATGAGCTAAATATTCTAAAACGCGACTCTGATGGTGACGGTATTGTTGATTTATGGGATGACTGTGTTGATTCAACGCCGGGTGCCATGGTCGATGACTTTGGTTGTGAAGCGAAAGAGCCTGAATTGGCGCCAGAACCAAGTGCTGCTGACTTCACCGTGGACAACGCAAATATAATAGAGTCATTTAACGTAAACATTGAGTTTGCCTCTAATTCTACCGAGGTTTTACCTGAGTATGAGAACTCACTTCAAGAGGTTATTGATGCGCTTAATAGTGACGCTAATTCTGGAGTGATCATTCACGGTCATGCATCTTTAGATGGAGACGCCGCCTACAATCAGCGTCTATCTGAACGTAGAGCGAAAGCTGTCGCATCAATGCTTATGACTAAAGCAAACATAGAGGCTAGAAGAATCACCGCTGTCGGTTATGGGGAAACTCGTCCGCTTGTCGATGAAGAGTCAGAAGCGGCCAATGCCCGTAATCGTAGAATTGAGGCGGCTATCATCCAGCTTCCTTCAACGCAATAGTGGTGTGGTAGACCTATATGAAGGAAAAAAAGGTCGACAGCGACATATCATATCTTGAGAAACAAGGTGGCGTATTGATGGATTGTTTAATAACAATCTGCCATGCCCACCATTTGGATGTATCTCGAGTTAGCCTGCTTAGCGGACTGCCCTTAGACCACGGTGAGTTGTCTCCTACGGGGTTTGAACGCGCAGCAAAACGAGCAGGGCTCGCCAGTAGAACAGTAAAACGCGATTTCGACCATATCAATACAGCAATATTACCCGCTGTTTTAGTGTTAAGTGATAAGCAAGCTTGCGTATTACACGGGCTTGATAAAACGCATGCCAGAGTCTCATATCCGGAGCTAGATGACGCTGTGGTCGAAGTACCAAGAGATGAGCTAATTGCCAGCTATACAGGGTATGTCATTTTTGCTCGCCCCGAGATGAATGCACAAGAAACCAATGCGCAGATAGACAAGTCATCAGTAGGGCATTGGTTATGGTCGTCCATAAGAACGGCAAAAGGTTTATATCGCGACGTTCTTTTAGCGTCCGTTTTTATCAGTTTGCTTTCTATCGCATTACCCCTGTTCGTAATGAATGTTTACGACAGGGTAGTGCCAAATGCTGCGCTAGAAACCATGTGGGCACTAGCTATTGGCGTTTTACTTGTGCTAGCCGCAGATTTTTTATTGCGCATGCTTAGACAGTATTTTGTAGAGTTGGCGGCAAGTCGATTAGATGTCACGCTATCGGCGAAAATAATGGAAAAAGTGCTGTCTATAAATTTAGCGAGCAAACCTGCTAAAAGTGGCTCATTCATAAATAGCCTACAGTCTTTTGAAAGTATTCGGCAGTTTTTTGGTTCGGTCACCTTAGTGGCGTTGGTTGATTTACCCTTTGGCCTACTGTTTGTAGTCATTATCGCCATGATCGATTTTTATCTGATCATTCCAATACTTATTGGTGCTACTGCGCTTTTCCTATATGCGATGAAGGCGCAGCGGGTAATGCGCTCTTTGTCTGAAGAATCGATGGAAATTAGCTCTCGTAAAAGCTCCCTTGTAACTGAAAGCGTAACGTCGTTAGAAGACGTTAAAGCGTTTGGTTACCAAAGCAGAAATCAAAGTGCGTGGGAAAAGCAGACAATCTTCCTTGCCAAAGTCAACGCAAAACTTCGCTTAGTATCAATGTCGGTCAATAATGCAGCGCTCTGGATCCAGCAATCGGTGGGTGTGGTTATCATCCTCACTGGCGTTTACCTTATTATTGAGGGTGTGATTACACAAGGTGGTCTAATAGCCGCTTATTTACTATCAAGCCGAGCTATGGGGCCGGTTTCTCAGGCTGCCGCATTGCTTGCTCAATTCCATCACGCTGAAACCGCAAAGAATGCCCTTGATGACATTATGTCTCTGCCAAGTGAAACAGGTAGCAACAAACAGATTAAAAACAATGTCGTGCTAAAAGGGAATATTGACGCTAACCAGCTTTGCTTCAAGTATCCAGATGAAACCGTTCTCGCGCTAAAAGACATAAACTTCTCTATCAAGCAAGGAGAGCACGTTGCTATTTTGGGCAAAAACGGGTGCGGAAAGTCAACGTTAAACAAGCTTCTCATGGCTTTTTATCGCCCTGAATCGGGACAACTTTTATTGGATGGAATAGACCTTCAGCAGTATGACCCAACGCTGTTGCGTAAACAAATAGGCTATGTACCGCAAGATGTGAGCCTTTTTCACGGCTCATTAAAAGACAATATTTTGCCAGAGGATACACATATTGACGAGGCTGAGTTTTGGGAAGTCATTACCCAATGTGGGTTGGCAAAGTTAGTTAACGGAAGCGCCAGTGGCATAGAGCAAAATGTGGGCGAGCGCGGCTGCTTGCTGTCAGGTGGGCAGCGTCAGGCTGTGGCGATGGCAAGGGCCATAGTACGAGACCCTGCAATTTACATTATGGATGAACCAACTTCAGCCATGGATTCAACTAATGAAGCGCAGATGAAGGAAACGATTAAGGCGGCAACGGCAGGTAAAACTCTCATCATTAATACGCACAGAACCACATTACTAGACTTGGTAGAGCGGGTCATTGTTGTAGAAAACGGAAAAGTGATTGCCGATGGTAAAAAGGAAGAGGTACTCGTGCAGTTTAGACAACCCAGTCAAGTATTGAAGAGGGCGCCATGATTTTAAAAAGTGATGGTGAAAAAAAGGACTGGTTACAGCGGCTAATGCGAGGCTGGCTTGCGCCGCCCCCAGGTCAAGATTGGGTGTTAGAAGCGGAATGGTCGCGCATTATGCAAACGCCGGTAAAAGCCCGTGGCCTGCTCTATGTCGTATTAATAGTACTGTTTTTGTTAGTGGTGTGGTCTTATTTCGCCGAGATTGATGAAGTTGCCAAAGGTGATGGGAAAGTTATTCCGTCACAGCAGCTGCAGGTGCTTCAGTCATACGATGGCGGGATAGTACAGGAAATCTTAGTACGAGAAGGACAAACCGTTGAGAGAGGCCAGGTGTTATTAAAAGTTGATCCAACGCGCTTTTTGTCCAGTTTAGAGGAAAATACTACTCAGTTTGCAGCACTTGCCGCTAAGGTTCAGCGCCTGTCTGCGCTTACCCAGGACGAGGTGTTGCGGTTTAATAGAGAGCTTCAAGAAGAAGCGCCTACCATCGTTGATAATGAGCGAAAACTCTATAACTCGAATTTAGCTGAGCTTGATGAAATTGCGGCGGGTTCTGATTCGCGTATCTTACAGCGCCGACAAGATGTTGAAGAAGAGCGAGCTAATCTATCCCAATATCAAAATGTGCTGACGCTTTCTAAAAAAGAGCTGGCGGTGACTAAACCATTGTTAGCATCTGGAGCTGTGTCGGAAATCGAAATTCTTCGATTAGAGCGTCAAATCGTCGAACTTGAAGGCAATATCACCAAATCTAAAGTTGCAATAGAGCGTGGGTTAAATGCTATTGAAGAAGAAATTATTAAGAAGGAAGAAGCCCGCCTCAAGCTAGTCAATCGATGGAATCAAGAGTTGACCGAGGCTACCGCCGAAATGGCGACGTTACAGCAGTCTCAAACGAGTTTAGAAGATGTTGTGTCGCAAGCTGACTTGCGTTCGCCTATCAATGGAACGGTTCAACGGCTACTTATCAACACGGTTGGCGGCGTTATTACACCGGGTAGCGCCGTTGTCGAGCTAGTACCTCAAGACGACCAGCTCATTGTTGAGGCCAAAGTCTCACCGAAAGACATCGCTTTTATTAGAGAAGGGCAGCCGGCCATCCTGAAATTTAGTGCATACGATTTTACAATTTATGGTGGCATGTCGGCTGAAGTTCAGCACATTAGTGCAGACGCCATCACCAATGAAAAAGATGAAACCTACTACCTTGTCAGACTTGAAACAAAGCGAAGCATTGCAGATGAATCCTTAGATATTTTGCCCGGTATGATTGTGCAAGTAGATATTTTAACGGGTAAGAAAACGGTTCTTAACTACATTTTATCGCCCTTATTTAATGTTACAGCCTCTGCGCTGAGGGAGCGTTAATGAGACATTTTATTGCAGAAAAAGACTTACAAGGGGCGCTTACTCAATACTCTTGGTCTAGTTATAGTAGTGTCAATGAATTAAAGTGCGATAGTAGTGACTGCGTATGGATTATGGCAAGTGATAAAAGCTGGCGTCAGTTACTGATTGAGGCAAAACAGAAAGTCGATAACCTTGTTTTACTTACGTACAAATATGACCGCCTAGAGATGCAAACAGCATTAATGTTAGGTGCTAGAGCATATTGCCATGCGCTTGGGACACAATCTTTACTGTCTTCTGTAGCCCGAGTTATAGAAGCTGGCGGCATGTGGTTGCCCAACGAATTATTAACAGTGACTACATCAAATGTCGCTGCTAATTTACAGACGAAGCGGAATCTACCTGTGCTGCGAGAGCTAACCAACCGAGAAAAAGATGTATTAAACGGTATTTTGGAAGGGTTAAGCAACAAGGAGATAGCACGAGAACACGGTATTACCGAGCGTACCGTTAAAGAATATGTTGGTACGCTCCTTCACAAGTTTGAAGCGAAAGACAGGATAAGCTTATTGCTTCGTATAGGTGAGTTTAGTCATCTAAAAGATGCTCTATAACTTCAATATGTGAAACCACACCATCTATCCCTAATTCAATAAATAGCTCTTGGTGATCTGAGCGCTTAACCCCGTCTGCATAAACTTTTATACCAAAAGTATGCGCAAGAGAGCAGAACCCACGTATGAAGGCGTGATTGGCAGGATTGAAATCGATATCTGCCATAAACGCCGAATCGATTTTCACATAATCTAATCCCATTTCCTGAACGTTTAAAAGTTGCGAGAAGGATTCTCCAACTCGTTTCAAGCCTACTTCGCAATCTTTGGCTTTTAACGTTGTGCAAAAATCTCTAAATTCATCAGGGAAGCGTGTAGCGGTAGATTCTCGCACCTCAAGACACAATTGCTTAGCCGCTTTTTCATTAGTTCCAATTTGATAATAAAGTTGAGCAAGAATTTCTGGATTCAGCATGAACTGTTCAGAACAGAGAAACGCGAATTTTGAGTTTGTTTTAGTGTTATTAATATAGTTGATGAGGCTAGTAATCGTTGTTAGCTCTACTTGGGGTAAAAGCCCTAAATAGCGCGCCCAATGGGTATAATAGCCACTTTTCCTTAGTTCGCCATCTATCGTTACTCCAGCCCAACTCTGATAGTGAACCAAGTTGCGGTCAATATCTAAAACCGGGAAGTTAAAGGTTTCTACACCACATTCGTCAATCGTATTTTGTAGCTCTTTTTCCCAACGCTTTTGCTCTACCAAGCTAATAAATTCTTTGAGGGTTGACTCGATAAAGGGTTCATCCATATCTAACATTTCTGCTTCATCAATCATCGCATCTGCGCGCATTAGTAAAGCAGAGAAACTATCGTCTGGGCGAAGTTTAACAACAGACTGAAACACCTTCGGATCACCTACGTCGCTAAACGCGCTTAAACAGGCGCCATGAACTGCTTCTGAAATAGCAACAGCATCATGGGTTTCAGTAAGTAAAATAGCAAACTCGTTTTTTTGCATTCTAGCTATACGGCTGTCAGTAAACTGATGATGATGTAGTGAAAGGCAGTCGTTAATTTCCTCAACAAAATCGCGTATACGTTTTTTTCTGATATTCGCAGGTGAGCGTAAAAAGCCTTCGCCTTCGGTGAACCTCACAAAGAAAAGGCAGTTCACGCCTTCGGTGTCTCTAAAAGCGAGCTGCCCTTTCAAGATTGAAATGAAGTAATCTCTGTTAGCAACGCCAGACTCGTCATCAAACTGCGTTTTGTAGCGCATAAGATCAAGGCGTGTGTTTTCTTCATCCATGATCTTTCTAGAGTTAGTAGCAAGAAAGTTCATAGCGCGCACTACGCGCTTAAGTTCTAATGTACGAGGCTCTTTTAGCTGGATAAATTGCATTTGCTGAAATGATTCAGCCTGGCGCACAACACTGTCTAAAGGCCTTATAATATAGCGCAGTGCCCAGCCCCCTAAAAAGCCTGAAAATATGCCGACCAGTGATAAACCAAAAATAAGTCGTTTAGTGGCGCGCCACATTGATGCAACGGCAAAGCTGGTATCTGTTTCGACATAAACCGTACCATATTGACCCCAACCCTCGCTTACTTGGGCGATACCGGGTTTCACAATAGGAGAAAAGTTATCTGAAAACCACTTTGGGGTATTTTCGTCCAACTGCACTTCATGAGTATATTCAGAAACAATTTCACCGTCAGATTTTTGAAGTACAATAGAGGCGTAGTGACCAATGTCGAATTGTGACATTATGAAGAGATCTAATGAAACAGGGTCTTTATCCAGTCCACTAAGTGTTAGGGCAAGCATGCTCGCGTTGTCTAGGTTTTTTGAATAAAGCTGCTCTTCTACATAGTGTTTGGTAGTTATTCCATGAATTGTGACACTACCTGCAATTGCAACAAGGACAACAACTGCTATGGCGAGCCATAATTCTCTTGTTATTGACATAGACTCCTAAGACCTTCTGCTAATCCCCTCCTGTTTCATGCGCTCAATAACATCACGCCACCTTGATAGCCTGCTGGTGGACGAAGAAACTTGTGCAGTTTTACCCGGCTGCCAAATACCCGAATCATTAAAACTGAAAACAGGAATTAAATCCGTCCGCTGAGAGCCTGGCAACACATTAGACACTAAGCTGTCGAGCACCAAAGGATCCGATGAAGGGGAATCATAGTATCCTAGTACCATATGTGCTTGTGTTACTCGGCTTCTACCAATTTTCGCTTTTACATAAATTAGGCGAAGTTTAGAACTATCGATACCTAAGTGTAGCAGAGCTACGTATTTTGCAATGGCATAATCCTCACAATCTCCGCGAGAATGGCCAAAAAGTTCAGAAGGCGTGGCCCAATAGTCTTTTTGTTTGAAAACGATATCGTCGGTTGCGTACTGGATATGCTCGTCAAAGAAAGCGTTTACACCGATAAGCTGCTCTTTAACTGCCTTATTTTCAAGGTCGTGAAGTTTAGTTTCTAACGCACTGACATGTAAGGCTTTGTCAGCGCCAAAATTATTTTTAACTTCCTGTTCGAGCTTTGGAAACTCGATAACATAGTGATCCCTCAGTTGTTGTCCAGCCAGTAGCAAGGCTACTAATGCTAAGCAGTGTGACGCAAACAGAGAAAGGGTCATATTTTTATTATGTAGGTCATACTAAAGTATAAGAGAGAGTACTTGTCTCTATCTGAAGTTTAAGTATTGGATACTATACGTAGTTATAGGTATAACACGGGTATGTTGATATTCCAACCCTGTTCCCCCAACGTCAGTGACTTACATTTGATAAAGTGAAAGCTAATTTACTTCTTAACTACAAAATCGTTTTCCTGAATATTCGCAGTAATTCCCGACGTAGCGTTGACTATCACAGACGAATTGCCATATGCACTATCAACAATAAATGTACCGGGGTAGAGCGTATATTGAAGATATCTTCTACCTCGATTATCGACCACCTCCTTGGCTTGATAAAGGTATAGTTCATCTTTTTCAGATATGCCATTATCTCGTCCAAGAGATACCGAAATTTTATTGTTCGCAATGCTGATCACTCGCCCCGTAACAGGTTGGCAAGCTGTTGCTTCTTTAATATCTTCTATCAATTGACTTATTAACGTATCAATTGCTTGGCCGTAGCGTGATTGCCAGAAGGTTGACGAAAATTCGTCAACGTCTTCAAACCTATCGAACGCCCATTCCTCATTAGTATCGTAAGAGGAACTGAACAGAAGACCGCCGTTTATCCCGTCATAAACTTGTACAGACATTGCGAACGCACGATATGAAGTGTCGCTTCGCCAAGGTGTAAATACAGATACTTCTTTTTGCGCAACACTTAAATCATCAATAACCCCGATAATGACAAATTGCGTGTTACTTTGATCTGATAGAGTACGTACGTTTTTGTCGGTATAACGGCTATCAAACTTTGCAGTATGGGGAGCAACGTAAGTAAGGCTCAGATTATCTGTCTGTTCTTGCATTGCCTTAGCTAATCGCTGTGTAAACGCCTTATCAAATTGCGGAATATTTCCTTGGGTCAGCTGTGCTCTGTTTCTTATCCTAAAGTGAGTAGTGGCAAAGTGTTTTTCGTCCCGCTGCGCTGAACATACTTCTCCTCTAGGAAAAATGTCTGCACGTACACTAACTGTGACTACATCACCGTTATAAGTTTCACTCACGAGCTCTAATTGCTCGACTTCGCCTGTCGAACGGATCGTCATTTCTTCGTTTTTCAGAAGCCCATTAGTGAGCTTGGCTACACTTTGCACTGACGCCCCAGCAAATAACATCGCTTGTTTGAGCGCATCCTGTGTCGCTGCGCGTTTTGCTGCTTCCTTGTTACCGTTCATTACCACAGCCTGTCCTGTGGCTTCATACCAAACGGCATGGGCTTGCCCAGCCATTAGGCCAAGTAGGCAAACAGCGGCCATCGCTCTACTTAAACATGCCATTAGCGTTGTTTTGCTTGCTTGTCGCACGTGACACCTCTGCGGTTGTTTAGTTATTGCGGTTAAATAATGTCGTAACCTTTGCGAGAACTATGCGAAAAAAGTGCCAATTAAAGGAGGAAGTTATTTTTAAAAACAAACGGGCGCATATATTGCTTACTTCCTTCGTACCAGGGTATATGACTGCAAACTGTCGTTATGGAATCTGATGTTATTCATAACGCTTTGTTGAAATGTTATTAGCCTATAAAGGCTATAAAGGTAAATATTTAGGCGTCACTAACTCGTCATTGATGCACAAAGAGGTTTTAAATTATGTGGTTGAGTGGACTAAAAAATTCGAGATTACTTTTGCGGTCTTCCATGTTTGGCCTAGCAATCTCTTTGAGTGGTTGTGGCATTATTGATAAACACGTCGAATGGGAAACCGTTGAGCCTGAAACTTACCCTGTTTTAAAGGCGATTGGTTACGCACCGATTTCATCGCAAAAAGGCGAGTCTGACAGTATGAAGCTAATAATGGCGATGAAAGCGTCAAAATTAGATGCATACCGCGAGTTGACCGAGCAGGTATACGGTCAAAAAATAGAAGGTAATCAGTCTGTATCACGCCTTGTAGTTGACAGTGAAACGTTACGCGCGTCTGTTGAGGGAGTAATTAGAGGCGCCGAGGTTGTTAAGACTTATCCCGTGGGTGAGGATACCTACGTTACGGAGCTTTCTTTAGATATGCAGCAAGTCTACGATATTTATTTGTCGACGGCTAAGCCGCGCCGAGTGAAAGATGTAAAGTATTACTAGGAAATAAGTTAAAGGCGGTTCGCGCTAATTACTTTGCAGTGGGATGCTAGAAAATACGTGATAATAGAGTGAACTTAGCTGTCTATGTAGTCAATGCACTGAGCGGTGAATGTACTGCGTGGTTAATGCTCTGCGACGATACAAAACTATTTAAAAGCCTAAGCACTCACTCCAGAGCCTAAAGTTCCGCCTTTCGGCTTACCTTTCTTGTCATAAGTGAGTGATTCTTTTGCTCGAACTTCCATCATCAAATTCCGCAAATGTGTGAGGCGTAGCTGTCCTTGCTCTACGGCTTTTTGATTAACCTGTGTTCGATATTTGCAATCTTCCAGAAGCTTCTTGGCGTCAGCCATTAATGCTTCATCGTCATCCGACATCGCATTTTCGTTGTCGATAGCATCTTCAATGCTTGCATCCAGCGATTGAATAGAACCCAGAAGGGCTGTTTTTTCGTCTAACAAATTCATCAAAGATTCAGCGTCACGCGAGCTAATGAGCTGCAGCTCTTTTTCAAGCAGTGACGCAAGTGAAGTCATTTGCTCCACTTGACGAGATAATGCTTGTGTTAACTGGCTTGCTTGTTCTGTCACTATACTTGTCTCATTGAACGTGTTTGATAAATTCTCGCTGATTTTTTAACACCAAACTATTTAGCACCAAATTATTTAGTTCCAAATATTTGGGATTCTAGTTTCGCGATTTTATTAGCAAGCACTTCAGGGTTAACCTTGTACTCACCACTTTGGATCGCTTTTTTAAGACGATCAACTTTTTCCTGATTCACTGGCGCCTCAGTCCCTTTTTTCTGAACTTGATTCAACTGCTGAGCAGATTGCGTCAGCGAAACGGAATCTTGTCTTGGCGCTTGTGCTGTTTGCGCAGACTGTGCTGAAGCCTGCTGTTGAGATTGTTGCGTCTGGTTCTGCTGCGCAACTTTCCCGTTATCAACGGGGGTTTTAGGTAACCCATTGTTTATATTGTTAATTGCCATAATCAGTCCTCACTACTTTTTGCCTCTAGTATGTATATCGGCCTTTTGGCAAATATCTTTAGCTAAATTGAGAACAAAATAGTAGATATTTATAGCCCACTTTTACAAGTGTATCACGACTTCTTCAGGGCTTGCGACTTTAGCAATAATGGCCTTCTGACTACTGGCATTTAAGACTTTTATGTTATCGCCAACCACACCATCTTGTTGCGCTATTCCTGCTGTCTTAACTTCCATTCCCGCAACCTCGGCGGTAATAGTGATTCTATCGCCTTTGCATACAAAGCATAGCATATTCGACTGTATCGCTTGACCATCGGTAACCCGGCGTTTCATTCTAGCGCCAATTAACGACTCTAGATCGGTGAATGCCGTGTAGCGTAGACGTCTCACGTCTACTTTTGCCTTCGTTAAATTTGATGAGGTTAATACAGTTCCAGGGCTAATTGCGCCCTGCGTAACAACAATTTCTTTCGTTCTCGTTACTTGGCCGCTGGTAAACAAATACCACTCATTATTTTTACAGCTTACTCGAACAGATATGTAAGATTGGTTCAGCGCTTCCTGTGACGCATTATATTGGAAACCGGTTGGACAGTCTGGGATATTTATCCGATCGTCTATCTTCACAATATTCACATCAATGTTAGTATCCTGCGCATTATCGTTAAGTTGATTTATCAAGTACTGCTTGGCACCTTCTTCAACTTGTTCATGATTGGACGCCGCTGCATAGCAATGTTTACTTAGTAAGCTGATTAGCAAACCGACTACTAAACGGGTGAACGAGCGAGTGAATTCAGTACGCATTTTTTCGTTTATCTTTTTCATCATGACATTTCGTGTTTCAGTTTGCGATTAATTGACTATGCTTAGTGAAATCTATGTTTGTAAACAGCGGGTTTAACAACAATGCTTAGTTCTAGGTGTAAAAGCACACGCTTCAACATGACAAGATTTAACTGGCAGTATTGAAAGGTTAGTAATGCTTAAACAAACCTTAAGTGTCATTTTTCTGTCGTTTGACCTGCAAAAATTTAGTGATATTGTCTACTCTTATCATAAGAGGCAATGATCATGCCCAGTATTACTTAGAGGTGACCTATGTCGGGTATTTTAGATTCGGTAAACCAGCGAACGCAGCTTGTTGGGCAGAACCGCTTAGAGTTGTTGCTGTTTAGACTGAACGGCCGTCAGCGGTTTGGTATTAACGTGTTTAAAGTAAGAGAGGTGTTGCAGTGTCCTCCGCTTACGGCTATGCCAAAATTAAACCCATTGGTTCGTGGGGTAGCACACATTCGTGGCCAAACTATTTCGGTTATTGACCTAAGTATGGCTACACGTGGTCGTAAAATTGAAGACCTCTCTAATGCGTTTATCGTTATTGCCGAATACAACCGTTCGGTTCAAGGGTTCTTGGTTGGCGCTGTTGAGCGCATTATCAATACCAACTGGGATGCCATCATGCCGCCGCCACAGGGCACAGGGCGGGCCAGTTATCTTACGGCGGTTACTGAGGTAGAAAACGAACTCATTGAAATACTAGATGTAGAGAAAATTCTCAATGAGATCTCCCCGCTAAACGCTGAAGTTAGTGCTGACGTTGCCGAGGGGCTAACGACAGAGGGTCAAGAAAACAAAATTATCTTTATAGCGGATGACTCGGCGGTAGCGAGGAATCAGGTGAAAAAAGCGCTTACGTCATTAGGCCTTGAAATCGAGCTTGCTAAAAATGGTCTTGAAGCGCTTAATCGTCTTAAACAAATCGCTGAAGAGTATGGCGACGTAACCAACCGCGTTGGTGTGCTAGTTTCTGATATTGAAATGCCCGAAATGGATGGCTATACCTTGACTGCAGAAATTAAAAATACGCCGGAGCTTCAAAAACTTCACGTTGTTCTGCACACGTCATTAAGCGGGGTATTTAACCAAGCAATGGTACAAAAAGTTGGAGCGGACGACTTTATAGCGAAGTTTCACCCAGACGAATTAGCAACTGCTGTACAGAAGTGGCTAATGACCGAGTGCGAATAACGGAGCAGGAAAGGATTGGCTAATAAAGACGTTTCGCCCGCGAGCTACCAAAAGTTCAGAGAGTTTCTTGAAAAGCAATGCGGCATAGTTTTGGGTGAGAATAAACAATACCTCGTCCGCAGCCGTTTGGCTTCATTGCTTTTTAAACATAAGTACGAATCTGCAGATGAACTGATTGATGTTGTTGTTCGTGGTTTTGATCGCACTTTGTTACAAAGTGTTATCGACGCAATGACAACCAACGAAACCTTATGGTTTCGCGATAATTATCCCTTTGATCTTCTTTTAAAGGACCTATTGCCATCCTTATCTACTAAAAATCAGAAGGTTCGCATTTGGAGTGCTGCTTGCTCGTCGGGGCAAGAGCCTTATTCCATCGCAATGTCTGTGCTTGAGTACCAACGTCAACGTCCAGGCGCGTTGAGAGCGGGCGTTGAGATTGTGGCAACCGATTTATCATCAGAAATGCTGCAAAAATGTGAATCTGGCATTTATGACGAGCTCTCTCTTGCCAGAGGCTTATCTCCGCAGCGAAGACAAGCTTTTTTCCAACAAAATGAAAAAGGGCTTATGCAAGTGAAGCCTGAGGTTCGCCGTATGGTAAGCTTCAGAAGTTTGAACCTGCTTACGAGCTATGCTGCGCTTGGTCGGTTTGACATCGTTTTCTGCCGCAACGTATTAATTTATTTTTCGGCAGAAGTGAAACAGCGGATCCTGCAACAAATTGCCGGACAACTGCAGCCTAACGGCGTTCTATTTCTTGGCGCGTCAGAATCTATAAGTGCTGCCAGTGATATCTACAGCATGGTGAAGTGCCACCCTGGTCTTTACTACCAAAAAAAATGATCTAACTTATCGGCTTGATAAATAAAGTTTTTTAAAACTCAAGCCGATTTACTGACCTCTATACCTTCCGTCAAAATCCCATTGTGGCATCTGCCTTGCTAACTATTTAAACAAACGACAGTAAAACGGCAAAAGGTTAACGCTTATATTTCCGTTTAGCTTGTCTACACGAAACGTTTTTAAAGTATGTCAGAGGTCATGTTATGGCTATTAACCTAGATAAGCTGGTGGGCTTTCACGAGTCAGCACTAAAAATACGCACAGAGCGTATGGAGGTTATTTCGGGGAATCTAGCTAACGCAAATACGCCTGGTTACAAAGCCAGAGATATTGATTTTAACAAAGCCATGCAGTCTGCAATGAGTGAAGCATCTGGTGGCGCAACAAGTCGTGCTTCATCAGGATTAGTGCGGACAAATGAGCGTCATTTAGGCGGCAATCCTTCGTCTGTTGCGGCAAATTTTGACATGCAGTACCGCGTACCTACTCAACCTGATACTGGCGACGGTAATACGGTAGAAGTCCAAGCGGAAAGAAACAGATTTTTAGACAATGGATTGCGCTACCAAGCAAGCCTTGAATTTTTGAATGGGAAAATTAAAGGCATGAAAAAAGCACTTAGCTCAGGAGGTCAATAGTCATGAGTTTATTTAACGTAATGCAAATTTCGAGTACGGGTATGGAGGCAGAAAATGTCCGTCTTAATACCACGGCGAGTAATATTGCTAATGCAAACTCGGTAAGCAGCAGCTATGACGAAACCTATCGAGCTCGTCACCCTGTTTTCGCAACAGCATTACAAGACGCCATGCGGGATCACTCGAAGGGCGCAGGTGTTCAAGTAAAAGGGATAGTAGAAAGTGATGCTCCACTTCAGGTGGAGTATGCACCTAATAACCCAATGGCAGACGAAGAAGGCTATATCTATAAACCTAACGTCAACATTGTAGAAGAAATGGCGAATATGATGTCAGCGTCTAAAGCGTATGAAACAAACGTGCAGGTAGCGGACACCACCAAACGAATCTTCCGCCGCGTACTGCAGTTAGGTCAAGGGCAGTAACTTGCCGCTTGAATAATGTGAGGATTAATCAGTGAACACCATAAACAACACCGGCCTAAATACCGACCTGTACTGGCAGGAAGAAACTGTAAAAGTCGCCGATGGTACCGAGCAGCAGTTAACCCAAGAAGATTTCTTTTCAATGTTAACTGAACAGCTTGCAAATCAAGATCCTACGGCACCGGTTGATAACGATCAGATGGTGGCGCAGATGACGTCGTTTACGATGGCAGACGGCATCTCCCAGCTTAACGAGAAATTCGAATCGTTTGCGGCCTCAATGACATCGAACCAAGCTCTACAGGCATCGAGTCTCATCGGTCAAAACGTGTTAGTTCAAGGCAATGTCGGTTACATGGCGAATGAAGGGGAAGGCCTTTCAGGCGTTATTGTAAACGAGAAAACGGTTCAAAACATGACGATAAACATTGAGAACCAGTTTGGAGAAGTAATCAAAACCATTGATGCAGGTACACAAAGTGCGGGCAACATTGAGTTTGAATGGGATGGCAAAGATAAACATGGCAACCAGATGGAACCTGGTGAATATGTTATCAGCGCTACCGGCGAACTAAACGGTGAAGGTGTTCAGCTGAATACTGCCGTCAATCGTCATGTTGGAAGTGTCAGCTTGGCCGGCAGTGGTCAGGGCGTAATTTTGAATTTGGATGGTGATGTCAGTATCAATCTTGATGACGTCATCCAAATCGGCAGTTAGTAGGAGAATCAATAATGTCTTTTAATATTGCACTGAGTGGCGTATCGGCCGCACAAAAAGATTTGGATGTGACCGCCAACAACATCGCAAACGTTAATACAGTTGGCTTTAAAGAATCACGAGCTGAATTTGGCGACGTTTATGCGGCATCATTGCTGTCAGGTGGTAAAACGAAAGTGGGTGACGGTGTTCTTACCCAAGAAGTTGCACAGCAATTTTCTCAAGGTAGCCTTCAGTTTACGAATACATCGCTTGACCTTGCTATTACGGGTAACGGCTTTTTTGCTACCGTACCTGAAATTACGTCACGGGATTTCTCGTTCACTCGTGCCGGGCAGTTTAAGTTAGATAGTGATAACTTTGTGGTTAACAGTAACGGCGACAACCTTCTGGGTTTCCCAGTAAACTCTGACGGTACAAGTGCATCAGTTGCGCTAAGTACCACTGAGCCAGTGCGTATTCCTGATTCATCAGGTTCACCAGCGCAAACTTCAGAAGTCGATATTCGCATGAATTTACCGGCCGGCGATGCTGCGTTAGATCCGCAAGATTTTGACCCAGAAGATCCGTTAACGTACAACGCGGCGACGTCAGTTACTGTATATGATTCATTAGGTGACAGTCACGTAATGACTTATTACTTCATTAAAGATAATACAGTAGGCGTAGATAATGAATGGTATGTTGCTACCGCGATAGACGATACCCTAGTTGACATGACTGACTCGACAGGTGCCGATACCGACCCTACTACAGCAGTTAACTCGGTGGGCGGTAATACAGGTAATGCTGTAACCGCATCTAAACTTATTTTCTCTCAAGGTGGTGATTTCTCTGGTATGGAAACGCCAGATGGCTTACCAACGCTAGATTTTAAAATGCAAACTGAAGCGCTAGGTGCGGGTATCCTTGCAAATGGCTCTGATCCTACGCAGCAGATAAGCATAGATTTTAATCTTGATGTAAATAGCGCTACGCCTAATGAGCCGACTCAGTTCGCTTCTGCTTTTGAAGTAACGTCATTAGAGCAAGATGGTCTGCCAGTAGGCCGATTAACAGGTATCGATATCGGTCCTGATGGCCTAGTTCGCGCTACTTTCTCTAACGGAACCTCTGAGCCTATTGTTCGTGTTGCACTGGTGCGTTTTTCTAACGAACAAGGCCTAACACAAGAGAGCAGCACACAGTGGAAAGAAAGTATTCTTTCAGGTGAGGCTCTAGCGGGTGAAGCAACAACCGGTACCTTCGGTGAGATTAATTCATCAGCCCTTGAACAAGCCAACGTTAACCTGACCACCGAGCTAATCGACATGATCATTGCTCAGCGTAACTTCCAGGCTAACTCAAGAGCGCTCGAAGTTAACAACTCACTGAACCAGACTATTCTGAACATTCGATAGTTAAGGTAAAGCGCCGTCTATTAGAATATAAAAGCGGCAATACGTTGGCGTTCAAGCCCGCCATTATTGCCGATATTTACAAGAGCCGCACAACAGCGGCTCTTTTATTTTCCTTTAAATATCAATTTAATACCTTTCATATTTTCTACTTGAGTTAAAAATCCACAGGTTGGCATCGCCTTTGCAAAATCTTGCTTAAGGTTTAATCAGAGTCAAAAGTCAGTCATGGACAAACTTCTCTACATTGCAGCAAGTGGCGCATCCCAAGACCTATTAGGAACTGGGGTTAGAGCCAATAACTTAGCCAACGCGCAGACAACCGGGTTTAGAGCTCAATTAGAGCAAGCGAGATCGATGCCGGCTTACGGCGAAGGTTTGCCAACCCGCGTGTTTTCTATGACTGAAAGCCCGTCTAACAATTATGAGTCGGGTCCAATGATTAAAACGGATCGAGATTTAGATGTGGCCATTCAAGGGGATGGTTGGTTTGCGGTGCAAGATCAAAATGGTCAAGAAGCTTATTCCAGAGATGGCAACTTCAAACTAGGCGATGACGGAATTTTGACAGACATTCACGACCGTGTGGTGCTAGGCGACAACGGCCCTATTTTTCTTCCAGTACCTTTGGACAATCTTAACATTGCCGCTGATGGCACCTTGTCCATGAGACAGCTAGGAGCCCCAGCCAATGTTATCGAGGAAGTAGGACGTCTCAAGCTAGTTTCTCCAAACTACGCTGATATGGAGCGGGGCACCGACGGCTTATTTAGAATGGAAGATGGCTCAATTGCGCCCGCTAACGCTAACGTAAAAGTGGCGTCTGGCATGCTTGAAGGTTCTAACGTAAATGCTGTTGAAGAGATGGTAGACATGATAAGTCTTCAGCGTCACTACGAGCTTCAAGTAAAAGTGATGAAACAAGCGGAAGAGCTTGATACCCGTGGCAATTCTTTGTTGCGCATACTGTAAACGAATTTTAAACACCGTTGCCCTTTGAGCAACGTCGGAGGTTAACATGCATCCAGCACTATGGATTAGTAAAACCGGACTAGACGCCGCACAAACCGATGTGGCAGTGGTGTCTAACAACCTAGCAAACGCATCAACCGTAGGCTTTAAAAAAGACCGCGCAGTATTTGAAGATTTGCTTTATCAGAATATCAACCAGCCAGGCGGTCGTTCCTCTGCTGACACCGAACTACCATCTGGACTAATGCTTGGTTCAGGTTCAAAAGTGGTCGCTACGCAAAAAGCACATACGCAGGGTAACTTGCTGACCACTGAAAATGCGTTGGATATGTCAATTCAAGGCCGCGGCTATTTTGAAATTTTGCAGCCCGACGGCACTATTGCTTATTCACGGAATGGTCAGTTTTCACTTAACGACCAAGGTCAAATTGTTACTTCTGGCGCTGGCTTTTTACTTCAGCCTGAAGTGGCTGTTCCTGAAGATGCCCAGCAAATCACTATCTCACAAGATGGTGAAATAAGCGTGAGTATCCGAGGACAAGCAGAGCCTCAGGTATTGGGTCAGTTAAATATTTCAGATTTTGTGAATCCGACGGGACTTCAACCTACGGGACAGAACCTTTTCGTAGAGACAGCATCAAGCGGTGCGCCTATTCAAGGTATACCTGGACTTCAAGGTTTAGGTTACATCTCTCAGGGTACCCTTGAAACGTCAAATGTAAACGTAACTGAAGAGTTGGTGAACCTTATCGAAAGCCAGCGCTTGTACGAAATGAACTCGAAAGTCATTTCGTCGGTCGACCAAATGCTTGGTCAAGTTATCCAGCAACTTTAATAGGTAGCGTCATGCGTATTTTAGGTTTATCTGCTGCTCTACTGCTACTAGGCGGTTGCGCCAGTACAACTGAACCACCTGTACAGGCTAACGACCCCTCGTTTGCACCAGTAGTGCCAGATTACCCGCGTGAAACGGTAGTAGAAGATGGGTCTTTGTTTCGTTCACACATGGCAAACAGTTTGTACTCAGATGTTACCGCTAGGCGAGTTGGCGACATCATTACGGTTACCCTTAACGAAAGCACTTCTGCGAGTAAATCTGCAGATACTTCTACAGCCAAAGATACCAATGTAAACCTAGATACGATTACGGGTCTTGGCGGTCAGGCTGTGAATATTGGTGGTCAATCTATTCAATTAGGTATCGGCTCTTCCCGTGATTTCACCGGTGATGCAGAAGCAAACCAAAGTAATAGCCTGGACGGTGCTATTTCGGTAACCGTTGTAGACGTATTGCCAAACAATAATTTGGTTATTCGCGGTGAGAAGTGGCTAACGTTGAACCACGGCGATGAGTATATCCGTCTAACTGGCATTATTCGCCCTGCAGATATCAGCCCTGAGAATGAGATAGTGTCTACGAAGGTAGCCAATGCTCGCATTCAATATTCAGGCACGGGTACTTTTGCAAGAGCACAGGAAAAGGGCTGGTTAACTAAGTTCTTTGATTCAACTTGGTGGCCTCTTTAGGCTTTGGTAGGAGAGTGGACATGCGTTTATTTTCAGTCGTATTAGCCGTATTTGCACTGCTTTTATCTTCACAAGCAGCGGCGCAGCGCATTAAAGATTTAGCGAGCATACAGGGCGTTCGTAGTAACCAATTAGTGGGATATGGTCTTGTTGTTGGTTTACCTGGTACAGGGGAGCAAAGCCCATTCACCGAGCAGAGCTTTAGAACGATGCTGAGTAATTTTGGTATTAGTTTAGATGCCAACACTAAGCCCAAAATTAAGAATGTTGCAGCGGTGGCTGTACATGCTGAATTGCCTGCTTTCGCAAAGCCTGGTCAAACCATAGATATTACGGTTTCTTCCGTAGGCGAAGCGTCGAGCCTTCAAGGTGGAACACTTCTTCAAACGTTTCTTCGCGGGGTTGATGGCAAAGTTTACGCAGTTGCGCAAGGAAGCTTAGTGGTTAGTGGGTTCGGTGCGCAGGGTGGAGACGGTTCTCGCATTGTTGTGAATACACCTACTGTTGGCAGAATTCCGAACGGCGCCATGGTTGAACAATCGGTTCCAAGCGGTTTTGCCAATGGCGACACGCTGACCCTTAATCTTCATTACCCAGACTTTTCAACTGCAAAAGCTCTTGCAGACACTATTAACGAACGCTTAGGTGCGCAGCCTGAAAATGGCTACATCATTGCAAAACCCATTGACGCTGCATCGGTCCGAGTTACTGCTCCACGTGATGTGGGCCAGCGAGTCGGCTTCTTGGCTACTCTGGAAAACTTTGAATTCACGCCAGCAGATGCACCAGCACGCGTTGTGATAAACAGCCGTACCGGCACAATCGTAATAGGCAGCGATGTTCGCTTATTGCCCGCGGCAATTACCCACGGCGGTTTAACGGTAACGATTTCTGAAAACCAGCAGGTTGCTCAACCCAATGCATTTGCTGACGGTGAGACCGTGGTAACAACGCAGTCAATTGTTGATGTGGACTTGGCTGATAGCAGAATGTTCAAGTTTGAGCCAGGCGTTACGCTTGATCAACTTGTGCGTGCGGTTAATGAAGTGGGCGCTGCTCCGGGTGACTTAATGGCCATCTTAGAGGCGCTGCGTCAAGCGGGCGCTTTACGCGGTGAGCTTGTGATTATCTAAAGCAAGCGAGTAGTTTTTAAGAGTATCTGATAGGAACACTGAAGGTTAGAGCGGAACAAATACGATGGAAGCACTAAGCACAAAAAATCAGCTTGATATGGCACGTAATGTCCATGATATGGGCAGCATTAACAAAATGCGTGAAGCCATTGCGTCAGGCGATGAAACGGTATTGCAAGAAGCTGCTCAGCAGTTTGAGGCAATATTTGTGCAAATGATGTTGAAGTCTATGCGTAAAGCACAAGATGCCCTTGCCGATGAAAATAGTCCGTTCAATTCTCAACAAGTGAAGTTTTACCGTGACATGCACGACCAACAGCTGGCTACAGATTTAACATCAGGCGGAGGCCTGGGGTTAGCTGATGTCATTGTGAAACAGCTGGGTCAGACCGAAGATAGCTATACGCCAGCGAGTGTCATAAGAAGTGACGGTGATATTTCATCGTTAAATAGAAACCGTGAGTACAAGGTTGCTGAGGCACAAGATTTAGCACTTTCCTCTAATTCGATCAAAAGCCAGTCGGCGCAAAAAGATGCCATGTTCAAAAGTCCCGAAGACTTTGTTGAGAGCCTTATGCCTATTGCTGAGAAAGTAGCGGCAAAATACGGCATGGATCCGAAAGCAATCATTTCTCAGGCTGCGGTAGAAACAGGCTGGGGAAAATTCGTTATCCATAAAGCTGACGGAAGTAGTTCACACAATTTGTTTGGTATCAAAGCGAACAAAGGATGGCAGGGCGACCAGGCCGTAGTCGACACACTGGAATTCAACAGCGGGCTGCCACAGAAACAAAAAGCTGCATTTAGATCCTATTCATCGGTAGAAGAGGCAATGGAAGACTACGGGCGCTTTATTACCTCACAGCCTCGCTATAGCCATGCTGTGGAAAATGCTTCAGATGCTGCGCGTTACACAAGTGCGCTTCAAGACGCGGGTTACGCTACTGACCCTGAATATGCCAGCAAGATAATGGCCGTTTACAACAGCGAACGTCTTAGTGCGCTGATGCCATAGTTTAGAAGCTATAGGTGAGGAGAATACAGTGAGTTCTGTTGATTTATATTCATTAGCTACAAGCGGCGTAAACGCTAGCAACAAGTTACTTCAAACTACGAGTAACAATATTGCTAATGTGAATACACCTGGTTATGTCCGCGAGCGCACGGAGCTTCAAAACAGCCAAGTATTCGGTGTGGAGATTGGAAATACTGAGCGCGTTATCAACGTATTTGCACAAAACCAACTGCGTCGTGATATTACATCGGTAGGTGAACTCGAAGCTTTTTCTAGTAAAACTACGGCAATTGACAATCTTCTGGCCAGCGAAGCCAACTCTATTTCTCAGGGGTTAAGTGAATACTTTTCTGCATTGCAAACCGCCGCCGACGATCCAACAAACCTTGCATCTCGTGAACAGGTACTTAGTAAATCTGAATCCCTCTATAACCGAATGAGAACCTTGTCGGATTATATGTTGGAAAAAGAAGAAGAGCTCAATTTAGAGTTCACTTCAATGGTTAACAGAGCGAATACCCTAATAGGCAATATTGGTGATTTAAATCGCAATATTGTTATTGCAAACGGCAACAATACGAGTGACCAGCCCAGTGCTCTTCTTAACGAACGAGATCAGGCGATAGACGAGCTTGCCTCAATAATGGGAATTACTGTAAAAGAGAGCACCACTCAAAACGGCGCTGTTACTATTAACCTAACTTCCGGCGAGTCACTCGTACTCGAAAACGGCGCATTCAATCTTTTTGAGTTAAGTTCTAACGCTGATTTAACGACCAAAGAGATCAAACTAGAAACTAATTTTGGCTCGCAAACTAAAAACGATGCTTCAATACGTGTCGTCGAAGAAGACTTAGGCGGAGCTTTAGGAGGCTTGTTTAGGTATCGCAATGAAGTTTTAGGACCAACAATGCGCGACGTAGGTCAGCTCTCCGTCGCTTTTGCCGATGCGATGAATACGCAGAATAAACTGGGTATGGACTTAGACGGGCAAATAGGCGGTAACATTTTCGACATTCCTTCTTTTAGAGGGCTAGCCTATGAAGACACCAATGGCGACTACGTAGTTACAGCACAAATCACCGAAGGCAAGGGCGCTGAATTAACCGACGCCGATTACAAAATTGAAGTGACGGCCGTTGCCGCTGGTGTACCCAGTGAAATAGAAATCACATTTCTAAATCCAGACGGCACGCCTAAAAAAGACGGTTCAGGCAATGATATCATTTTTTCAAACTTTGCTGTTACGTCAGGTTTTAATGAGCTACCTGGCGGCATCGAAATAGACTTTGCAGGGAGCGATCCCTACACCGTGGGTAACGAGTTTTTGATTCAGCCAACAAAGGATGTGGCTTCAAATATAAGTTTAGATACAAATCGCCCAGAGGATTTAGCTTTCGCCAATCCGGTACGAGCTGGGGCTGACAGTACAAACTTAGGCAGCGCTAACGTAATAGATGTAACTGTTTCGAATACGGAAGTGGGAACCTCTGCTTTTGATGGAGCGGGTGGCCTTTTAAATTCAGCACCCGCTCAAATTAGCTTTACGGCTGCCGATACCTATGAAGTGTTAGATGGAAGCGGGACGGTTTTAGCTACTGTAACGGGTACAACGGATTTAACGAACCTTATCACTCAAGCGGGAATAAGTCCTGATCCAGGTTTTGATCTGAGCTTAGATGGTGTGCCAAAAGCAGGTGATAGCTTTTCAATTAGCTATAATACAGATGGGTTCAACGATAACAGCAATGCGCTTAATTTAGCTGCTCTTCAGAATGAAAATAAAGTTCAGGTGAGTAGTGAAGCAACCAATACGCCAAGAACGTTTCAAGATGCCTATGCGTCTATGGTAGGGCGTATTGGTGAAGATGCATCAATGGCTAGTGTCTCATTGGCTTCGGCTGAAGCGATGAAAGTTCAATCGCAAAACTGGTTTGAGTCTGTGTCGGGCGTAAGCTTGGACGAAGAAGCTGCTAACTTGATAAAATACCAGCAGAGCTATGCAGCTGCAGCACGTATTTTATCTACGGCCCAAGAATTATTTAATACCATTTTGCAATCAGCAAGGTAGGTGAGCTATGCGTATATCAACGAATCAAATTTATGATCAAAACATGCGCTCGATTATGCAAAATCAGGGCGACTTGGCGAAAACCCAAGAACAGCTAGCTTCAGGTAAACGCATAATCACGCCCAGCGATGACCCTGTTGGAGCAGCGAAAGTACTGCGCTTAACCGAAGAAATCGATGAGCTTACTCAGTTTCAACGCAATAATGATTTGGTAACGGGGTCGCTTGAACAGCAAGAGGCTGTGCTGACAAATATTACCAACTCAATAAATCGTGCGAGAACGCTTATCGTTCAAGCTGGAAATGGGATTTTAGACGATCCTGACAAACGTGCTATTGGTTCAGAGTTAGAGCAAATAAAGCTTGAGGTGTTCGATCTGATGAATACCCAAGATGCAGACGGAAATTATTTGTATGCGGGCTTTCAGTCTGGAAACCAGGCGTTTACTTACAACCCCGCGTCTGGGGGTAATGCCATCTCTTTCTCTGGAGATGCTGGTGTTAATTTTATCCAACTTTCTAACAGTTCAAAAATTCAATCAACCAGTAACGGTTATGAAGTTTTTGAAAATGTATTATCTCGTTTTAACTTCTCGGTTACTGGTAGTACGGTGGGATCGTTAGACGGAGCCACCATTTCAGAACAAGGCACCTTTGATACCTTTTTTAACAATAACTACGACGCGGTGAATAGCTCGAATAACGATTTTCGCATAGACTTTTTGGGCTCAGGTCAGGCACAACTTGTTAATCAAAACAGCGGTGCAGTTATTGACACAGTGGGCTACACGTCTGGCGAACCGTTCACAATAAAAGGAATGCAGTTTGATGCCGTAGCAGCTCCGGGTACGAGCATTGATTTTTCTCTCGATCAGCCAGAGAAAAAGAGCATGGCGCAAACCATTCACGAAGTGCAAACATTGCTATCGGATAGCACCATTAATCATGGCGCATTACAAGACGCTATTGCCGATGCATTGGTCGGTTTAGATAACGGGTTAGAGAAAATATCGCTTGAGCGGGCCTCTATAGGTAGTCGCCTAAACATTGCTGAAAGTACTTACGAAAGTAACTTGGATATGGAAATTGCTGCCAAAGCGCAACGCTCTTCTATTCAAGACGTTGACTATGCTGAAGCGTCTACTGAATTCGCAAAGCAAGAAACTGCGCTAAATGCTGCGCTTACAACTTTTCCTCAGGTATCTAACTTATCTTTGTTCAACTACATTTAACAGACGCTAACATAGCGAATTGATGCCCTTGATCTTGGCCAGGTAAACTCTGGCCTCGTTATCGATGTGACTTGAGTAATAAGACATATAAAGGACATCATCTTTTAATACTATTCCTGGATAACTCGTATCACCGCTGCTAGGCAATGTTAGTACCTCGGTAAGCTGTTTGCTTTTTGCATCGAAATGCCAAATACGCGTTGAAAACTTCCGATTTTCCCAATCTACGTGCCGGCCAGCGACCAAAAATGTGGTTTCGCTTAAGGCTACGGCACAAGGTCCACCAATATAGATACCTAAATCACACCAGTTCCACTTTGTATAAGGTGGTTTGGAAGTGCCAAAATGAGCAGAAAATGTATCAGAGTCACGTCTCACAAAAACAGCGGCGTGCCCCTCAGAGTTAAACAGAAGTGCACTTTCATTCGGAAAACCTTTGTTGTTTTTAGCTAGTCCAAAAACGTTTGATTTGTGAATGCGCATGGCTCGTGTTGGGTCGCCTTCATACAGCGAAATGTGTTCAGCTGGACGATGATAAGCAAAACCGAACGCTTTATTGTTTATCCATTGTGGCCTCCATATCCACCATCCATCATCCCCAAACCAGTGTTTACTAGACCAAGATTTTCCAGTGGTAGTGAAAACGCTGAGCATTTTTGTGTGGGCTTGAGCATTTTCATCAATAGTCTTTGCAAAGGCCGTTAATATTACCCTATGCCCGTCAAACATCAGTTTAGGATCTCTTAAATCTGTGCCAGGTTCACTAATCAGAACCTTACTGACAACCTGAAACGTTTTTTCGCAAACAGTGAGGATAACTATTACCCCATCTTTGCTCACATGATTAGTTGCCTGGCGATAACAACACAACAATGAATTACTACTTTTGTCGTAGGGATTTTCCATCAAATCAGTAAAGGCTGCATGTATAGCGGGCGGTGAGATACGACAAACTTCAATTAATTTGAGTTTTTTATTCAATTGAAATCTCCTTTAAAAATCTGATGTTTAGTGAAGGATTCTAGCTCTTTAAGCGGCAATATATTACCGCTAATCGGCAAATATCGTAATTTTTTCTAAAGAGAATTTGCATGTTGTCGATACAGTTTCTGAGAGAGCCAGTTCATCAATTACCCCTCAGGTCTTGATGACTACTAAAACAAAACGTCGGAAATTCCGACAGCCAGCGCACGCTGGACTGAGAGTGTAGGAGAGACTTTATGTCTATGTTCGTTAATACCAATGTATCCTCATTGAATGCCCAGCGTCAGCTTTTTGATGTAAGCAATTCTTTGAGCACGTCTTTTGAGCGTCTATCTTCAGGCTTCCGTATCAACAGCGCTGCTGATGATGCCGCGGGTCTACAGATCACTGACCGTATGACTTCACAAATTGAAGGTCTAAACCAAGCTGTACGTAACGCTAATGATGCGATTTCACTGTCGCAGACTGCTGAAGGTGCGTTATCTGAAACAACTACAGCACTTCAACGTATTCGTACTCTAGCGATTCAATCACAAAACGGTATCAACAGCTCTGCTGACCGTGCTGCGCTTCAAAAAGAAGTGTCTGCATTACGTACAGAAATTTCACGTATCGCAACAACAACTGAGTTTGCCGGTGTAAGTATTCTTTCTGGTGCGTTCTCTGCTTCGTTCCTAGTAGGTGCGAACGCAGGTCAGACAATTTCAGTTAACTTGTCTTCACCTACGCTAACTGCTGCGGGTGTTTCAGGTTTTGGACCTACAGGGCTTGGTATCAGTGGTAACGTACTTACAGCGAGTGCAGCGTCATCAATTCTTGATAGTGTAGATAGCGCTATCTCTGCAATTGGTAGCTTACGTGCCGATTTAGGTGCCTTACAGAACCGCTTCCAGTCAACTATCCGTAACCTAAGCAACATCTCTGAAAACGTATCGGCTGCACGTTCACAGATTAAGGATACCGATTTCGCGACTGAAACAGCTAACCTAACCCGTAACCAGATCATTCAGCAGGCAAGTACTACTGTATTATCGCAGGCTAACCAGCGCCCGCAGGCTGCATTACAGCTTCTAGGTTAATCGTAATTAGCGTGAAGCCAGGAGGTAGTGCTCTAGTTCACGTGCGTTTAAAGCTGGTCTTTTCAAGACCAGCTTTTTTATATCTCAACCACTTAATTGTTATAAAGCCCGCCTACACACATATTTGTGCTTTCAGTCCATAGCCCTAACACTATGAAGTTAAGAGGTTTTTTTATTTATTCTCTTTTTTATCTAAAAATTTGAAAAAATATCTAAAGTAAAAATCGATCTTTGACGATAACTAATACAAAGGGGAGATAAACGATGTTTTTATCCTCTACGCTTCTAAAGTTTATGTTTAAAAGCGTTAATAGCACCGTTTTAATTCAGATTTACTTTAAGATTCTGAGTTTAAAAGTTAGGAAATACAGTGCTTTAAGTCGACAAAAGGTTTTGAAAAAAATATTAAAGTAATTTCAAGCAAAGGTCGATAAAAGATGGAGTTTGCTGATAGATGGTTAGAGCTGCTGACCGGCGAGAATAGAGCCAGGAGGTAGTGAGAGGTTTGAGGTTCTGGAACACCAAACCCACCGACCAGCAAAGAGAAGAAACTTCTCTATTTAGCAAGTTCCATTGGTAGTGTGCCAATGAAACGTCAGAATAAACTGACAGAGTTTTCAAAGCACAGGTTATGCCAAATATTTAAATTAATTGCGCAAATAATAAAACCAATAGCGCCATACTCGAAACTGTTAGGAGAGACCCATGAGTCTATTTGTTAATACCAATGTGTCATCATTAAATGCACAACGTCAATTGTTCACTACAGGTAATAATCTGAGCACTGCTTTTGAGCGCCTTTCTTCAGGCTTCAGAATTAACAGCGCGGCAGATGATGCGGCTGGACTGCAAATTACTGACCGTATGACTTCACAAATTCAAGGTTTAGACCAGGCGGTTCGAAACGCTAACGACGGTATCTCATTAGCGCAAACAGCTGAAGGCGCAATGGCCGAAACAACCACAGCTTTGCAGCGTATTCGTACCTTGGCGATTCAATCTCAAAACGGTATTAACAGCTCTGCAGACCGAGCAGCGCTACAGAAAGAAGTGTCTGCACTAAGAACGGAAATCTCAAGAATTGCAACGACTACCGAATTTGCCGGTGTAAGTATCCTTTCTGGTGTGTTTTCAGCATCGTTCTTAGTTGGCGCGAACTCAGGTCAGACGATTTCTGTTAATCTATCGTCTCAAGCACTAACTGCAGCAGGTGTAACCGGCTTTAGCGCTACTGGCTTGGGAATTATTTCAGCTGACGTACTAACTGCCGCTGGCGCATCAGCACTTCTTGATGATGTTGATACGGCAATATCGGCAATTGGTGGCCTACGTGCAGATTTGGGTGCTATCCAGAATAGATTCCAATCTACAATTAGAAACTTAAGTAACATCTCAGAGAACGTATCAGCGGCAAGATCGCGAATTAAAGATGCGGACTTTGCCACCGAGACGGCAGAATTGAGCCGCAACCAGATTTTGCAGCAGGCAAGTACCACTATCCTGGCGCAGGCAAATCAGCGTCCACAGGCTGCACTTTCACTACTAGGTGGTTAATAGGTTAGACGCTTTATTTGGGAAGGAGTTGAGAGGCCATCCCCTAAAGAAGGTAAGCGGCCAATGAGGCCGCTCCCTTAAGAAAGCGTCGACTAACAGGACTGAGAGTGTAGAAGTGTTGGTTGAGAGGCCAGTTTATCCTACTAAATACCTGCCAGCCGACAGAAACTGAATTTGCTCAATCTCCTAACGTGAGCAAATTGGCCGAGAGTTAAATTGTCTCGGCCTTTTTTTTAGTATTACCGAAACATCCCGCCAATTTCAAACAAATTGCAGAGCAAGACAATCTGTTCAAACTCTTACTTGCAGCTTCGATGCCAATTTTGAAGAGTATTTCAAAAATCTGACTTTTATCGTGTGCCGATATGCATTAATCACTTACTTCTATTTTCTATGCACTTAAATTGAATGTGCAAACCTTTATTGGGTTGCCTTTTGACGACTGCAATGAAGTACCCTCATTGAACAACTTTCATACTTGCACCTACATTTATCTAAAAAATTACGAAGAATTCGCGTAGTTAGATTATTTTTATTAAATTTCTTTTTTATATAAATCATTGGTTTAGGGTAATTCTAAATAATTTTTTCAAAAAAAATAAAAATAAGACTAAAGAATCTAAAGGGTTGGCCGATACCTATAGTTGAGGGGTAATTTACTTTACTTTTAACAGAGGCGTTAGCTCGGAGTAGTGACCAAGCTAATATGAACTGGAAGGATTTGATCGTACCACATTGGTCGACGAGTCCCTAGGAGGTATTCCAATGAGTTTATTCGTTAACACAAATGTGTCTTCGATCAACGCACAACGTCAGCTTTTTGACGTAAATGATCGTTTATCTACGTCGTTCGAAAGATTGTCTTCAGGCTTTAGAATTAACAGTGCGGCAGATGACGCTGCAGGCCTTCAAATTTCTGACAGACTTACATCTCAGGTTGAAGGTTTGAACCAAGCTGTACGTAACGCAAATGATGCTATTTCGTTAGCGCAAACAGCCGAAGGTGCGATCAGCGAGATCACAACAAGCCTACAGCGTATTCGCCAGTTATCTATCCAATCGCAAAACGGTATCAATTCTTCTGCCGACCGTTTGGCGCTACAAAAAGAAGTATCAGCGCTAAGAACTGAAATTTCTCGTATCGCAACGGATACTCAGTTTGGTAACGTTAACATCTTAGATGGTAATTTTTCTGCTTCATTCCTAGTAGGTGCTAACGCAGGTCAAACGATTTCAGTAAATCTTTCAACTGGTAACCTAGGTTCAATCACTGGCTTTAGTACTGCTGGTCTTGGTATCGATAGCAACAGTGTTTCTACGGCGGCTGGTGCATCTGCACTACTTAGCGCTGTAGATGCTGCAATTTCTGGTATCGGGGGCGTTCGTGCTGATTTAGGTGCGCTTCAAAACAGATTCCAGTCGACTATTCGTAACCTGAGTAACATCAGTGAGAACTTGTCTGCGGCACGCTCTCAAATCAGAGACACAGATTTCGCGGCGGAAACGGCTGAACTAACACGTAACCAGATTATTCAACAAGCATCTGTTTCAGTTCTGAGCCAGGCTAATCAGCGTCCACAGACTGCGCTATCGTTGCTTGGATAAGCTATAATACAATTTAGCCTTAGTTGAGATGTAACGGGTGCTTGCTTAGGCAGGCTCCCGTTTTGTCGTTTCAGAAGGGGGTAGAAACGTGGAAATACCGAATATTCAAAATGGTCAGCCTTTTGCATCAAGTACAGGAATAGGGGCATCGCCGGATAGTGCTGCTAATACTGCACCGTCTGTAAAGGAGAATCTAAGTTCACCTAAAGAGGGGCAAAATGGCGTTATCAATACAGATGAGCTTGCAAAGGCGCCTTTAACTCAGCAAGTTAATGCTGAATTAGAAAAGGAAAATTTGTCTCAAGGTTTATCCCAAGACGCCGATAACCAAGGTGGAGAGAGGAATGCTGCTAAACTCGAAGAGGCAGTGGCAAAAGTTGAATCATTTCTAACTGTTCAAAACAGGGACTTAACTTTTTCGATCGACGAAAATACTAACCGTTCAGTAGTAACGGTTAAAGACGGTCAATCTGGAGATGTTATTCGGCAAATACCTTCCGAGGAGCTTTTAAAGCTTGCCGAAAGAATCCAAGAACTACAGCAGGATGTAGGGAATAGTGTAGGGGTGTTTATCAACAATCAGGTTTAATGAGGTAGGTTATGACTATTCAGTCGCTAGGTGTAGGTTCAGGTTTAGCACTTGACGATCTTGTTCAGCAGCTCTTAGATGCTGAGAGATTGCCGAAAGAAGAAAGGCTAAACGCAAAAGAAGAGCAGATCGAAGCTGAAATATCTGGTCTTGGTCAAATAAAGTCAAAGCTGTCAGATTTTAAAGATGCAGTAGACGATTTGCGTAGCGATACTGATATCAATGGTCGAGAGCCTACAGTCGTTAACCCCTCTGAAGATGACGACGTTCTATCGGCTGATGCGTCGAGCTCTGCCTTGCGCGGAAGTTACGATATTACCGTACAACAGCTTGCGTCAGGGAGTCGTATAACAACTGACGCCGGTGCATTTACTTCCAGTACAGATCCTGTTTTAACTTCTGGAACAGGCTCGTTAACCTTTAGTATTCCTGGTGGCGATTCGTTTACTATCAACGTTGATTCAGGCACTTCTCTTGTTGACCTGAGAGAAGCGATAAACAGTGCCGACGATAACTTTGGTGTAACCGCAAATATCATAGATACAGGTACTGCCGAAGGGCCTCGCTTGGTGTTTTTGTCTGAAGAGACTGGTGAAGGCAATGATTTAGTTATCAACAACGATACGGGCGCTGCTGAACTTGACAGACTTTCAACTGCTGGCGGTACTAATAATATTAGTGCAGCTAATATTGAGTCGGCGAAAAACGCCATAGCATTTGTGGATGGTATTGAAGTTCAAAGCGAATCGAACAAGTTTGAAAATACAATTCAAAACGTTACCTTTGACGTAAACGAAATTTCACCAAAAGACAATGCAGGCAATTTTTTGTCAACAACGCTGAAAATAGGTTTTGACAAAGAAGGGCTAGAACAAAAAATTAGAGATTTCGTTGATAATTACAATGCTATAATTGACGAGATAGGTACATTAACACGCTACGGTGAATCCGAGTTGGAAGAAGATGGGGCACTAGCTGGAGACTCATTACTAAGAGGTGTTCAGTCAGGGCTTTCTTCAATTATCGGGGACAATGTTTCTTCATCAGAACTTGGTGGCTTATTCAGACTTGGCATAGAGCTAGACCAAGATGGAAAGCTTGAAATTAGTTCTTCAGACTTCGGAATCGGGTCTGGTGAAGACAGATTAAAAGATGCGTTGGAAGATAATTTTGACGATATCGCTACATTGTTTACTGATGAAAACGAAGGTATAGCTGTTCGTTTATACGATTTCGTTGACGAGTTCACATCATCTGGTGGCCTTATTTCTCTACGTGAAAAAACGGCGAAAGAAAATAGGGAAGATGTCTATGCTGATAGGGAAACCCTAGAGCTTCGTATGTTTAGCTATGAACAAATTTTACGAGACAAATACCTAAACTTAGATCAGACCGTGGCCCAATTGAACCAGACAAGCTCGGCATTATTAGCCGCACTATAACGTACGAGTTTCGGAGAAAGTATGTCCCTTAAAGGTATAAATGCCTACAAAAAAGGCAATTTGAAGCAAGATGTTGCCAATGCAGATCCACATAAATTAACCTTGATGTTGCTTCAGGGCGCGTTAGATAGAATTGCCTACGCAAAAGGTGCAATGGAAAGAAGAGAGCTTAAAGAAAAGGCGACTTTCATTTCTAAAGCCACAGCTATTATTATTCATTTACGTGATACGTTAGACGTAAAAGTGGGCGGAGAAGTTGCTGAAAATATGTTCGCCCTATATGAATTTATGATTGAAAAGCTAAATGAAGCTCATGTAAACAATGACGTAGCTTTGTTAGATGAAGTGTCTTCACTTTTAGCACCGATTAGAGATGCATGGGTGCAAATTCCTCAGGAAGCCAAAGAAGAGGCATTTCGGGCGCAACGAGAAAGTAAGCAAGCCATTTGAACCTTGATAAATTAAACCATTCCTTAACACCACTTTTTCTAGGTAAAGTTAACGCAGCAATTGCGGTTTGCGTGGCGGCAGAGCCTGCCGCGCTCTCGACTGAACAATTCCATCACCTTATTAGCCTTCGACATTCTATAGTGCTGCGCGAGTTGCGCCGACTTTCAGACGATGAACGCTCAGCTTTTGCTGAAAATGAATTAACTATTAACCGAGAACTCGAAGCGCTAGCGCTTGAGTTGAAGTTAGCAGCAAAAGAGGAGATAGTTGGCTTTTCAAGAGCGCAAAAAGCGGCAAAGAGATATAAAAAATAATGCTTAAAGCCATTAAATTCTACCTTTTAGATGATGAAGAACAGCAAACATCACTAGAAGTCGAATCTGCATATGCGATAAAAAAGAACAAAGAAAAAAGTCTAATAGCCTTCAAACGTGTGATGCCTGTTATCTGTGCTCAGTTAATGCAATCGCGAAGCACGTCTACGTCTGTGTTTATCAACAAAGATAAAGAGCTCGATATTGTCGATTTTAATAGCGGCAAGGTATTGTATGGCGACCAGGTAACAGCCAATATCCACAAACATGTGGATGCTTTTTTACGTTCACCATCGGTTTTAGATAAAAACGGTTTTTCACGGCAAGCATATCCTCTTGAAGGTGATGCTGACGTATTGGTGGTGCTGGGATTGGGATTAGGCATTCACCTTTTAAAGCTAGTGAGAGAAACTAACTTTAAAAGTATTATTCTTTACGAACCAAATTTTGAATACACACACTGCTCTTTGCACACAGGTGTGTGGCCGGAAATTTTTAAGGTTGCCGCTGGGAAAGGGACGGCGATTTACTTTCAAAGCCAGCGTGATGGAAGTTCGGTCTTAGAGGACTTGAGTGAATTAAAGCAAGTTAGCCCTTTTACCAGTGTCTATTTTTATCAGCACTATCACAGTGTGAGCTTCGACTCAGTAATGAGAAGCCTGTCAGAGCTAACCATCGATAACGTACAAAAACGTTTGTTTTCCTTCCCTTCAGTGCAACCATTCGACGATTATTTAGTCCCATGGAACCCTATAGTCACGAGAAGTAATTGGGATAAAAGCCACCTTAGTCGCGACACCTTTGATAAAAATATAGCGGCGTTCTCAAAGTACTACCCAGACATTGCACACGAATTCAAAGATTATGTTCCGCTCAAGTGGGAGCCTCAAGCGAACCAGTGTGGAGAAGTAAACCTTTTTCATATAGAGACCTGTACGCCACTTTATGGTGATAGTCCAAAACGCGAATCTGAACTGGCTTATGAGGCGTTTGTTAGACAGCCCAACCGGGATAACTTAATTTTAGGTTATGCAGGCGGGAAGCTAATTCATTATTCGCACCATAAAATGGTCAGAAGAATTCAAGAACATTTGGCAGGGATGGAAGAGGAAGAAGGCGAGTTACCTGAAACTGTTAAGTCGATGCTTCTTTTTGGAATGGGAGTGGGCTATCAACTTGAAGCTTTAAGTGAGTCTCGAGATATTGAAAAGCTTTTTGTTTGTGAGCCTAATCGAGATTACTTTTTTGCTTCCCTGTATGCGATAGATTGGGCAGCAATACTTAACAAGGTTGAAGAAAAGCGGCACCGAATTTATCTCAACATAGGCGATGATGGTAGCAACTTAGTTCGCGACCTGTTAAGTCAGTTCCATTCCATTGGTACTCATATTATTGCTAACACCTACCTCTCCCTTGGTTACGATAACGAGGTGCTACTGCCTGCTGTCGATAAACTCAGAGAAGACCTGCGTTTGATAGTTGCTATGGGAGAATATTTCGAACATTCTCGCTTTGGGACAACACATACCAAGTGGGCGGTAGAAAACAATATAGGGTTTTATCGCAAAGCTGGTGTGCAGCCCTTGGGTAAAGACCTAAGTGATGTTGCCGTATTTATTGTAGGAAATGGCCCCTCTCTTGATAGTCTAATGCCGCTTTTAAAAGAAGAAAGAGAACATGCAATTGTCATTTCGTGCGGTACGGCGCTTCAGGCAATGTATAGCAATGGCATTGTTCCTGATTTTCACGCTGAAGTGGAATCAAACCGGGCGTCTTTTGACTGGGCATCTCGAATTGGTGACAAAGCGTATTTAAAGCAAATTAATTTTATCAGCTGTAATGGCGTGCACCCTGATACGGCAGAGCTTTATAAGAATACTTATCTCGCTTTCAAAGAGGGGGAGTCATCGACGGTATTCATGAAAGAACTCTTTCCTGAGTTAGATTTGCCTTTCCTTCATTTTTCCTATCCCACCGTTTCTAATTTCGTTATCAATTACGTCTTAGAGCTGGGTTTCAAACAAGTTTATTTGTTTGGGGTAGATCTCGGTATGGTTGATGTTAACCATCATCACTCTAAGTCTTCAGGCTATTATAAAAAAGACGGTGGCGAACTGTTCAATCACGCCGAACGGATAGACACTTCATTGGTAGTGCCGGGGAATTTAAGACCCTATGTAAATACCAAATTTGAATTCAATATGTCTAAATCTGTGATTGAGAAAACCCTTGCAGCGTTTAAAGATGCCGACGTATATAACTTAAACGATGGCGCCAAAATTGCCGGCAGTCCTCCTTTAGAGCAAGACTCCCTAATTATTACCAATTCATTGGAAGACAAACAGGCAGCGATGAACTGGATTCAAACTCAGGCTCATGTTCCTATCCCAGCGGCAGAATTCAAACAGCGATTTGCTAAACGTTTTAACCATGAAGCGTTAATTGAGGATATCACCAATTTCAAAGCGTTATCTGAAAGAGAATTCAACGGGCGCGAAGATATTGATAAGCTTGTGTTCGACCAGCGAAAATTTTTGGTCGAAGCGTATTTGCGTAAATGCTCTATTCTGTTTTTCTACTTCAATGGTACATCGAACTATATAAACAGTATTTTTAGTAAACTAACGCATTTCAAGAACGACGAACTTGTGATGGAAAAGTTTGAGGCTATAAGGGAGTGTTGGCACAACTTTCTCGATGATGCGTTAACGAGTATTTCTATGTACCCAGATGCCTTTGACACTGTCTCAAGTTTTACAAGAGAAAGACAAGAAATCGCCCTTCAAGAGTTTACAGAAAGAGAACGCGTAGCCTTCGTCAGTGAATCTGTTAGCGACGTACTAAGTGCACTAGGAATTAACCAAAACGCTGAAGATACCCAATGCCATTATCAGATTGAAGTTATTTCAGGTGTCCCTGGTTTGAAAGAGCGAAAGGCTGGTGTAAGCCGAATGGCGTATATTGTAAATGACCCAGAACTTCTAGTGGCATTACATAAACAACTCAAACCTGAAGAAAGCAATATGCTTGTATTTTGTCCATTCGAAGGTTCTGATGACAAAAGACTCGAAAAAGCCGTTTTTACCGCGGTACTTGCGCTAACTTCGAGCGATAAATTGCAATTGGTGTTTCCTAAGCTTGAACAAGAAGATTGGGGAAGCTTCTTTGAGAATTACTTCTCTATACTATCCTGCGGTATGACATCATTTGAAACCTATAACATGTTTGCTTTAGCTTCTGAACCTCTGGCCGATAAAGAGATGACTAATGAAGGCGGTGATAGATTTTGGTTGTGTCCAAGGCCGTTAGAAACATCACTTTGTGAGACAAAACTCATTTTCAGTAAAAAGAAGTCGGCTTAGCGTGACTGAATCGTTGAGTCATCGTGCCATTAGCGTCAAAAGTTACTAAACCAGAATACGCTAACAGCAGAGACATATATGAATGTAGCAATAATTCCAGCGCGCGGCGGTAGTAAACGTATTTTGCGAAAAAACCTTCGTTCTTTTTGCAACAAGCCTATTATTGCCTGGTCTATCGAAGCCGCTTTGAACTCTGCGCAATTTGATAAGGTTATTGTGAGCACTGATGATGACGAAATTGCGCAGTTTGCTATTGAAAAGGGGGCAACAGTTCCGTTCGTCCGACCCGCTGAACTGTCCGATGACCACGCGATAACCCGCGATGTAGTTAATCACGCACTCACATGGTTAGCTGAGAACGAGCAACCGGCAGAATACTGTTGTGTGTTATATGCTACGGCCCCTTTTGTCACATCTAATGATTTGGCTAGCGCCTTTGCACAGTTAAAAAGTTCAAAGAGAAACTTTTGCTTTGCGGCTACCAGTTTCCCTTTCCCAATTCAGCGTGCTTTTTACTTCACGCCGCAAGGCGATATTGAAATGTTCGATAAAAAGCAAATGAAAACACGTTCTCAAGATCTACAAGAAGCCTATCATGATGCCGGGCAATTTTACTGGGGAAAAGCAGAGGCTTTTTTGCAAAACTTGCCTATGTACTCTCATCACGCCAGCGCGTTTTTGATGCCAAGATATCGCGTACAAGATATTGATACCGAGGAAGATTGGGAAACTGCAGAACTTTTATTTAGCGCGATACAGTCTCGAGGGTTGTAAGGGTGGGCCACTCAGTTAGGGTGCTGATCCGCGCGGACAGTGCTGAGCACATAGGAACAGGTCACATAATGCGCTGCCTGACGTTGGCTAAGTTGCTGTATGAACGTGGCATATCAATAACCTTTATTTCAAAGCCTCATAAAGGTCATTGTTTAGATGAAGTGAGGCGAGCAGGTTTTAAGGTTATCGAGCTACCTGTAGCCGAGTCTGCCGAATATGAAGGGAGTTGGTGCCCCCATGCTAAATGGTTAGGTGGTACAGAACTGAATGACGCAGAGATGTCATTGGCGGCAATACAGCCAGTTACGCTAACAGAGCGCATAATTATCGTAGTCGACCATTTTTCGCTTACCTCTCAATGGCACGATACGGTGAAAGAAGCCCTTAATGCCAAAGTCGTTGTGATTGATGGTCTAGCAGACCGTGCGCTGCAATGCGATGTATTAATTGACCCTAATTTAGTACTCGATGCACAAAAGAAATGGGGTGCAAAAATACCAAAGTCCACTAGGCTCATGATTGGCCCAGAGTACTTTCCGTTGCGAGGAGAGTTCACTCAAATCTCTCCTATACTGCGCAAATCAGTAAAACGCGTTTTTGTTTGCTTTGGCGGCATGGACAAAGATAATGCCACCTTGTTTGTATGCGAACTGCTCGCCAAATGGAATGAAAAGTTAGATGACCCTGTCAGCGTAGATGTTGTTATAGGCAAGCATCATCCACATAAGCAAGAAATAATAACGTTCTGTGAACAACATGGCATCGAATTACATGTACAGGCATCGAATATTTCATCGTTAATGTCACAAGCTGATTTAGCTATTGGCGGAGGGGGGACCATATCTTGGGAGCGCTGTATGATGGCCTTACCCACAGTTATCCTCACCATTGCTCAAAATCAAGTTGCGCAAGCAAACGCATTAGAAGCCAAGGGAGCGGTGGTTTATGTTGGCGACTTCAATACAAAATGTGAAAACTTAAAAGAGGTTGGACAACGTGTTATTAACGTGCTTGAGGACTTAAGGTGCTCTTCAGATAAATTGAATGAAATGTCTGCTAAGGCGCTATCGGTTATGGATGCATACAACCACGCCCACTCGTGGGTAGATGAAATTATAAGTTAAAGGCAGGATGTGTTGAAAAAGGTAGTGATCATAGGTGGTGGCGGGAATGGCTTAGTTGTCGCGCAAATTGTTCTTGATTTAATTAAGGCCGGGGAGCCAGTCGAGCTTGTAGGGTTTTTAAATGACAATATTCCTGTCGGGGAGTACATCGAGCGATGGTCAGTATTAGGCGCTCCTCATGAATGGGAAAGCTTAGACGGTGATGTTTCGTTCGTTTATGCGCTACTGTCTGTTGGAAAAATGAAAGTTCGCGCCGACAAGTTTAAACAGCTAAATATCCCACAAAACCGTTTGGCGACACTGGTGCATCCATCTGCAAGCATCAGCTTTAATGTTCAACTGGGGAGCGGGGTAGTCGTTGCAGCCAATGCAGTGCTCCAGCCTGGAGCGAAGATAGGGGACAACTGCTTTATTCGCGCGAATGCAAACCTGGGGCACGATGTTACGCTTGATAATCTAGTTGATATCGGCCCTAATTCAACCTTGTGTGGCTATGCTCATGTCGAAGAAGGCGTTCAAATAGCCCCAAATTCAGTGGTTAGAGACAGCGTACGTATTGGTACGTACAGCACGGTGGCTGCTGGCGCTGCTATTTTCAAAGATGTTGCCCCTGGCGCAACTATGTTGGGAAATCCGGCTAAAAGGATTCGATAATGAAAACAGAACTCAAGTTTAAAGGCTCGCGAGATTATTTACACAGTACGGATTTCTATACGTGGCTTAGCACGGCAGTGTGTGATGAAAATCAAATCGTGACTAAACTCATATTTAAGCAGTTAATTCATCGCCAATGTGAAGTTTTACTTGGGCAAGGCGCGGTGGGGGTTGAAGAAAATATTGTTGGCGCTGTCCAGTTCCTTGATAAGAATACTCGGGAGAGTATAAGTGGTGTAATTGTCGAGACTGCTACACCAGTGGACGAATCTTATCCATTTGACGAGGATGCTTTAGTAAAAGATGCTGAAATAGTTGCTTCGCAGCAACAAATTACTGCTTCTTGTCGCAACAACTGCACAACCGTTGAACTTGTAGTGGCGCTAACGAAAAAGCTCCACAACACCCTCTTTAGTCTAAATAAAGGAAAGTGGTTGGTGGGGCAGCTTAACTTTTCCGATGAGCTGCCGATAGTTTATGAAAGCGTTTCTATAAAAACTACGCGGATGATGCAAAACAAGTTTTCGATTAACGACGTTATAATCGATGGTAAACGTTTTGGAACCGTGCAGTTTATTGTTGGAGAATAGCATGATAGGCATTAAAGCTATTTCAAGCTACATACCTAAAGACGGCGTAGACAACTTCAAGCAAGCGGAAGCTTTTGAGGAAACAGCATCATTTGTTGAGACCAAACTCGGTGCTCGGTTTTTGCCAAGATTAGAAGAGGGTGATGATACCTCTGATATGGCAGTAAAGGCGGTGGAAACTTTACTTTCTGAATCGGACCTTGCTAAAGAAGACATAGATGCACTAATTGTTGTAACTCAAAACCCAGACGGTCACGGTTTGCCACACTGCGCCGCCCTTGTGCATCAAAAACTAGCGTTACCTACTCATGTAGCTGCCTTCGATGTTTCACTGGGGTGCTCAGGGTATGTTTATGGATTATCAATACTACAAGGCTTCTTGACTGCAACTGGTAAGAAAAATGGCGTCCTGGTTACCGCCGATCCGTACTCAAAAGTGATTACAACGCCCAATAGAACAACCTCTATGCTGTTCGGCGACGCCGCTTCTGCTACATGGATGGGAGAAAATCCACAATTTTTAGTTTCAGATTGTACCTTTGGTACGGATGGAAAAGGCGCTGAACATCTAAAGGTAGAGCAAGGCGAGCTTTATATGAATGGAAGGCAGGTCTTTAACTTTGCTTCATTGAATGTTGCTCCTGCTATAAAATCATTATTAGAAAAAAATGATTGGTCCGAAGAGAGTGTGGATGCTTTCATTTTACACCAAGGGAGCTTGGCTATTGTTGACGCAATAGCAAGGCGCTTCAAAGGCAGTGAAGATAAGTTTATTAAAGCCTTAGAAGAGACGGGGAATACTGTATCTTCATCTATCCCGCTCATATTGAAAAACTATTTACATAGCGACAACTCAACGCGACTCGTATTGAGCGGATTTGGCGTAGGGTTTTCGTGGGCCACCTGCCTATTAAAGAGGAATGAAGAATATGTTAACTGAAGTAGACGTAAAGCAAGCAATGACTGATTCTGGTGTAACAGCAGATGTGACCAACCTAGGTAGCGAACAAGCGTTTTCAGAGTATGGTTTAGATAGCTTAGATTTATTCAATTTGTTTGTGGAGCTTGAAGGCAAAACTGGCGTCACTGTGCCAGACGAAGACCTTGATAAGCTAAAGTCTATTGACGACGTACTTGTATACTTTAATAAGTCTTAATAGATGTACCCGTTTACCGATCAAGTATTCATCATTGCCGAGTTGTCCGCTAATCACAATAACGATTTTGATTTGGCGGTCGATACGATAAAAGCAATGGCGAAAGCAGGAGCTAATGCGGTTAAAGTACAAACCTATACTGCTGATTCGCTGGCCATAAATATAGATAATGACATTTTTGGAAAGCGCAAAGACGGCCTATGGAAAGGCCGTACTTTATGGGATTTATACAAAGAAGCATCTATGCCTTACGAATGGCATGAGCCACTTCAAAAAGTAGCTCAAGAGTTGGGCTTGGTATTTTTTTCTAGCCCGTTTGATTTAGATGGTGTGGCACTTTTAGAGCAGCTTGATGTTCCCCTCTATAAAATCGCTTCGTTTGAAATTACTGATATTCCATTGATAAGGGCGGTTGCGAAAACGGGCAAACCTATTATTATCTCAACGGGGGTAGCGCAACAAGCTGACATTGCCTTAGCGTTAGAAACCTGTCACCAAGAAAACAATTACCAAGTAACACTTTTAAAGTGCACGTCAAATTACCCCTCTACTCTTGCTGATGCCAATCTTAAAACCATGGTAGATATGCGTGATACATTCGACACCACTGTAGGTGTTTCTGACCATACCATGGGCTCTGTGGTACCGGTAACGGCCGCAGCGATGGGAGCCAGAGTCGTAGAAAAGCATTTTATCTTAGACAGAGCTTTAGGTGGTCCAGATTCCGCGTTTTCAATGGAGCCAGGCGAATTCGCAGACATGGTGAAAAGTGTTCGTCAGGTAGAGCTTGCGTTAGGTAAGGTCACTTACGAGGTAAGTGAAAAAGATAAGTTAAGACGCCGCTCGCTTTACGCTAGCGTGGCCATTGAGAAAGGTCAGCCCTTCACTCATGACAATGTTAAATCGCTCAGAACAGGTTTTGGCTTGGCCCCGCAACATTTAGACGCACTTCTAAGTCAAAATGCATCAAGGGCTTACAATATTGGCGACCCAATATTAGCTGAAGAGGTTAGCGCGATAGTTGATTAACAATATCAACCGTTGTATCAACTACATATTGCGCTTCTTCTCTGGTAAGTGAAGGATATAGAGGAAGCGTAATCGCGTGTTCGTAGTATTGTTCTGCTTGAGGGTAATCACCCTTTTTAAAGCCTAATTTTTGATAATATGGCTGAAGGTGAATAGGAATGTAGTGAACGTGAGCAAAAACTCCTTTTTCCCTTAAGGCTTCGATTGCCGCTTTGTGTGAATCTGAGTTTAAACCTGTGCATCTAATCACGTACAAGTGATAGCTACTGTAGCATTCGGTTATAACCTCAAGCGGCGTGATCTTATTTTGTTTTCTGAATGCGTCGTTGTAAAAAGACGCGAGCTCGTTTCTTTGCTCTACGAACTGAGTTAGTTTAGTTAACTGGCTTGCACCTAAGGCCGCTTCTACATCGTTCATGCGGTAGTTAAACCCTAGCTGAACTTGCTGGTAATACCAAGGTCCGTGCGATTCTTCAGTCATTTCGTCTTGATTAGCGGTAACGCCATGGCTTCGCATCAGCTGTATTTGCCGAGCTAATTCGCTGCTATTAGTTAAGGCTGCGCCCCCTTCCATGGTCGTTATTATTTTAACAGGGTGGAAACTGAAAACCGTAATATCTGAAAACTGACAGCTACCTACGGGGCGTTCGCAATATTTCCCACCAATCGCGTGGGAAGCGTCTTCAATGACACAAAAGTTATATTTCTTAGCAAGTGTGGCAATCGCTTTCATATCGCATGACTGACCTGCGAAATGCACTGGGATCAGAGCTTTAGGGAGGGTCCCTTGCTCTTTGGCCTGTGCTAATTTAGCCTCTAATGCATTAACAGATATATTGCCAGTGTTAGGCTCTATATCAACAAAGTCGACTGTCGCACCACAATAAACAGCACAGTTTGCTGAAGCTACGAAAGAGTTGGGACTTGTCCATACAATATCGTTTTGTTGTACCCCAAGAGCGAGGCAAGCAAGGTGCAGCGCAGACGTAGCGCTATTTACTGCGACCGCATGCTCGGCACCACAAAATTGAGTCAAGGCCTTTTCAAAAGCGGGAACAGCAGGCCCCTGTGTCAGCCAGCTTGATTTTAGTGTGTCGACAACAGCGTTAATGTCATCTTCATCAATTGACTGGCGTCCGTAAGGGATCACTTAGCAGCGTCCTTATTACAAGAAATAATTTCTTCAACTGTAAGAAAATGGTGGTTAGTGTCAGAAACATATTCGAAGCCATCAGACACAGGTTTACCCTGTTCTTCTAGCCCGTTTACGGTGAAGTCGTTACTTCTATTGAAGAATTTAATAGCTGGCGCAATCACGAAGTGGTCATCATACTCAAAAGTATGAAAAGCCATGTCGCCGGGGCACATCATTTCGTGAAGCTTTTCACCTGGTCGAATGCCCACAATTTTTATTGGCACACCTGGTGCCATAGCTTCGGCCAAATCGGTGATTCTAATTGATGGTATTTTAGGAACGAATATTTCGCCGCCAAGCATCCGCTCGAAATTCTTTAGAACAAAGTCTACGCCCTGTTGAAGGGTTATCCAAAAGCGGGTCATATCTGTATGCGTAACAGGAATATGGTCTGTACCTTCTGCAATGAGCTTTTCGAAAAAAGGAACAACCGAGCCACGAGAGCCTACTACATTTCCATATCTCACTACCGAAAATCGAGGTTTTCCTGAGCCTACCATATTATTTGCCGCTACAAATAGCTTGTCGGAGGCAAGTTTAGTAGCGCCGTATAGGTTTACAGGATTAGCCGCTTTGTCTGTCGACAAGGCAATGACTTTGCTTACCGAATTATCAATAGCTGCGTTAATAACATTCTCAGCACCATCAATATTAGTGCGGATACATTCAGTGGGATTATATTCAGCAGCGGGGACTTGTTTCATAGCGGCTGCATGAATAACGTAATCCACACCCTGCATTGCTCGGGTAAGGCGGTCTTTGTCTCGCACATCGCCTATGAAATAGCGCATGCATGGAGCGTTAAACTTTTGCTGCATTTCGAACTGTTTGAGTTCATCACGCGAATAAATGATTAAGCGCTTGGGGTTGTAGCGTGACAACAAGTTTTCGGTGTATTTATGACCGAATGAACCTGTACCACCTGTTATCAATATAGACTTACCGTCAAACATAGATCGCCCACGATTTTTATGATTATCGTTTAAATATATCATGTGTCGGCAACAATGCCATAAACCATTAGGCCACAACGATTATTCATCAAAAATAATTACAAAATAAAGGTATTCAACTACCAGTATGTTTATTTAAAAAGTGCCAAAGGCTTAGGCTCAAAAGCGCCTCTCGTTTATAGTTTTTCCTTAGAGAGTATGAACTTTTATACTTTGTGTTGATTAGAAGTTATACAGCGTTATGCTATATTTGGATGAAGTGTTAATGAGAGGGCGCAATTATGCAAATCAATAACAGCAGCTCAACATCGCTAATTGGTCAAATCCAAGAAAAGCAGGACAACTTATTTGAGAAGCTGGCTTCTGGAAAAAAGGTAAACAATGCCTTAGATGATGCGTCGGCCCAACAAATCATCGACCGATTAACATCAGAAGTCGAAGGTAATCGCCAGTCATTAAACAACGTTTATGATGGCATCTCTGTCGCGCAGGTTGCAGAAGGTGGTCTAGGCAGCATTAATGATGATGTAAACCGTATTCGCGAGCTTACTTTGCAGTCTGGTAATGGTGTGCTTAGCAGTGGCGATCGCCGTGCTATTCAATCTGAAATAACTCAGCTACAAGAAAACATCTCGCAAACTATTGAGCAAACAAATTTTGCTGGCAAGCCGTTATTATCTGAAAATGGCTCACTAGAATTTCAGTCAGGTTCTAGCCCTGGTCAATCGATTAGCGTTAACACGCAGGATGTTGCGGCGCAGCTTAACGATGTTCTATCTATCGATATTACGTCAGGCACTAGTATTGAAGATGCACTAGGTGCAGCAGATGCGGCTATAGAAACCCTCGGCAGCGCGCGGGGCGATTTAGGCGCTACACAAAATCGTTTTGAAAGTGCTGCGCGTTCACTCACTCAAGCTAACGTAAATACTGCAGAGGCTCGAAGTCGTATTCAAGATTTAGATTTTGCGCAAGCGACTTCGCAACAAGCTTCAAACGACGTATTAGGCCAAGCTGCACTTACTGTTCAAGCGCAGGCGAACCAGCAGCAAAGCCAAGTTTTATCGCTATTAAGCTAGACTAAATGGTGTAGGTTAGGCTAAATTTAATCGAAAGAAGCAGGGTAACCTGCTTTTTTTATTGATATATTTCCCAAAACAGCGGTTGCGCTCCGATCTTTTGTCGTTACAATTTAGAAATGCGCTAAACTGTAAATAATAACAAAGCGTTCTCGGGGAATTGATGAAGAACATTTTGCTGATTAGTGATAATCAGGAACTTATTCAAAACTTGGAAACTATCGTTACCTTCATGGGAGAGTCGTGCCAGTCACGAGGCTTCAGTGAATGCGAGCGATACCTCCATGAAAGTGGTGCAGACGCCGTGCTTATCGAGTACCGCTCGCCCACCGCTGTAAGTAATTTGGTAGAAAAGTTTCCACACATACCGTTCGTTGCATTAGTTGAAAGCAACACGCAAGCATCAGCGAGTTGTAACCTGGTTAGTGTTATTGCTACACCACTAACGTACCCTGTTTTAACGCAGGCTATACACCGTTGCCAAGAATACTCTAGACGCAAACCCAGCTTATCTCGTGCTTCGGGAACAAAAACCCGATTATTCAGAAGCCTCATTGGTAAGAGTGAGCAAATTCAAATTGTAAGGCGTTTAGTAGAGCAAGTAGCTCCCACAGACGCTACCGTGTTGATTTTAGGTGAGTCTGGTACGGGTAAAGAGGTGGTTGCACGTAATGTTCACTTTTTGTCTGAACGTAAAGATGGTCCATTTATTCCTGTAAACTGCGGCGCTATTCCCGGCGAGCTTTTAGAGAGCGAATTGTTTGGTCACGAGAAAGGTGCTTTCACAGGCGCTATCAGTGCACGTAAAGGGCGCTTCGAGTTAGCCGAAGGCGGCACATTATTCCTCGATGAAATCGGTGATATGCCGCTTCAAATGCAGGTTAAGTTATTACGTGTGTTGCAAGAACGTATGTTTGAACGCGTAGGGGGGAATAAGCCCCTTCAATGCAACGTACGTATTATTGCGGCAACGCACCGCAACTTGGAGACCATGATCAGCGAAGACAAGTTTCGAGAAGACTTGTATTACCGACTCAACGTTTTCCCGATCGACAGCCCTGCGCTTCGACAAAGAAAAGACGATATCCCCTTATTACTTCAGGAATTGAATAGCCGAATTCAAGGGGATGGCGTTGAAAGCGTACGCTTTACCGAGCAAGCGATTGCGTCGCTTATGGAGCATGAGTGGGCGGGGAACGTTCGTGAGCTTTCAAATTTAGTTGAGCGATTAACAATCCTTTATCCTGGGCAGATTGTTGATATTGCTGATTTACCGGAAAAGTACCAGTACGGTGATGTTCAGGCTTACGAGCCAGACTATCCAGAAGAAATGCTTGAGCGTGAAGCCTTTAATGAACTATTTGCTGAGGCTGCAGCGCAAGAGCCAGAAGAAGACGTTAGCGAGCAGAATCACGACGGCCTAAACGGCATGGTGTCGTCCTCGTTACCTGCAGAAGGGGTTAACCTTAAAGAGTATCTTTCTGAGCTTGAAGTGAATCTCATAAAACAAGCCCTAGAAAACCAAGATTGGGTGGTCGCACGTGCCGCCGACAAGCTTGGAATGCGCAGAACTACCCTCGTTGAAAAAATGCGAAAATACGATATTCAGCGTACCGAAGAAGCGTAATGTCAGCTAATTGACGTTACGCTTTCTCTCAAAAATACCATCTATCTTACTGATAAATAAGCCAATGTTAAGTTGGCATATCTTCTGCTTTATCTAAGCCATAGTTAAACAGCGTCTGCAATTTGACGAGGATGATATGGCTTTCGATAGCACACAACAATCTACAGAGTATTTCGCATCTGCCTATGCACTTAATGGCGGCTCTGCGGTATCTCAAGATGATTATCAAACGTCGCAAAATGATGATATTGAATCCCTGAGATTGCAGGCGAGTCGACTCGAACATTTACTTCAAGTAATGCCCGCGGGTGTTATTGTTATTGATGGCAAGGGTATTGTTCGCCAAGCGAACGAGCAGGCAAAAGCATTGTTAGGCGAACCGCTGGAAGAGGAAGTGTGGCGCAGTATTATTACTCGCTCTTTCAAGCCTCGCGCAGATGATGGTCATGAAGTATCGCTTGTTGATGGTAGACGAGTGAAGCTTTCCATTACCCCATTAGACAATGAGCCAGGTCAGCTAATTGTTATCACAGACTTAACTGAAACCCGTCGACTGCAAGCGCGCGTTAGCCACATGCAACGGTTGTCTTCTCTTGGAAAAATGGTGGCATCACTAGCCCATCAAATCAGAACTCCACTTTCTGCAGCCATGCTTTATGCGTCAAACTTAACGCGTAAAGGGTTAGGGGAAGAAGCACAAACACAATTTGCGAACAAATTAACAGACAGGCTTAAAGAGCTGGAAAGCCAGGTTAATGACATGCTGCTTTTTGCTAAATCTGGCGAAGAGCAAGTGGTAAGCAAAATTAGTCTCGCTGAATTATTCGGCTCCATTGAGGGCAATGCACAAAGCATGACAGCTCAAGCGCAGCAAAAGCTAACGTTTTCAGGTTTTGAGCAAAACGTAGCAATAACTGGGAATTTAACTGCTCTTCAGGGGGCGTTGTTAAACCTCATACATAATGCAAGCCAAGTCACCCCGAAAGGCGAGTGTGTGCATGTTCAGGCATCAGTAAGCAATCAGCGTTTACATGTTTCAGTTATTGATAAAGGCCCTGGTGTACCAGAACGGTTAAAAACCAAAATCTTTGAACCCTTCTTTACAACTAAAACTCACGGTACCGGTTTGGGTCTTGCTGTGGTGAAGTCGGTGGTAAGTGCGCATAGCGGCGCACTCAATGTAATTGACGTACCCGAGGGCGGAGCATGTTTTAGCGTGTCATTACCGTGCTCGGCGAATGCTAAAACCTCACAAACATTGACTCATGTCGCGTAAGTCATAGGAGAGAATAATGTCTAAAACTACCATACTAATTGTTGAAGATGACGCGGGTTTACGCGAAGCGCTCCTAGATACTCTATTATTAGGTAACTACAACGTGATTGCCGCCGATTGTGCAGAAGAAGCGTTAATGATGCTGTCGTCTCAGAATGTAGACCTAGTGGTTAGCGATATACAAATGGGCGAAATGAGTGGCTTAACGCTGCTAAAAAGCATTAAAGCTAAATACCCTAATATGCCTGTGCTTTTAATGACGGCCTACGCCACTATTGATGATGCGGTACAAGCGATGCGTGATGGCGCAACGGACTACCTTTCAAAGCCTTTTGCGCCAGAAGTATTGCTAAACTTAGTGGGGCGCTACGCGCCTGCACAAAAAATTGAATCACGTACGCCAATCGTAGCCGACCCCTCAAGTTTGAAGCTACTTGAGCTTTCGCGGAAAGTGGCGAAGTCTGAAGCTACCGTTATGGTCATGGGCCCAAGCGGGTCGGGTAAAGAAGTGCTATCCCGCTATATTCACGACCAGTCACCGCGAAGCGATGCGCCTTTTGTTGCCATCAACTGTGCTGCTATTCCAGAAAATATGTTGGAAGCCACTTTGTTTGGATACGAAAAAGGGGCGTTTACTGGCGCTATTCAGGCCTGTCCGGGTAAGTTCGAACAAGCTCAAGACGGCACCCTGCTACTTGATGAAATAACTGAGATGGATTTGGCGCTTCAGGCTAAATTGCTGCGCGTGCTGCAAGAGCGTGAAGTTGAACGTCTTGGCGGCCGAAAAACCGTTAAACTAAATGTGCGAGTTATTGCTACGAGTAACCGAGATTTAAGAAAAGCAGTAGATGCAGGTGAATTCAGAGAAGACTTATACTACCGCTTAAACGTATTTCCTATTGAATGGCGTCCTCTATCGGAACGCCCGGGAGACATTGTTCCACTTGCGGAGCACCTTGTTCAGCGTCACGCAAGTTCACAGGGCCTAGGCACAATCAGGTTAAGTGCTGCAGCACGCAATAAATTATCGCAATACAGCTGGCCAGGAAACGTTCGAGAATTAGAGAATGTGGTTCAGCGAGCACTTATTCTTTGTGAAAACAATGAAATAGATGCAAGCGATCTAATGATTGACGAAGACATGTCGGCCCCGCTTGAAGTTACACAAGAGCAGGTTGAAGACAACAAATTGGGCTCAGAACTTCGCTATCAAGAGCACCAAATTATTCTTGATACATTAGTCTCGTGCAATGGTAAACGTAAGGACGTTGCGGAAAAACTTGGCATTAGCCCTAGAACCCTTCGTTATAAACTAGCGCGCATGCGTGAAGACGGCATTGAAGTACCGGCTTAATACTGCTGTTTTGAACCTCTCGTTTAACCCCGTTATCCGTCGCCTCTGTAGTAAAGAAGGCGGCGGTTTTTTGTTGCTCCCATCAAATCAAACGCCATAAATTTGGCTTCCTTCCTTTTTTTTTACTCTTATCATATTGATATATATGGGTTTTTAAAGTTGGCAAGCCCTTTGCTAAATCACTCATATAATTAGTTATTCGCCGTTGTTCAGGCGGTTTTTAAAGAAACGCTAGGAGTGGGTATGGACGTTAAAGCCAATAGTTTGTATCAAGAAATGCAAAACATGATAGGGCAAACTCGTCTTCAAGTTAACGAGCCTCAGCAGCAATCGCTTACTGAAATAAACAGCTCTGCAAGCGATTTCTCGACCATGCTTAAGAACGCGGTTGACGGTGTAAACGGTATGCAGCTTGAGTCAAAAGATGCTCAACAGCGCTTTGAAATGGGCGACCCAAGTCTAAGTTTAGCCCAAGTCATGTTGACAAAAGAAAAGGCAGGCATTGCTTTCGAAGCTACTGTTCAGGTACGTAACAAAGTACTTGAAGCCTATAAAACAATAATGAATATGCCGGTATAGGTGGAGTAGGTTATGGCTGAAGCAACAGGTACAAACCTTACGGTTCCTGATCAAAATCAAGCAGCGGACAATGAGCCAGAAAACAAATCTGGTTTCATGGATACGTTAGGTAGCGCAGATATGATGCGCCAGATGGCCCTTGTGGTTGTTTTGGTCATTTGTGTGGCCATTGCTATTTTCATCCTTATTTGGTCACAAGAGCCTGATTATCGTCCCCTCGCTAAGATGGAAACCCAAGAGCTTATCGAAACTCTCGATTATATGGATGCGAATCAAATCGATTATAAGCTTGAAGGCAATACTGTTTATGTAAGAAGTGACGAATTCCAAAATATCCGCCTGGGTATGACACGCCAAGGGTTAACTAAAAGCTCAGATACTGGTACCGATATCATCATGCAGGACATGGGTTTTGGTGTAAGTCAGCGTGTTGAGATGGAACGTCTTAAACATGCGCGTGAACAGCAAATTGCCTCGACCATCGAAGATATCGCAAGTATTCAAAAAGCTCGAGTACTGCTGGCGATGCCAAAAGAAAACGTGTTTGCCCGTAGAGAGAAGAAAGCGTCCGCAACAGTGGTATTAACCGCTAAACGCGGTGCCGTCATTGCTGGTGAAGAGGTTGATGCGGTTGTCGATATTGTGGCATCAGCAGTTCAAAACATGGAGCCGTCTAAAGTAACGGTAACTGACAGCAACGGTCGTCTGCTTAACTCAGGCTCGCAAGATTCAATGAGTGCTCGTGCCAGAAAAGAGTACGAAATTGAACGCCAGCGCGAGCAAGAGTATTTAGAAAAAATTGACGCTATATTGATTCCAGTTTTGGGCATAGGTAACTACACGGCGCAAGCTGATGTTACGATGGACTTTACTGCAATGGAGCAAACCCAGCGTAGCTATAACCCAGACTTGCCTGCGGTTCGCAGTGAAATGATCGTCGAAGAGAACAGCGTAGGTGGCGGTGTTGGCGGTATTCCAGGTGCATTATCAAATCAGCCTCCGTTAGATTCTAATATTCCAGAAAATGCTGTGGGCGGCAGTCAACAAACCATGCCAGGGCGCACGGCAAAAGAGTCAACGCGCAACTATGAGCTTGATACCACCATTAGTCATACTAAAAAACAGACAGGTGTAATCCGCAGACTAAGTGTGTCAGTGGCAGTGGACTATACCCAAGTTGCAGGTGAAGACGGCGCTATGACGCCAACGCCACGCAAACAAGAAGAAATTCTTAATATTCGCAGACTATTACAAGGCGGGATTGGCTTTGACGTAACCCGCGGCGACTCGCTAGAAGTGGTTAGCGTACCCTTTACTCGTATGGATGCAGGTGAAATTGAAGATGCGCCTTTGTGGGAACAGCCTGGTTTTCTGCCAATTCTTAAGCTAGTTGTTGGTGGCTTGGTTATAATAGTACTTATCATCTTTGTGATTCGACCTATGCTACGTCGTCTTATCAACCCAGATGAGTCTAACGAGGCAGATGAATTTGATGCCGATGAAGGCTTAGACTTAGGCGATGACACAATTAGCATGTTAACGTCTGACTTTGACGAAGGACAGGTAGGCTTTGCGCCAGATGGTTCACTTATGCTACCTGACTTGCACAAAGACGAAGATGTACTTAAAGCCGTACGCGCGCTAGTGGCCAATGAACCAGAATTATCAGCCCAGGTAGTTAAGGGCTGGTTAATGCAAGACGAGTAGTGAGATAAGATTATGGCTGAAGAACTTGCCAATGTTGAAGAACCGTCATACGACGTCAGTAAATTAGAAGGCGTAGAAAAAGCTGCCATCTTACTACTTAGCTTATCTGAAGAAGATGCGGCGCAGATATTAAAGCACCTTGAACCAAAACAAGTGCAGAAGCTGGGTTCTGAAATGGCGAAAGTGGACGATATGACGCAAACCAAAATTACGTCAGTTCACAAACACTTCATTGAAGAGATTCAGAACTACAGCACGATTGGTTTCCAGAGCCAAGACTTTGTTAAGCGAGCACTAACTGCGGCCTTAGGTGAAGATAAGGCGGCAAACCTTATCGATCAGATCCTAATGGGCAGTGGCGCAAAAGGTCTAGATTCACTGAAATGGATGGACTCTAAGCAGGTGGCGAGTATTATTCGCAACGAACACCCGCAGATCCAAACCATTGTACTGTCTTATCTAGAGCCTGAGCAAAGCGCTGAAATTTTGGCGCAATTCCCAGAAAAAGTACGTCTTGATCTGTTGATGCGTATTGCGAATCTAGAAGAAGTTCAGCCAGCAGCATTGCAAGAACTAAACGAAATTATGGAGAAGCAGTTCGCTGGTCAAGCGGGAACGCAAGCGGCGAAAATGGGCGGTTTGAAGTCTGCAGCGAACATCATGAACTACTTGGATACCGCGATAGAAGGTCAGCTGATGGACGCTATTCGCGAGCAAGACGAAGAGATGAGTCAGCAAATTCAGGATCTTATGTTTGTCTTCGACAATTTGGTCGATGTAGACGACAAAGGCATTCAGGCAATATTGCGCGAAGTGCAGCAAGATGCGCTGCTTAAGGCAATTAAAGGTGCTGACGAAGAGCTTAAAGATAAGATTATGCGCAATATGTCTAAGCGTGCTGCTGAAATGCTTGGCGATGACTTGGAAGCTCTCGGCCCTGTTCGTATCAGTGAAGTGGAAACTGCACAAAAAGAAATTCTTTCTGTTGCCCGTCGACTTTCTGACTCAGGTGAAATCATGCTTGGCGGCGGTGGCGGTGAAGAGTTCTTGTAAGCACTCTGATGCCCTTAGAGCTGTAGCTGAGGTAGAAACAAGTCTCGTAATAAAGAACTTTGTAATAAACAGCCTCGAAATAAAAAGTCTTTGGTAATAAAAAAATGTCTGGTAATAAAAATTTCAGTGAAAACGAAATAAACGAAGCTAAAGCATGGGATCTACCGTTTGTCGATGATCCAAGGGCAGCTAGAAAAGACGAGACAACCAATGCACTGAACAAACGCTCAGATTGGAAGTATGAGCCCCCTGAAGTTGAAGAAGAAATCAAGCCTCCTACCGCTGAAGAGATAGAAGCTATTCGCCAGGCTGCCTATGATGAAGGTTTTCAGGAAGGCAAGGAAAAAGGTTTTGAAGAAGGTAAAGCTAAAGGTTTTGAAACTGGCTTGGCCGAAGGTAAGGAACAAGGTCATAACGAAGGTCTTGAGCAAGGCTTAGAAGAAGGTCGCCAGCAGATGGCTGAACAAGCCGAAGTGTGGCAAATGCTTGCTGAAAAATTCCACGACCCACTTTCTCAGGCTAACGATGAAACCCGTGACCAGCTGGTTAAACTTGCTGTAACACTTGCAAAAGCAGTTATTAAAACAGAGGTCAGCACTAACCAACAAGTGATACTTCAAGCGTTAAGTGAAGGCATTAAGGCGTTACCCATTAATCAAGCAGATTATCAAATTCACATGAACCCAGACGATATTGAATTGGTAAAAGCGCATTTCGGCGACGAAGAAATTGCTAAAAAAGGATGGAGTCTGGTTGAAGCCCCGGCGATGGAACGCGGAGGTTGCGATATTACCACTGCACAAAACGCCGTAGATGTGTCTATTGAGCGCCGGTGCCGTAACGTTATAGATAAATTTTTACTAAACCAAGGTTTGTCAGATGACTAGCCCTTGGCATTCGCATTTTGAATCCCTCACAAAACAGGTCTCTTCTCCGCCGGTAGTCGCTGCCGGCAAGTTAGTTCGTGGTATCGGTTTAACTCTCGAAGCGGTGGGGTGTCAGCTACCCGTTGGCAGTCAATGTTTAGTACAGACCATTGAAGGTGAGATAGAAGCCGAAGTGGTTGGTTTTGGCGATGATATAACTTATTTAATGCCCACCGAAGCGGTACGCGGTATTGTACCAGGAAGTCGCGTGATGCCGTTAAACCGACAAAGCGGTTTACCGGTAGGTATGGGGCTTTTAGGGAGAGTGGTAGATGGTAATGGTCAGCCCCTTGACGGTTTAGGTGAGATAAATGCCGAAGCCCGAGCGCCGACGACTAGACCGCCAATGAACCCGCTTATCCGCCGTCCCATAAACACCCCGATGGATGTAGGCGTACGCGCCATTAACGCACTCAATACGGTTGGTGTAGGTCAGCGTATGGGGCTATTCGCAGGAAGTGGCGTGGGTAAAAGTGTGTTATTAGGCATGATGACCCGGGGCTGTGAAGCCGACGTGGTTGTTGTAGGGCTTGTCGGAGAGCGTGGCCGAGAAGTAAAAGAATTTATTCACGAAATCCTAACAGAAGAAGAACGCAAACGTGCGGTTGTAGTTGCAGCACCAGCTGATACTTCACCGCTTATGCGCTTAAAGGGCTGTGAAACTGCGGTAACTATTGCGGAATATTTTCGTGACAAAGGCATGAAAGTGCTGTTGCTTATTGATTCGTTAACCCGTTATGCCATGGCGCAGCGTGAAATTGCGCTGGCTGTGGGTGAGCCTCCAGCAACAAAAGGCTATCCGCCATCGGTCTTTGCTCGGTTACCTGCATTAGTTGAGCGAGCTGGTAATGGCAGCGAGCGCCAAGGCTCTATTACGGCCTTTTATACGGTACTAACAGAAGGGGACGATTTGCAAGACCCCATAGCCGATGCTGCTCGTGCCATTTTGGATGGTCACGTGGTCCTATCAAGAGCCCTTGCCGATAGCGGTCATTACCCTGCAATTGATATTGAAGCGTCGATAAGCCGTGTAATGCCAATGGTGGTGAGTGAAGAGCATCAACTTATGGCTCGTCGCATTCGCCAGGTTTATTCAAACTACAAACAAAACCAAGACCTTATTTCTATTGGTGCTTATGCAAAAGGGTCAGACCCACGTATTGATTTAGCGATTCGTGCAGAGCCTGCAATCAACGCTTTGTTACAGCAAGGAATAAAGCAAGTCATTCCTTATGACGAAAGCCTAGAAGGTATGGCGGCACTTGCCAAAGGGTTAGGGCAGGGATGATGGCTTTGTTAGTCAACAGTATTAAAACGTTTGTGAAGAAGAAATCAGAACTCTTGAGTAAGGGCGCTAAAAATGTCTAAACAACTAGAGCGTCTAGCCGAGTTTGAGCGAGAAAAAGAGCAGCGAGAAGCCCAGTATTATCAGCAGGCTCAGCAAAATGTTAATCAGCAAAAGCAAAAACTAACTAGCCTTGAGCAGTACCGTATTGATTATATCAAAGGTATCCAACAAACAGGTCAAGCCGGCGTTACGGCGACTTATTATCAACAACACCTATCTTTTGTTGGAAAATTAGATAAAGCGTGTGAACAGCAAATGCAAGTGATTGCTCGTGCACGAATGGCAGCGGACCAGCGCAAGCAAATATGGCTAAAGCAGCAGCAGAAAGTTAAAGCTGTTACCTTGTTGCTTGATAAGAAGAAGTTGGCTGAACAGAAAAAAGAAGCTAAAGCCGAGCAGGCCATGATGGATGAATTTGCCACACAACGATTTTTCAGAGCTAAGCGCTCTCCTTTCTAATAAATAGTATGTTCTCAAGCCACTTTGGCTCAACCCTTGCAAAATCAATATGAAATGTAACAGCGCGCTTTAGTTTCAATGCAATGGTTATTACGCTCTAACAGTGTTTGTTTGAAGTTCTACACTTATTACAAAGTAAGAAATTCAACGATAGCGAGCATAAAACCTAATGCCAAACGATAGCCATAAAGGCTATCTGAGTAGAGCTAAGTGATTGAAATTTAGATAAGCGTTGGTGGGTTTGCGATTTACTTCTCTCGGTATGTTTAAAAATAACGCCCAGTGATTGATTCGCATCACATTACGTCTTCTTGGTGAAAGACGAGATAAATGTAGGACGGTAGGACAATATGCAACAAGTTGCCGCACATAAAACAGACATTGCCGCATTACCTTTTTCTGCTTCTAGCACAGCTAAAGCGGTTGAAACAGGTATTGGTACGCAACAGCAAGCGAATAGCGAAAACAACCAAGCATTTAATCGACTTTATCAGGAAGCAAAATCGAGCAAATCAGATTTTGTTTTAAATGACAAAGATGCAATACGCGCTCAGTCCGGGGAGACAACCCGTTCGGCAGGCTCATCTGCTAACAATTCAGTTTCTGATGAAACAGTGAAGAAGGGTAAAGACCGCGATGCCGGACATACTAATCTTCCTGTTGAAAAGAAAGTAACAGACAATCCTGCAGAGTCAGCGCCAGGTACAAAAGAAGAAAACGCTGCCTTTGCTCGAAAAGAGATAGCAGAAGAGACAGAAGCACAGCTCAACTCGGGTGATAAAGAAAAGGCCAGTTTGACGGTAGATGACATTGAAGGTGGGGTTGAACAAAAAGGCGTAACCGAAGCAGAGTTTGTTATTGGAGAAGGCGGCAAAAAAGATGCTGAGGCAGGCGTTATTACCACACCTGGTAGGCCTGATGGAAAGCCGGATAAGGCTGATGAAGAGCCCGACTGGATTGCCTATGTTGAAACCCTAGTCGAACGCTTTGGTAAGACTGATAACAAAGAGCAAACTAACAACAGAACAACCAATGGTATTTCTGAGGTTTCAGATGAGACGGTTAATGTTCTTTCTGTAAAAGAAAACGGTAAGCTTTGGAAGATCCCAGACGGTGTAGATGCCAGCGACGCACCCTCGGTAATGGCGCATTTACTTTCTCAGCTTAATAGTGGCAGCAGTGAGGGGGAAATCGCTATCGAATCCCTTTCAACCGAAGCACAACAAACACTGAGTGCTTTGACCGCACTATTGCTTGGCGCTGAAAGCGAACAAAGTGGTGCTAACGGCGAAGCAAACGCTGAGCTGTCACAAATCCTCGCCAATGATAAATTAGATTCAAATGCCAGTGAACTTTCTGCACTAATTGCACAACTCATGCAGCAAAAAGAAAGCGATATCGATGCAGATCTAAAGTGTAAGCAATACAGATGAGGAAACGCTGACAAATAGTACAAACGCATCAGATGAATCTCTTGTGTTGAGTCTGTTATCTGATGAGCTTAAAGCGATGCAAAAGTTATCTTCAGATGAAGCCAGCTCTCAGTTAGAAGCATTGTATTCTGACGCAACCACTGACATAGCCGTTGACGGAGCTGTCTTAGAAAATGGAGATGTAACTAATGAGGCAGACAAAAATAAGGCAACTGCCACAGCGTCAGTAATGAATGCCCCAAATGCTATTTCTCAAAGTGCTATGCCTATAAATAATAGCTTTGAAATGACCGGTGATTCACAAAGCGACTTACTAACTGCGTTAAGTGAACTTTCCCCACAAAGCGCACAAAAAGCTACCGAGGCATTTGCTGAACGTGTAGTTACAGTAATGCCAAGTGGTGCCCAACAACAAGCTGTGAAGGCAAATATCATTGCTGGTATTAATGAATTTCAGCAACAAGTTCAGCAAGGTAGAGAGCCTGGTATTGATTTGACGGCTATTGTGAGTGATGCCGCCAACGAGGCAGCAGTAAATACCGAAGTAATTGCTTCAATGACTGCAAGGGTCGATAGCCAGGCGAGTCAGTTCCTTAACTTGATGACGCAAACACAGGCCAGCGCCCAACAAGCTTTCGCAAGTATGGTAGGTCAAACCGATACGGTAATACAAGAAAACACCCAGCTTCGCGCTGAAGCGTCAAAATCTCAGCAGCAGTTTGAAGGCTTTGATAAGGCGGTCAACATTCATAAGCCAGAGGGCCAGCAGCAGCTAAATGAAAAAATTCGCTGGATGGTGAACGCGCGCAACACCATGGCTGAAATACGACTCGATCCCCCGGAAATGGGCAGCATGCAAGTTAGGGTAAATGTTGCAGGTGACGCAGCAAGCGTAAGCTTTGTTGTTCAATCTCAACAAGCGAAGGAAGCGCTAGCCGATGCCATGCCTAAATTAAGAGATATGCTTTCTGAACAAGGCATTGAGTTAGGTGATGCTGAAGTAAGAAAAGATAATTCTTCGGGTAACGAAAATGGCCAGCAACTTGCAAACGATAATAGCAGAGGAAGTGGCACCGAAAACCGTGGAGAAAATGACGGTTTAGACGATATGGGCGAAACGCGGATTATCGAGCAATCAGTGACGCGGGCAGCCAAGGGTGGGATTGATTTCTACGCTTAAAATTAAGCAAAACTATTATCAATAGGTAGCATGGTGAGATTATTTTAAGACTGCTATGTTTGATGTATTCAATTGAATACGATTAAACAGGTCGATGTAACGCCGCTCAATAGCAATTGATGGCTGCTGTTACCGTATCAAGTAGATGTAGATACGAATAATGGCATTGCCATTTGCGATGGAACATTGATAATACGTTTTTTCTTAATATTACTGATGAGTTACACATGGCTGATGAAGAGTTACAGGTAGAAGAAGGCGGTAAAAAGAAAGGCAAAATGATGTTGATCATCATTATCGCTGTGGTTCTTGTAGGTGGTGGAGCTGCCGCTTATTTCTTACTGTTTGCAGGAGGCGATGAACCTGCGGCCGAACAACTGGCTGAAGCCGACGCTGCGGCAGCCGCCGAGAGTGCACCGGCAGCGAGTT
>NZ_LR812090.1:1139815-1198232 GCF_903772925.1 Alteromonas macleodii
AAATAGGTACGGCGCTTTACGTTGCTATGCCAAGACCCTTCGTCTTCAATGTGCCCGGATCAGGACGAGACAGACTCGTCCAAATTAAAGTACAGCTATTAGTGCGTGGTTCTGATAATGAAGAATTAGCAAAAACGCATATACCGCTTATTGAAGGTACGCTTTTGCAAGCTTTTAGTACGTCAAATGCAGACGATCTTGTCACAGAGGCAGGTAAAATTGAGCTTCGTGAGCAAGCGGTAACTGAAGTACAAAAAGCATTGAAAGACATTACGGGCAGCGATGTTGTAGAGCGCGTATTGTTTACAGGTTTTGTCATGCAGTAAAGCATCGACTAAGTAAGGTAGAAGACGGTGAGTGATTTATTATCTCAAGATGAAATCGATGCCCTGTTACACGGGGTAGATGATGTAGAAGAGGAAGAGGTCGGCAGTAGCGACTCTGACGCTTCTACGCTCGAGTACGACTTCTCCTCGCAAGATAGAATTGTGCGTGGGCGTATGCCTACGCTCGAAATTGTGAATGAACGTTTTGCCCGTCACATGCGTGTAAGTTTGTTTAACATGATGCGACGTTCAGCTGAAGTATCGATTAACGGTATTCAGATGATTAAGTTTGGCGAATATATTCATACGTTGTTCGTTCCAACGAGTCTGAACATGGTGCGTTTCCGTCCGCTTAAAGGTACTGGGCTAATTACTATGGAAGCTCGCTTGGTGTTTATTCTGGTAGATAACTTCTTTGGCGGTGACGGCCGGTACCATGCCAAAATCGAAGGCCGTGAATTCACGCCCACGGAACGCCGTATTATCCAGATGCTGCTTAAAATAATCTTTGAAGATTATAAAGAAGCCTGGGCACCGGTCATGGATGTGTCGTTTGAATATCTAGACTCAGAAGTAAACCCTGCAATGGCGAACATTGTGAGTCCAACCGAGGTTGTAGTTATCAGCTCGTTTCATATCGAGCTAGATGGTGGCGGTGGCGACTTCCACGTGTCATTGCCATACTCAATGTTAGAGCCTATTCGCGAACTCCTAGATGCAGGTGTTCAAAGCGATAAAGAAGATACAGATTTACGTTGGAGTAAGGCACTTCGCGATGAAATTATGGATGTGAAAGTAGCATTAACTACGCATATGCTAGACGTTGATGTACCGCTTCGCGATGTGATGGAGTTTAAGCCTGGCGATATCATCCCTGTGGAGATGCCAGAAACCATCACAGTATTGATTGAAGATTTACCCACGTTCAGGGCTAAATTAGGTCGCAGTCGCGACAATTTGGCACTGAAAATTGTAGAGAAGATTGCAAGACCGACTTCAGTGAAGTCTGAGCTACAGTTATTAACCCGCGGTGGGCGCATTATTGATAATGACGCAGAACTGCAAGTACTCGAAGAAGACCTGTAAGGTAGAGGGGAGTTCCCATGAGTGAAGACGGTATGGACGATTGGGCAGCGGCGATGGCCGAACAAGCCGAATCTGAAGCGGAACAAGAGGCTGGCGATAACGAAGACGTACAAGTTGCTGAACTTGACGAATTAACTGACGACGCGCCTATCACGCAAGAAGAAAAGAAAAAGCTAGATACTATTCTAGATATTCCAGTGACTATTTCGATGGAAGTCGGCCGTAGTCAAATAAGTATCCGAAATCTGCTACAGTTGAACCAGGGTTCTGTGGTGGAGCTGGATCGTGTTGCCGGTGAGCCACTAGATGTATTAGTTAATGGCACGTTGATTGCTCATGGTGAAGTAGTAGTGGTCAACGACAAATTCGGTATTCGATTAACGGATGTTATTAGTCAAATTGAGAGAATCAAGAAGCTCAGATAAAACTTCTTATAAACTAAGGGGTTGCGCAATGCTGCCCCTTTTATTTAGCCAGATAGCCGTCGCGCAATCGACCCAGTCAATCACCAATCCCACGTCGATACTGTCAATTTTCCTTTCCCTGCTGGTAGTCGTCGGCGTTATTTTTGCCTTAGCGTACGTAATGCGTCGGTTTAATGTCACTGCTATGGGCGGAAACCAAATGAAAGTGGCCGCCAGCATGGTTGTTGGCACAAAAGAAAAAATAATGGTAATTCAGGTGGGCGATGAGCAGCATCTTATTGGTGTTACTAGCCACAATATTTCACATCTAAGCAAGTTAGACAAAAACCTTGATGTGCCTGTGAAAGGATTAAACAAAGCCACAGGCGAGCAACAAAATGGAGCTGAGGTGTTTAAACAAAAGCTTGTTGCTGCGATGGCGGGGAAGCTTAACCCCAGCTTAGAAAAAGAAAAAAAGGAAGAGTCGAAAAATGCGTAAGTTTGCCTGGCTACTTTTAACCCTACCGTTATTGCTGCTCGTGGAGCCTGCTTATGCTCAGCAGGGGATTTCTGCAGTGACGGTTACGACCAACCAAGACGGTTCGCAAGATTACACTATGACGCTTCAAGCGCTGTTTATTATGACAGCGTTAAGCCTTATCCCTGCGTTTATCATGATGATGACATCGTTTACGCGTATCATCGTGGTACTGTCTATTCTGCGACAGGCAATTGGCCTTCAACAATCACCTTCGAACCAGATACTAATTGGCGTAAGTTTGTTTTTATCTATGTTCATTATGGCGCCGGTATTTGAAGAGGTGAACGAGCGCGCCTTGCAGCCCTATCTTAACGAGCAACTCACCAGTTTAGACGCTCTTGAGCAAGCCAAAGGGCCCATGCGCGCGTTTATGCTTTCTCAAACACGGGTAAAAGACCTAGAAACGTTTGTACGGATAGCCGGAGATGAAGGAAAATATGCAGATACCAATGAAGTACCGCTAACCATCCTTATCCCCGCATTTGTAACCAGTGAACTTAAAACCGCGTTTCAAATCGGTTTTATGCTATTTATTCCCTTTCTTATTATTGACTTGGTGGTAGCGTCTATATTGATGGCCATGGGTATGATGATGCTCTCGCCTATGATTGTATCTTTGCCGTTTAAGCTCATGCTTTTTGTATTGGTCGATGGCTGGAACCTTATTTTCGGAACGTTGGCGACCAGTTTTGGTATGGGCGTCTAGGAGGGCTTATGTCACCAGAAGTCTTTGTAGAAATACTGCGAGAAGCCATGTTCATGGTTATTGTCTTGGTGTCCGCGGTGATTGTTCCAAGCCTCATCGTGGGCTTAGTAGTGGCTGTATTCCAGGCTGCTACCAGTATCAACGAACAAACCATGAGTTTCTTACCTCGCTTGCTTGTCACGCTTCTCGCACTGAGCTGGGGAGGAAACTGGCTGGTACAACAGCTTATGGATTTTACTTTCAGAATGGTTGATATGATCCCGCAGGTTGTGGGGTAGAAGGCTGACGCTGTGGAAGTAGAACTCGCCACCATCAATCAATTTCTTGCGGACATGCTGCTGCCATTTATGCGCATTAGCGGCTTGTTCGTGGCCATGATTGGCTTAAGTGCTAAATCAATTCCCCCGCAGGTAAGAGCCCTGCTGGGTATAATGCTAACGCTCATCATCATGCCAGTAGTCCCTCCATCACCTATAGAAAACTTGGTGGATGTGGGCACATTTTTAATTGTTATACAGCAGTTGCTTATTGGTATTGCTATTGGCTTTATTTCCATGATGGTACTTAATACCTTCGTGCTTGCAGGCCAAATCATAGCCATGCAAACAGGTTTGGGGTTCGCGTCTATTGTTGACCCCGTAAACGGTATAAACGTACCTGCGGTTGGTCAGTTTTATCTAATATTGGCGACCTTATTGTTTTGGACGTTGGATGGGCATTTGTCCATGATCCAAATGATAGTAATGAGCTTCGAGGCGTTTCCCATAGGCGAAGCATGGTGGACAGGTGAACAGTTCCGAGATATTGCCCATTGGGGCGGTTGGATGTTTATATCCGCAGTAACCTTATCTCTAGCGCCCATTGTGTCACTACTTATAGTGAATTTAGCGTTTGGTGTAATGACCAAGGCTGCACCCCAGCTAAACATTTTTAGTATTGGCTTTTCCATTGCTCAGGTAATGGGATTACTGATTATTTGGATAACACTTGATAACTTTACTGCACACTTCGAAACCCAATGGTTTAGAGCCGAACAGTTTATGTGTGAACTATTGAATATTTGTTCGTAGGAAAACATGGCAGATTCAAGCGAAAAAACAGAAGACCCCACGGGGAAAAAACTCGAAGATGCCCGAAAAAAAGGGCAGCTGGCCCGTTCCCGTGAACTATCTACAACTTTAGTGCTTATTGTCAGCGCCTTTATGTTTTTATTTGTGGGTGAATGGGTTGCTGAATCTGTTTTCAAGCTTACCCAGCGAATGTTTATTCTCTCTCGCGACGAAACTTATGATACTACCCACATGTTCGGCGCTTGGGGCGAAGCTTTCTCAGCGGTAGGTCCAGCCGTGTTGCTTTATATGGTGGTTGCCATGATAGCCGGCATCTATGGCTCTATTGCACTTGGTGGTTTTAATTTTACCTGGGAAGGTGCAAAGCCTAAGGGCTCCAAAATGAGTCCAATTCAGGGCTTCAAGCGAATGTTCGGTATGAACGGCTTGGTTGAGCTATTAAAATCTATCGCTAAAGTTGTGGTTATCATCAGTATGGCCATAGGGGCGCTGTTGTTCTTCGAAGATGAAGCGCTGCATTTAGATATGGAGCTCTATCCGGGCAACCTGTTTCACGCTATGGACATACTTAAATGGGCATTTCTCATTCTAGTATGTGGCATGATCCCCATCGCGCTCATCGATGTGCCTTATCAAATGTATAAGCACAACAAAGAAATGAAAATGACCAAGCAAGAGGTTAAAGACGAGCGCAAAAATGCAGAGGGCGACCCTATGGTTAAAGGCCGTATTCGCCGTTTGCAGTATCAAGCAGCTACCAAGCGCATGATGCAGGAAGTACCTCAGGCAGACGTGGTAGTAACCAACCCGACTCACTTTTCAGTAGCGATTAAGTATGATGAACAGGGCGTAAGAGCACCTGTTGTGGTGGCAAAAGGGGCTGATGAATTGGCCATGCATATCAGAAAAATTGCTACCGCCAATGACGTACCCTTAATACCTTCTCCTGTACTTGCTCGTGCCATCTTTTATTCGACAGAAGTCGACGATGAAATTCCGAACGCCTTATTTATGGCGGTAGCGCAGGTGCTAGCACACGTCTATCAGCTTAAAGCACATAGGGCAGGAAAGGGTAAGCGTCCTAAACCACTTAAACGAGATTTGCCTATTCCTCCAGAATACCGTCGCTAAGTGACTATTTTACTGCGGTTTTTTTTGGCTTTTTTATACTTATCGCATACTTTTGGGGTCTATTGGTATATGTAAATGCCGCTTTGTATAAAGCTGGCACGTTAGTTGAAAACTCTATTGAAGATTTACATAAAGCGTCAATTTTCTGATAGAGAGACACCAAGCCATGCAGTTATCCGGTTATCTTCAGCGATTCGATAAAAATCAGCTGCAAAATTTTACCAGTGGTTTAGGCGCGCCTATTGTCCTTTTGGCAATCATGGGAATGGTAATACTACCCATGCCGCCGTTTTTACTCGACGTATTGTTTAGCTTTAATATTGCGCTCTCTCTCGTCATCATTTTGGTGGCGGTACTCACTCAACGGCCTGTGGATTTTGGTATTTTCCCACTTGTGCTACTAATTGCGACAGTTCTGCGTCTGGCACTAAACGTTGCATCTACGCGGGTTGTATTACTTTACGGTCACGAAGGGGGAGATGCAGCAGGGAAGGTGATTGAAGCCTTCGGTGCGGTTGTTATCGGCGGTAACTATGCTGTGGGTATTGTTGTCTTCGCTATCCTTCTTATTATTAACTTCAAGGTAGTAACCGCAGGTGCGGGACGTATTTCAGAAGTAAGTGCTCGCTTTACCTTGGATGCTATGCCAGGTAAGCAAATGGCAATTGACGCTGATCTGAACGCAGGCTATATCGATCAAGACCAAGCGCGTCAGCGTCGCGAAGAAATAACCGCAGAGGCTGACTTTTACGGGTCGATGGACGGTGCATCAAAGTTTGTAAAAGGTGATGCGGTTGCCGGTCTTTTTATCATGCTCATCAATATCGTTGGCGGGTTATTTATAGGCATGATTCAGCACGATCTCTCATTTGGAAATGCCATAGAGATCTACACCATCTTGACCATTGGTGATGGTTTGGTGGCGCAGATACCTTCATTACTACTTTCGGTAGCTACGGCGATTATCGTTACTCGTGAAAACGAAACCCAGGAAATGGGAAAAGAAATCCGTGGCCAGCTAGGCAATAATCAAGCGCTTTATATTGCATCAGGCGTGCTTTTCGTCATGGGTATCATCCCGGGTATGCCTCATATCGCATTCTTGGGTTTTTCATTTTTGATTGCAGGGTTTGCGTATTGGCAGACAGTTCAAGCTAAGAAGAAAGCTGCAGAACCTCAATTACCAGAGAACATTGCAAAAGACGAAACTGTTGCACCTGAAGTTAAAGAGCTGGGATGGGACGACGTTCAGCAGGTGGATACCATTGGTTTAGAAGTGGGCTATCGCTTAATTCCTCTTGTTGATAAATCTCAAGGTGGCGAGTTGTTGACACGAATTAAAGGCGTGCGTAAAAAACTTTCCCAAGAACTCGGCTTCCTTATTCCACCTGTTCATATACGCGACAACTTAGACTTAGAGCCTAACACTTACACCATCGCTATGCTCGGCGTCACTATTGGCGATTCCGTTATAAGTCACGACGAAGAACTTGCCATTAACCCCGGACAAGTGTTCGGAAAATTAGAGGGGCGCGCTACTAAAGACCCTGCTTTCGGGTTAGATGCGGTGTGGATTAAGCCTAATAAGCGCGAGCACGCGCAAACTCTTGGATACACGGTTGTTGATGCCGCCACTGTTGTTGCGACTCATCTTAGTCAGTTACTTTCCAATAACGCCTATCAGTTACTTGGGCATGAAGAAGCGCAGCAGCTTTTAGATATGCTCGCCAAACAGCACCCTAAATTAGTTGAAGGTTTAGTACCCGATATTCTGCCGCTTAGTACAGTTGTGAAAGTGCTGCAAACCTTGCTATTTGAAGGTGTGCCTATTCGCGATATGCGCACCATTGTTCAGACTCTTAGTGAATACGGTACACGAAGCCAAGACCCAGATGTACTGGTGTCTGCAGTGCGTATAGCACTCAAGCGTTTAATCGTTCAAGAAATTACCCAAGGGGCGAAAGAGATACCTGTCATAACCTTGGCGCCAGAGTTGGAACAGATGTTGCACCAGTCCCTTCAAGCAGGTGGCGAAGACGGTGCTGGTATCGAACCAGGTCTGGCAGACAAGCTGCAAAAATCATTGCAGCAAGCCAGTCAGCAGCAAGAGTTAGAAGGGGAACCTGCAGTACTCCTTACCTCAGGCATGCTACGACCCGTTCTGTCTCGCTTCTTAAAGTATTCTGTTGTTGGGCTGCATGTTCTTTCATACCAAGAAGTGCCTGACGACAAACAAATAAAAATAGTCAGTTCGGTCGGTCAATAATCTGACACTGGGTGATTGGAGAGGTTGCAATGAAAATTAGACGTTTCTTCGGCAAAGATATGCGTGAGGCGCTAAGCCAAGTTAAAGCTGAGTTGGGCAGTGATGCTGTGATCATGTCAAATCGCAAAGTCGCTGACGGCATCGAGCTTGTAGCAGCCTACGACAAAGAGCCTGAAGCTAAGCTTTTCACGCCTAAGGCAGCACCACAAGCCGCGGCAAAAACACCTGGCCAAAAGGCTGTGCCTAGCTTAAGTGAAATTATTGGCGATGACGGTCCTGACAGCTTAAAAGCGTTGCTGGAAAAGCAGCATGGTGGAAACCCAGTTGCAAGCAGTTCTGCACAACCAAAACAGCCAATGTCAGCGAACGCTAAGCACGCCAACGAAATTGCCTCTCACTTAGATTTTTCAGAAGCGTTTATCGACGACCTTGGAACACAATCGCCAGCTCAAGATGTTGTCGAGCAAGAGACTTTTCCTGAGCACCAGGCGTCAAGTATGGGTGAAACACCTGTATCCCAGTCAGCTGAACTAGCTCAAATCAAAGAAGAGTTAGCTTCACTTCGCGACGTATTGCAGTATCAAGTTGCTGACTTAATGGAAGCGAAGAACAAGCGTCAAAAACCTGTTCATCAATATCTGGTCACGCGATTAACCGATATGGGGCTGAGTAGTGCACTAGCAACACAACTGATTAGCTATACACCGGCTCATTACAACGAACGTGACGCGTGGGTATATCTTCTTAACCTATTGGCTAATCGCATAAATGTTACCGGAAACGATATACTTAGCTCACAAGGTGCTGTTGCATTAGTTGGGCCTACTGGTACAGGTAAAACAACCACAGTTGCAAAGTTGGCCGCCCGCTACGCGCAGAAATATGGTGCAGAATCGGTGGCTATGATTACTATTGATACGTATAGAATTGCAGCCTATGAGCAACTAGCGACATACGGAAAAATTATTGGCTGTACTGTGCGAAAAGCGCAAACTAGTGAAGAACTTGCAGATTTATTGTTCCAACTTCGTCATAAGCGACTAGTATTGATTGATACAGCAGGTTTTAGTCAGCGTGATAGTCGATTAATTAAGCAAATTAAGCAGTTCGACAATGGCCAAATGCCAAAAGTTAAAAAATATTTGGTAGCGCAAGCCAATACGCAATATCCGGCTTTGCAGAGAATCATTCAAGCCTATGACGATATTGAACTAAGTGGCTGTATTTTCACAAAGTTAGATGAGTGCTACTCTTTAGGAGAGGTACTTAGTGCAGCGGTTGAATATCAACTACCGGTTAGTTATGTCACCGATGGTCAAAAAGTGCCTGAAGACATTAAGATTGCAGAAGCGAAATCTTTGGTTTCCGCTGCTGCAAAGCTTTATAAAAAGTACGGTTTGAATCATACTAGTGGTAACAACGCAATTAAAACAGCATAAGCAGTATGATTGACGATCAAGCGAGTAGCTTAAGAAAAATGAAGCAATCACGGTTAATCAAAGTAATCGCCGTCACTGGTGGTAAAGGTGGCGTAGGTAAAACAAACATTACACTTAACACTGCTATCGCCATGGCGAAGCAGGGTAAGCGGGTAATGGTTCTTGACGCGGACCTTGGTCTTGCAAACGTAGATGTGATGTTAGGCCTGCGAGTTGAGAAAAACTTATCTCACGTACTCTCTGGCGAGTGCACGTTGGACGAGGTTTTAGTAACCGGCCCACACGGTATTAAGATTGCTCCCGCCACATCTGGTACGCAGTCAATGGCGGAACTCTCACCCACACAGCACGCTGGCTTAATAAGAGCGTTTAGCGAGCTGCGTTCTCAAATAGACGTATTAATAGTCGACACCGCTGCTGGCATTTCAGATATGGTATTAAGCTTTTCTAAAGCCTCCCAAGATATCATGGTGGTGGTTTGCGATGAGCCAACATCACTAACTGATGCGTATGCGCTGATAAAAATCCTTAACCGTGAGCACGGTGTTTTTCGCTTTAAAGTTGTGGCCAATATGGTTCGCGATGTGCGAGAAGGTCAGGAATTATTTAGCAAATTAAGTAAAGTGACAGGGCGTTTTCTTGATGTTGCACTAGAATTAGTGGCGACGGTGCCATTTGACGAAAATATTCGCAAAGCAGTGCGTAAGCAAACAGCTATTGTAGATGCTTTTCCGGGCTCTCCTGCAGCCGTAGCGATAACTAAGCTAGCAAACAGGGCGCTTACTTGGCCTATTCCGGCGCAGCCTGGAGGTCACTTAGAATTTTTCATTGAACAATTAGTTGCAGAAAAAGCCGTAGGAAGTCAACGTTGAACAGCAAGGCAGCCGCTTATCAACAGCAAACAGATAAATCGCAGTTAGTCGAAAGACATGCGCCTCTGGTTAAGCGTATTGCGCACCATTTGATGGCGCGCCTGCCTGCGAGTGTTCTTGTTGATGACCTTATCCAATCAGGAATGATTGGTTTGTTAGAGGCCGCTCGAAACTTTGATGGGTCAAAAGGCGCAAGCTTCGAAACCTTCGCAGGTATCCGCATTCGCGGTGCCATGCTGGATGAAATACGCAAAGGTGATTGGACGCCACGTTCTGTTCACCGAAATGGTCGCGCAATAACAGAAGCGATATCTCAGGTAGAAAGTGAAACTGGGCGCGACGCACGAGATTCCGATATTGCTGACAAGCTTAATGTGAGCTTGCAGGATTATCACCAGATGCTCAATGAAGTAAATGCCGGGAAGCTGGTGGGCATTGAAGATTTAGGTGTGTCGGAAGATGTAATCACTACCGAGCAAAGTCGAGGCAGTGATGCACCGTTAGAAGATTTAATGCAGGGCGCATTTCAAAAAGCGCTGGCCCATGCAATAACGACATTACCCGAGCGAGAAGCGATTGTTCTTTCACTTTACTATGATGAAGAACTAAACTTAAGAGAAATAGGCGAGGTTCTCGACGTAAGTGAGTCGAGAGTCAGTCAAATTCATAGTCAAGCCATGTTAAAACTCAAATCACGAATGAAGTCGTGGCAAGCTGACGAAGAATAGAAATTAAAAACAATTAACCCCTCAGTGGAGGCTATTTTGGACAAAAGCATGAAAATTCTCGTGGTCGATGACTTTTCAACCATGAGACGAATCATCAAAAACCTGCTTAAAGATTTGGGTTTTGCCAATATCCAGGAAGCGGATGACGGAAGCACCGCATTACCTATGTTACAACAAGGCGATTTCGACTTTGTTGTTACTGATTGGAACATGCCTGGTATGCAGGGTATAGATCTGCTCCGAGCAATTAGAGCCGATGACAAACTTAAGCATCTGCCAGTACTTATGGTGACCGCCGAAGCGAAGAAGGAACAGATCGTTGCCGCCGCCCAAGCGGGTGTGAATGGTTACGTTGTTAAACCTTTTACCGCGGCAACGCTTAAAGAAAAATTAGATAAAATATTCGAACGTTTAGGTTGATCCAGACGCTCACCAGATAAATGAGGTTTACTGGATGTCAACGAATGTAAACGTTCCAATATCGTTAGAAGAAGCAAAGCAGCTTGTCACTTTTCTTGAAGAAGGTGACAAGACTTCAGCTAATGCACTACTTGAAGCCGTCTCAATGAAAGAAAACGTTGAGCTATTCGCTGAAGTAGGCAAGTTGACGCGTCAACTCCACGACGCATTAAACAACTTTCAAATAGACGACCGCATCAAAAATTTAGCTACAGACGATATCCCTGATGCTCAGTCCCGCCTTACCTACGTAATTGAAGAAACCGAGAAAGCTGCTAATACTACTATGGATGCCGTAGAGGCGAGTATGCCCATCGCTGAACTGCTCGCAGAGCGAATCGAAAAGGTTATGCCAGAGTGGAAAAAGCTGATGAACCGCCAAATCGAGTTGGGTGAGTTTAAGGTTTTATGTGCAGACTTAGACGAATTGTTGGAAGACGGTTCGAATCAGTCGGCTAAACTTACACAGTTACTTACTGAAGTTTTGATGGCACAAGGTTATCAAGACTTGACTGGACAGGTTATTCGTCGCGTTATCGACTTGGTTAAAGAAGTCGAAGATAGCCTTGTAAACATGCTTACTATGTTTGGCGAACGGGACGGTGCAGAACAAACTAAACCTTCCAGCGTTAAGGCCGATAAGGTTGATGGTGTAGAGGCAGAAGGCCCAATTATTGATGCTGACAAACGAGATGACGTCGTTTCAGGTCAAGATGATGTAGATGATCTTCTGTCTAGCTTAGGTTTTTAGGGGAGCGGGTGCATGTCGTTTGATGTTGACGAGGAAATATTACAGGACTTTCTAGTGGAAGCTGGAGAGATACTTGAACAATTACAAGAACAGCTCGTTGATCTTGAGAACAATCCTGAAGACGCGGACTTGCTTAACGCAATTTTTCGCGGCTATCACACAGTAAAAGGGGGAGCGGGCTTCCTTTCTCTTACTGAGTTAGTTGAAATTTGTCACGGTGCTGAAAACGTCTTTGACGTTATGCGCAATGGCCAACGAACGCTAACGCCTGAGTTAATGGATATCATTTTGCAAGCCACTGATGTGGTAGTTGAAATGTTTGAACGAGTAAAAGCACAAGAGCCGCTAGAGCCGGCAGATGCACACCTCGTCGACCTGTTACACAAACTCAGTCGCCCAGAATCTCCAGATGAAAACATTTTCGACAATGCAAGTGCGCCTGCCGCCGAGCCAGAAGTTGTCGCGGCTGAGCCCGAGGTCGTTGCAGAAGAGCCGGAACTAGTTATAGATGAACCAGTGCCAGCAGCGTCAGATACCAGTGAAAGTAGCGGTGGTATAGAAGAAATTACCGAAGATGAGTTTGAGGCTCTTCTTGATGAGCTTCATGGAGGTGGTGCTCCAGGACAAGCTGCATCAACCAATACAAAACCCGCCAAAACGGAGCCTGCGCAAACGTCAGCACCAGCGGCGAGCACTGACAGTGATGACATTACTGATGAAGAGTTCGAAGCACTGTTAGATGATCTGCACGGAAAAGGTCAGTTTGGTGGAGACGAAAAAAGTGCTGCAGAACCAGCATCAGCAGCTGCTCCGGCAAGTAGTGCCGGTGATGAAGAAATTACCGACGATGAATTTGAAGCTCTGCTTGATCAGCTTCACGGCTCAGGTCAAGGGCCAACTAAACAAAGCTCTGCTCCAGCAGCACCTGAACCTCCTGTAGACAAAGCGGCTACCGAGGCTGTTCAAAAAGCAAAGCAAGCGGCGAGTGCCCCGGCTGCGCCTAAGGCGAAGCCCGCACCTAGTGCAGCAAGCCCAGCTAAAACGAGTAAAGCAGCTGCACCTAAAGCGCCTTCCAAGAAAGATGATAAAAAAGGGGCTCCTGCTCCACCACCTGCTGAGACAACGGTACGTGTAGACACAAAGCGTTTAGACCAAATTATGAATATGGTCGGTGAACTCGTACTCGTTAGAAACCGACTGATAAGTTTGGGGATCAACAGCAACGACGAGAGCATGTCAAAGGCCATTGCTAACCTAGATGTAGTGACGGGAGACTTGCAAGGTGCGGTAATGAAAACCCGCATGCAGCCTATCAAGAAAGTGTTTGGCCGTTTTCCTCGCGTTGTACGTGACCTAGCTAGAAGCTTAAAGAAAGAAATTACCTTAGAGCTTGTAGGTGAAGAGACAGACTTAGATAAAAACTTGGTTGAAGCATTGGCCGACCCGCTAGTGCATTTGGTGAGAAACTCTGTCGACCACGGGATAGAAATGCCGGATGATCGTGCTGCGGCAGGTAAGCCTCGCATGGGTACAGTTCAGCTATCAGCATCTCAAGAAGGCGACCATATTCTTCTTACTATCGAAGACGACGGTAAAGGTATGGACGCCGAGAAGCTAAAAGAGATCGCAATTAGCCGTGGCGTATTGGATGTAGATGCAGCAGCACGCATGTCTGATGTTGAAGCGTTCAACCTTATCTTTGCACCTGGCTTTTCTACTAAAACCGAAATCAGCGATATTTCAGGTCGTGGTGTGGGCATGGACGTGGTTAAAACCAAAATTAACCAGCTCAACGGTACCATCAATATTGACTCGCAGTTAGGAAAAGGTACACGATTAGATATCAAGGTGCCGTTAACGCTCGCGATTCTACCTACGTTAATGATTGTTGTAGGAAAACAGACCTTTGCGTTACCATTAGGTGCGGTGAACGAAATAATAAATATGGACATCAAGAAGACCAATACGGTGGATGGCCAATTAACAATGATAGTTCGTTCAAAAGCAATCCCTCTGTTTTTCCTTGGCGAATGGTTAATCCGAGGCCCTAAAAATATAAATAAAGAAAAGGGGCATGTTGTTGTAGTGCAAATTGGTACACAGCAAGTCGGGTTTGTCGTAGACGCGCTAATAGGCCAGGAAGAAGTGGTTATCAAACCGCTGGATGCATTGTTGCAAGGAACGCCTGGTATGGCGGGAGCTACAATTACCTCAGACGGTGGTATTGCATTAATTTTAGATATTCCGAGCCTGCTAAAACGGTACGCGCGTAAACCCATTAAGTAAGGCGATGAATTAACAGGAATGATAATCCATGGTCTTTAAAGTCCTAGTCGTGGACGACTCGACCTTTTATCGCCGTCGAGTAAGAGAAATACTCGATGGTGATAGAGAACTTGAAGTTGTTGGGGAAGCGAGAAACGGGCGTGATGCACTGGATAAAACAGAAGCACTAAAACCCGATGTAATAACCATGGACGTTGAAATGCCTGTTATGGACGGTATTTCGGCGGTAAAGGCTATTATGGATAAACGCCCTACGCCTATTTTGATGTTTTCTTCATTGACGCATCATGGCGCTCAGGCAACGCTTGATGCGTTAGAGGCAGGCGCGCTAGATTTTTTACCCAAAAAATTCGAAGACATTGCCCAAGATAGAAAAGATGCTTCGCGACTGCTTTGTACTAAAGTTAGGTTGATAGCGCGAAGAGGATTGGGCTTGAAGCGCCCATCTCTTCGCACAGCGGAGACCAGAAAACTTCCTGATAATGCGCCCAAACAGGCTTTTTTCAAAACATCGGGTTTACTTTCAGGCCATAAAGGCGCCGACAAGCAGCCTACCGTTTCCTCAGTCAGGGCAACGGGTAAGCAGTACAGATGTTTAGCTATTGGGGCGTCCACAGGTGGACCTGTTGCACTTCAAAAAGTGCTTTCTCCACTACCTGCAGATTTTCCTCATCCTATTTTACTTGTGCAGCATATGCCTGGAACTTTCACTACTGCATTTGCACAGCGTTTAGATAGTAACTGTAAAATTAAAGTGAAAGAAGCAGAGCATGGCGATGTTTTAGCACCTGGGCACGCTTATCTTGCCCCGGGGGGAAAGCAAATGTTGCTCGAATCTATCGGTAGCAATAAGCGAATTTCCATCGTTGATGCAAGCCAGTCTGATAAGGTGAATTATAAGCCAAGCGTAGATCTAACCTTTAGCTCGTTGGCTAAAGTTTATGGTGGCGACGTGCTGGGAATCATCTTAACGGGTATGGGGGCAGACGGTCGAGAGGGCTGTCGAATACTCAAGGATAAGGGCGCGACTATTTGGGCGCAAGACCAAGACTCCTGTGTGGTTTACGGTATGCCTCAAGCTGTCGCTGTGGCTAATATATCGAGTAAAAATATTAATATCGATGATATAAGCAGTTGCGTTCAAACCGAAATGCGATAGCAGTTTGAACAGTAATGGAACAGTGATTATGAAAGTGTGGACTGTGGCAAATCAAAAAGGCGGGGTAGGTAAAACTACCACAACCGTAAGCCTTGGCGGCTTGCTAGCTCAAAAGGGCAAGCGAGTGCTCATGATAGATACCGATCCCCACGCATCGCTTAGTTACTATTTTGGTATTGATGCAGAAGCGACAAGCCATTCTGTTTACGACATTTTTATTAAGTCTAACGAGATTACTGCCGATAATGTTATGGACTGTCTCAGTCCTACAAAACTCGACAATTTATATGTGTTACCCGCAACCATGGCATTGGCGACGTTAGACCGAACCATGGGAAGCGAGCAGGGGATGGGCTTAGTGCTAAAAAAAGCACTAGCTAAAATATCCAGTGAGTTCGACTTTGCTATCATCGACTGCCCGCCTGTATTGGGCGTGTTAATGGTTAATGCCTTAGCGGCATGCGATAAGGTTATTGTTCCGACTCAGACAGAATATTTGGCGCTTAAAGGCTTAGATAGAATGATACGCACTATGGAAATAATGGGGCGTTCATTAGATAAGTCTTTTGATACTCTGATCATCCCTACTTTATTCGATAAGCGAACAAACGCCGCACTAGCGTCGAGAAAACGCTTAATGAGTGATTACGGTGAACGTGTATGGGAAGGTGTCATCCCGGTGGATACTCATTTTAGGGATGCTAGTTTGGTGCAGCTTCCTATCTCTGCTGCGTATCCAAAGACAAGAGGTGTAAATGCCTACGATAAACTGTTAGCCGTATTGGAGAAATAACAAGACCATGAGCAAGCAATCGCCATTTGCCCGTGAAGAAGTGATGGAGGCATACCTAGACAGTCTTCTGAAAGAGCCTGAAACTCCTGAAGATGTCACTGCGCGCACGGCAAAATTGCTTGAGCAGGCCTCTCAGCAAATGGCTGAGTCAGCCCTTGTATCAACGGCTAGCGATAGCGAAGCGCACGTCAACAAAGAAGAAGCGTTAGCTGAAGAGGTCTCTTCGTTAATTGAAAGTCAAAATTTAAAGACGATTGATAGCGAAAAGCAGCATTCATCCGTTGAGGTACCTGTACAGGCAGAAGAAAGTGAGGTAAGTGTTCCTGAGAGTTTAAAAACTCCACTAAAGGATACTCTCGGTTTCCGCTTTCAGGCGCTATTCTTTGAGGTTGCAGGGCTAACGCTTGCGGTTCCCTTAACTTCGCTAGGGGGGATCCACCAAATTGAAAAAATTGGCCCTTTATTTGGAAAACCTGACTGGTTTATGGGTGTAATGTTGCACAGAGAGTCTAAACTAAGTGTTGTTGACTCTGCAAAATGGGTAATGCCAGAAAAATACGACGAAAATCTCGCACAATCGCTCAACTACCGATATCTTATAATGTTAGGAGAGAGTGCGTGGGGACTAGCAAGCGAAAAGCTTGTAAACACGGTCAATTTGACTACCGATGACGTAAAATGGCGCGAGTCCACAGGTAAACGTCCCTGGTTAGCAGGGATGGTTAAAGAAAAAATGTGTGCGTTAATTGACGTTGAAGAATTAATATCTATGCTTAACAAAGGCTTAGGCAGTAACGACCAGACGCCATAGTATTGGGAGCCAGGTTCATGAGCGATGAAAGAATGAATAATAACGCTAGCGACAGTAACGATGAAGTCCTTCAATGGGTGACGTATCGCTTAGGTGAAGAAACGTACGGTATTAACGTAATGCAAGTACAAGAAGTATTGCGTTATACCGAAATAGCCCCTGTACCCGGTGCGCCTGATTATGTGCTTGGTATTATTAACTTGCGTGGTAACGTGGTAACCGTCATCGATACCCGTGCGCGTTTTGGGCTACCACCAACGGAAATCACAGACAACACTCGTATAGTGATCATAGAGTCTGACGAACAGGTTGTCGGTATCTTAGTGGATAGTGTCGCCGAAGTGGTGTACTTAAAATCTTCAGAAATCGACAGCGCCCCTAACGTTGGTACTGAAGAAAGTGCTAAATTTATCCAAGGCGTTAGCAATCGTGATGGCGAATTGCTTATTCTTGTCGATTTGAATAAATTGCTCAGCGACGAAGAGTGGGATGAGCTTAGCAATATCTAAACAATGAATAGGCGGCATGTATTGTCTATGTCGCCACCATTTCCCCAAGGGTTATGTCCATGGAATGGCAGCTTGCTGCACCTACCTTAATTGAACTTATCTTGTGCGGTTTTATCATAGTGCTTGCTGTTACTGTAAGTATTCTGTATTCGCACATTAAGCAGTTACGTACAGCTTTAAGCGATAGCGAGCAAAATAGTGCATCGGCCATTGCGCGAATTGAGGCGCTCGCTAACAACGCAAATAATCAACAAACCGAGGCGCAAGCACGCACTCTGGTTATCACTCGCCACCTTCAAGAACTAGACGAAAAGCAAACTGATATAGAAAATCAGCTTCGCGAACTCAAAATGCAGGACCCTTCACTACGTTTATATCAGCGTGCTGCAGACTTAGTTAAGCAAGGCGCCAGCGTTGAAGAAATCATCGAGGCCTGTGACATTCCTCGCGCTGAAGCTGAGATGTTAATGATGGTGCATAAGCAAAATAGCTAGTTGTTTGTATCGATAGGCTCGTCTTAAAAAAGAAACGTTTAGACGTCTAGACGTAAAGATGTTGACATATCGCCAGTTATAGACACAATACAGGTATTGTAATTTATCACTGGAGTCCTCTATGCCAATTCGTATTCCTGAGCAATTACCCGCGCAGAATGTACTACTAGGTGAAAATATTTTTACCATGGACATGGACAGGGCTGCCAATCAGGATATTCGTCCTCTCGAAGTCGGCATTCTTAATTTGATGCCGAACAAGATAGAAACGGAAGTGCAGTTGCTTCGCCTATTGTCAAATACGCCGCTGCAAATAAACGTAGACTTGATTCGAATTGATAATCAAGCACCAAAAAATACTCCCCAATCACACATGGATGCCTTCTACCACGACTTTTCAGCAGTCGCGAACAAAAAATACGATGGCCTTATTGTTACTGGCGCACCCCTAGCGCTTATCGACTATGAAGAAGTGAAGTATTGGGAAACCATGACCAAAATATTGGAATGGGCACAGCGGCACGTTAACTCTACTTTATACCTGTGCTGGGCTGCTCACGCTGCTATGTATCACTTTTATGGTATTACTCGAAAGATTAGAGACGAAAAGTTTTCAGGAGTTTTTCAACATAAAGTGAACGACCCGAACAATGAGCTTTTAAGAGGCTTCGACCCAACTTTTCATGCCCCTCACTCTCGTTACGGGCATATCGATACTTCTCTGTATAACAGTGTCGAAGGCCTTAGCGTTGTGGCAGAATCTGAGGACGTGGGTGCCTATATCGTAGCGTCAGAAGACAAGCGAATGGTGTTTGTAACAGGCCATCCAGAATATGACCCTGATACGCTTAAAGACGAGTACTTACGGGATATTGCCGCGGGTCAAACCCCAGCAATGCCAAAAAATTATTTTGAAGGGGATGATCCAGCCAAGTCTCCTATTGTACAGTGGCGCTCGCACGGCAGCCTATTGTTTACAAACTGGCTGAATTATTATGTCTATCAGACCACGCCTTACGATTTAAGTCAGCTTGCTGAAAAGTCACAGCCAAAGAGGTAGCACGTGAGCCAAAGAGAAATTTCTAGCGCGCAGGCAACGCTTACAGAAGCCGCTAAAAAACGCATTCTTATACTAGACGGTGCAATGGGCACCATGATCCAGCGCCACAAGTTGGAAGAAGAAGATTACCGCGGGACACAGTTTGCAGACTGGCATTGCGACGTAAAGGGTAATAACGACCTATTAGTGCTTACCCAGCCAGACATTATTTATCAGATTCACTGTGATTATTTTGAAGCTGGCGCGGATATTATAGAAACCAATACCTTTAACGCGACGACTATCGCTATGGCCGACTATGATATGCAGGCTCAATCACGGGATATCAATGTGGCTGCGGCTAAGTTAGCGCGCAAAGCTGCCGATGAATTCACCGCAAAAACTCCTGAGAAACCCCGTTTCGTAGCCGGTGTGCTAGGTCCAACAAACCGCACCGCTTCTATTTCACCTGACGTGAACGACCCAGGTAAGCGCAATGTCACATTTGACGAACTAGTGGAAGCGTATAGCGAGTCTACCGAAGCCCTCATTGAAGGCGGCGTTGACCTAATTATGCTTGAAACTATTTTCGATACGTTAAATGCCAAGGCAGCAGCGTTTGCCGTAGAGTCGGTATTTGAAAAACTCGGTAAGTCTTTGCCCGTGATGGTATCAGGCACTATCACCGACGCTTCAGGGCGCACGCTTTCGGGGCAAACCGCGGAAGCATTTTATTACTCAATGCGGCATATTAGCCCGTTTTCCTTCGGCTTAAACTGCGCACTGGGCCCAGATCTATTGCGCCAATACGTAGATGAAGTAGCCAATGTGAGTGAGTGCTTCATATCCGCGCACCCTAATGCAGGCCTGCCTAACGAATTTGGTGAATACGATATGGAAGGTCCGGAGATGGCCGAGCACATCAAAGAATGGGCGCAGTCAGGGCTAGTGAATATTGTAGGCGGCTGTTGTGGCAGTACCCCAGAGCACATTCGCGATATTGCCAATGCGGTTGAACATATCGCGCCACGCAAGATTCCTGAATTTGAACCTAAAATGCGTTTGTCAGGCCTAGAGCCGTTTGTACACTAGGAGGGCATTATGAGCGCAGAATTTTCTACATTTATTAATATCGGTGAGCGTACCAATGTTACAGGCTCCGCTCGCTTTAAACGTCTTATTCTTGAAGGTGATTACGAAACCGCACTTGATGTCGCAAGACAGCAGGTAGAAAACGGTGCCCAAATCATTGATATCAATATGGACGAGGCCATGCTTGATTCAAAGCAGGCTATGATCACCTTTTTAAACCTAATTGCCTCTGAGCCAGATATTAGCCGAGTCCCCATTATGATAGATTCGTCTAAATGGGAGATTATCGAAGCCGGGCTTAAGTGTGTGCAGGGCAAAGCGATTGTTAACTCTATTAGCTTAAAAGAAGGGGAAGAACTCTTCTTAAGTCAAGCTAAGCTAATAAAGCGCTATGGTGCTGCAACCGTAGTGATGGCGTTTGACGAAACCGGCCAGGCCGATACACAAGCCCGCAAAGTTGAAATATGTCAGCGTAGCTACAAGCTTTTGACTGAAGAAGTTGGCTTTCCGCCCGAAGATATTATCTTCGACCCCAATATTTTTGCTGTAGCGACAGGTATTGAAGAGCACGATAATTATGCGGTCGATTTTATCGAAGCGACCCGCGAAATACGTAAAACCTGCCCTTACTCACATATTTCCGGTGGCCTTTCTAATATTTCTTTCTCGTTCAGGGGGAACAACCCAGTTCGAGAGGCCATGCACTCTGTGTTCCTATACCACGCAATTCGCGCTGGTATGGATATGGCTATTGTTAATGCCGGTCAGTTAGAGGTATACGACGAGATACCAGCAGAGCTTCGCGATGCAGTGGAAGACGTTATTTTAAACCGCAGAAGCGATGCCACCGAGCGTCTGCTTGATATAGCCCCTAATTATCAAGGTGATGGTAAGGCTGCCGCGAAAGAAGATTTAAGCTGGCGCGAGCAAGAAGTGAATAAGCGCTTAGAGCATGCGCTTGTTAAAGGCATCACCGATTATATTATTGAAGATACCGAAGAAGCGCGTCAGCAAGCTGAGCGTCCATTACACGTTATCGAAGGGCCATTAATGGATGGCATGAACGTAGTAGGGGATTTATTCGGTGAAGGTAAGATGTTCCTTCCACAGGTGGTAAAGTCGGCTCGCGTTATGAAAAAAGCGGTTGCCCATTTACAGCCATACATTGAAGAAGAAAAGTCAGACGACGCTAAAAGCAACGGTAAAATTCTTCTCGCTACGGTAAAAGGTGACGTTCACGATATTGGTAAAAATATCGTAGGCGTGGTACTTCAGTGCAATAACTTTGAAGTGATTGATCTTGGCGTAATGGTGCCGGCGGCGACAATCTTACAGACCGCCAAAGATGAAAACGTCGACATGATTGGTTTGTCAGGCCTTATTACACCATCACTTGATGAGATGGTTCACGTAGCTAAAGAAATGGAGCGTCAGGGCTTGGATATTCCGCTTCTTATTGGCGGGGCGACTACGTCTAAAGCGCACACTGCGGTAAAAATTGAACAAAATTATCATGCACCTGTGGCTTATGTTCCAAACGCAAGTCGAGCAGTAGGCGTGTGCCAGCGTCTTTTAAACAAAGCGTCTCGCGATATTTACGCGCAGGAACTGGCAAAAGAATACGATACGGTACGCGAACAGCACGCCCGTAAGAAGCCGCGCAGCAAGCCGGTGACGTTAGAACAGGCCAGAGAAAACGCTTTTAAGCCAGATTTTACGACTTTGCCTGTAAAGCCCGCTAGCCTAGGTGTTACACCAGTAACCGCAGATTTAGCTACGCTGCGCAACTACATTGATTGGACACCGTTCTTCTTAACCTGGTCTTTAGCAGGGAAGTACCCGCGTATACTCGAAGATGAAGTAGTGGGGGAGCAGGCACAGTCACTGTTTAACGACGCCAACGCCATGCTGGATAAAATTATCGAAGAGAACAGCCTTCAGGCGAAAGGCGTTATCGGCTTGTTTCCTGCCAACCGCGTTAATGACGATGTTGAAATTTATACCGATGAGTCGAGAAACCAAGTTCAAGGTGTTGCCCATCATTTGCGTCAGCAAACGCTAAAAGACAAATTTGCTAATTATTGCTTAGCAGACTTTGTGGCTGAAAAGTCGAGTGGCATAAATGATTATGTGGGCGCTTTTGCCGTTACCGGTGGTATAGGGGAAGACGAGCTTGCTGATAGCTATATTCAAGCAGGCGATGACTACAACGGTATTATGGTTAAAGCGGTGGCAGACAGACTTGCCGAAGCGTTTGCGGAATATCTTCACGAGCAGGTGCGTAAGCACTATTGGGGCTACGCCGCTAACGAATCACTGAGTAACGAAGAACTTATCCGCGAAAAATATCAGGGCATTAGACCGGCGCCAGGCTACGCCGCGTGTCCAGAACACACCGAAAAGCAGCTTATTTGGGATTTATTGTCAGCAGAGCAGCATACAGGTATGAAGCTTACGGAAAGTTACGCCATGTGGCCGGGTGCTTCGGTATCGGGTTGGTATTTCGCTCATCCTGATTCGAAATACTTTGCGGTTGCCAAAATTCAAGCCGACCAGGTAGAAGATTACGCTACACGTAAAGGCTGGACCTTGGAAGAAGCTGAAAAGTGGTTGGGTCCTAACCTAAGTGATTAATGCTGGTAAGGTATATGCAAATCGAAAAGCCTTTTAGTCAGGCCTGTGAGAACAACAAGCGCGCTATTTTGAGCGTGCTTGAACGTACATTTGCTAACTGCCGACAGGTATTAGAGATAGGAAGCGGGACAGGTCAACATGCCGTATTTTTGGCTGAACACTTACCCCATCTTATTTGGCACACAAGCGACCAACCACACTATCACGAAGGCATTGCCGCGTGGCTGAGTGATTCAAATTCGGGGAATATAAAACCTCCCATAGCATTTACCGTTGGGCAAGATGACTTTCCCAATCTCGACGTAGACGGCATTTTTACGGCGAACACCGCACATATCATGCAGAAAGAAGAGGCGAAGCTACTCATGGAATCAGTAGCGTTGCACTTACCTAAAGGGGGCATATTCTGTCAGTATGGCCCTTTTACACACAGCGGTAAGTTTACTTCTGAAAGTAACCAAGCCTTCCATACTTCGCTTTTAGCGCGTGGTTATGGTGGCTACCGCGATATCAATGAGCTTACTGCTTGGGCAGGCGAGTTAAGCTTGCAAGACATAATCGACATGCCCGCCAATAACCATATGCTTATTTGGCAAAAACGCTAAAGAAGTATCAAGGCTGCAGCACTTTGCTTTAAAAACAGTTAAAGCAAAGAAAGTCAGCACTCACATCAAAGGAGTAACTATGAGCTTTAAAGTAAACCATTATTTCGACAACAAAGTGAGCTCGATTGGGTTTGAATCTGCAAACGGACCTTGTACGTCTGGGGTAATGTCACCAGGTGAATACACATTTTCTACCTCTCAAAAAGAGCTGATGAAAGTGGTTGAAGGTGAGCTAGTGGTGAAGCTACCGGGAAGTGATGAATGGCAATCTTTCGCCACAGGTACCAGTTTTAATGTGCCTGCAGATGCATCTTTTGACGTAAAAGTGTCTACGCCTACCGCTTACCTTTGCTTTTACAGCTAAACGTTAATGATTAACTAGCTACGCGATCTTGCCATCTACGTCATTATTGCGTAGCTTTATAAAAAAACAAATCAAGGATGAAACGTTGCCATGACGGATGACAATGCATATACCCCCATGCCCGACTACGAAAGTTATAGTCTAGAAGAACTTGCCCAAGCGTTAAATTCCATAGACGCTACTGAGTATCCAGAACGCGCTGCCAAGATTTCAGCCTTAATCGCTGAAAGAAAAAGTAAGTTGCACGCATCGCACGAAACAATTAGTAAAGCGAATGATAAAATAATCCGTACCGAGCAGGTTAAGTTTCATGGTAAAGCGGGTGAGTTTTTTTCTATATGGATAGTTAATTTACTTCTAAGTATTGTTACCTTAGGTATTTATTCTGCATGGGCGACGGTGCGTACCAAACGCTATTTCTATAGCAATACAGAGCTTGATGGTCATCGCTTTTCTTACCTTGCTGAACCGCTACAAATTTTAAAGGGGCGGATAATTGCCGTAATTTTATTCGGTGGTTATTTTTTTCTAACTACGATAAACCCCGCTGCTGCGCTTATTTTCGCACTTGTTCTTATGGCATTAACGCCTGCTTTAATTATTATGAGTATGCGTTTTAGGCTTCGTATGACGGCATATAGAAACGTTAGATTTTCTTTTAAAGGCCGGTGGGGAGAAGCCTTTGCGTTATTTGTACTCTTGCCTATTGCAAGCGTATTCACCCTGTACTTGCTTATGCCTTGGGTATTAAAAAAGATTGATGCGTTTTTAGTAAACGAATCATGTTTTGGCAATAAATCCTTTTCCACCACGCTGGATACGGGCAAATACTATCGAACATCAGTTGGTGTGCTGTTTATCTCTCTTTGCTTAATGCTAATTTCGTCTTTTGTGTTAGGTATTGGCGCTGTGGCAATGTCTAACGGTGGATCACCGTCTGTTTCAGCTCTAGCTACAATACTGTTAGTTCTGTTTTACTTAGTAGCCTACGCTGTAGTATCAGGTTACTACAATGCTCGAATTAGGAATCACATTTTCCAAAACACACAACTTGAAAACGTTGCTCAGTTTAATTCATCGCTAGCAGCAGGTGCACTCATCAAACTGCGCTTAGTCAATGCGCTAGCGATTGTTCTAACTTTAGGAATGGCGCTTCCTTGGGCAAAAGTGAGAAGTGCAAAATTATACGCCGACGCCACTGAAGTAAAAATGTTTGAAGGTTTTGATCAGGTACTTGTTGGTAGTTCTGGTTCTGCTGGTGCGGTGGCAGAGGAAGCTGCGACTTTATTTGATGTAGACGTTGCTTTAGGTTAAATGCCGTGTCGGTATCACATTACTATTACGCAAGCGGTGTTAGTTCAGATATTGTGACCTGTAATATTGAGGGCGACGAACTGGTTATTTTCTTTGACCAAAATGGCACTTCTAAACGGGTACATAGGTCAGAGATGACTACTCGCACAAAACTTGCGGGGTTACCACGAGAAGTGTCTTTGGATGGCGGTGATTTACTTATGTGGTCGTCTAGCCCAGAGGAAGATGCTTGGCTTGATAAAAATCAATTGGTAGGAGTGAGTAAATTAGAGTCGAAAAAGTCGTACTTAATGGCAAGTATAATACTTGTGCCTTTGCTTCTTTATGGACTATTCACCCAAGCACTTCCTCGAATTGCCGTGTCGTTTTCTCAATATGTTCCCTACGGCATAAAAGAAATCGGTTCTAAACATACCTTGGCCGCGCTCGATAGCACTTTACTTAAGCCATCTGAACTTAGTACCGAATCAAAGGAATTGCACGCTAACAGTTTTTATTCACTATTAGCTAAAATAGAGACGGAAAATAAAAATTACCGCGTGCACTTTCGCCACTCTAACGTACTAGGTCCCAATGCTTTTGCCTTACCTGATGGCACTATTGTGTTTACCGACCAACTCATTGCTTTGGTTGAGGAAAATCAAAACGTATTAAACGCTATTTTTCTGCATGAAGTAGGGCATGTAGAAAACAATCATTCCATGCAGCTTATTGCAGAGTCACTATTTGCAACTCTTGCGATAAGTTATATTTTTGGCGACTTAAGTGGCGTTTTAGATGGTGTTTTAGGCGTAGGAACAAGTGTAGTTCAAAATCAATTTAGCAAAGCTCACGAATGGGAAGCGGACAACTACGCCATTGGTCAATTAAAAGCATTGGGTAAAGATCCCGCTGACTTCGCGGCTGCTATGGAAGCATTCCAAACGTTAGCCACAGAGCAGTCAGACGTTGATAGCTGGTTTAGTTCCCATCCACTTGTACAAGACCGTATTGATAATGCACGAAGCGCGAAATAACCTATTTGCTACCCATCGAAAGGGTTTGAGACATTGCAATAAAGTCATCTACGAACCCCAACACGTCAGTAGCTTTTCGATGACCTAAATAAAGGGTTTTAGTCACGCCAGCTTCTCCCATAGATTTCGTGCATAGCAGTTCACTTTCCTTTGCTTCTTCCACAAGCCACTTAGGCAAAGCAGTAACACCACGTCCCGCAGCTACCATTTGTAAGATAATCTCCGTGGTTTCAATGGTTTTGTGCTGTTTGACTGTGCAATTGGCAGGTGTAAGAAAATGCGTAAAAACGTCCAGTCGACTATGCTCCACCGGATAAGTTATAAGGGTTTCATTACTTAAGTCTTTTGGAGTTACAAATGATTTTTCTGCTAAGTTATGATGTTTATCCATAACCAGTACTTGCTCGTATTCAAATACGGGGGTGTAGGTAATAGTGTCTAGATGCAGTGGGTCTGGCGTAAGTAAAATGTCTATATCGTACCCGTGTAGTGCTTGTAACCCACCAAACGAAAATGCACGGCGTACATCAACATCAACATCGGGGAAGGCCTTTAAAAACGGCGCGACAACTTTTAACAGCCATTCGAAGCATGGGTAGCATTCCATACCAATACGCAATATGCCCTGTTTTCCGTCGGCAAACTTTTGAAGCTGGGCTTCGGTGTGTTCAAACTGTGGTAAAACTCTGTGGGCAAGACCTAAAACACTTTGACCTGCTTGGGTAAGCGTTAGCCTTCTCCCTTCTTTTTTCCACAGCGGTACGTCAAAATGCGCTTCTAATTTTTTCATTGCGTGACTCAACGCTGACTGGGTAAGGAAAAGCGATTTTGCTGCTTCCGTCATAGTACCTTCAGCATCAATTGCTCGTACTATTTTTAGATGTTGTCTATCAATCATAGTGGGCACACTTGGACTAACGTTTCTGATAAGAGCTAGATGCAGAACTAACAATAGTGACTGCGTCAGAAAGACGAGATTCAATGATCTCCTTTATGATAATAGAGATCTCTCTAAAGGTCTTCCTACCTGGCGCCGTGTTTCTCCAAGCCAAAGAGTGCTGACGCTCTATGGGCATATCTGCTATTTCACACACGTGCAAAGCTTCAGGTTTGTGTAGCTCAGAGTGAATATAAAGGCCGGGTAGAAAGGCTACGCCCATACCCATTACTACCATCTGGCGCAGCGTGTCTAGGCTAGTACCCTCATAGTCCCGCTGTAAGTCGGCACCAATTTCATCGCAAATACGCTGTACTTGATGGTGAAAATGATGTCGGTCTTCTAGCGTTAGTACTTTTTCACCACTTATTTCCTCCGGCTTAACATAGGCTTTACCCGCTAATTTATGATCGGAAGGTGTGACAAATTTTAATGGCTCTTTGAAAAGTGGCTGAGTAATCAACTGTGAGTTTTCGCCCGAAAGTGGCGATAAAATTAAGTCATACTCGCCCCGTAAAAGACCATGCTGTAGGGCATTAGGCGCGCCTTCACGTACGTAAAAACGCAAGCCAGGTTTACGTTTGTGTAAATCGGGCAAAACAAAGGGGAGTAAATAGGGCCCCAACGTTGGAGGAATACCCAATCTAAATGTCACCATCTCACCTTGAGACAAATCGCGAGCGATTTCGCCAAACCTCTGAGACGCCTGTAATACTTCTTCAGCCGCATCTAGCAGTGCTTTTCCTTGCGGAGATAAAAGCGTGCCGGTGCGTGAGCGCTCAAATAAAGTTAGGCCTAAAAGGTTTTCCAGTGCACTAATTTGACTGGTCAGAGTAGGCTGACTAATTCCTAGTATTCCCGCAGCCTGTCTGAAGCTCAAGTACTTAGCCACAGCTACAAAATAGCGGATTTGGTTTATTGAGGGGGTCTTTCCGTTAAATTGCATGTGAAAATAGCCTTCTCTTACTAGACTTATAGTTGATGATGTTTTGGTTGTGATAGTATTTAGCTATCGCGAGTTAGTATATTAAACTATTAATCTATCAGGTGAAACTGGCGTAATTACATAATCATTACAATTATTAAAAAAATTGGGAGTTATCTATGGATCACGTTATCTCTGGTGTGGCTAAATTTCAGAAAGAAGTTTATCCGAATAAAAAAGCTACGTTTCAAAAGCTAGCGAACGGTCAAAACCCAGAAGTGCTTTTCATTACGTGTTCAGACTCACGTATCGACCCTAACCTCGTAACACAAACTGACCCAGGTGAGCTTTTTATCTGCCGTAACGCGGGCAATATCGTTCCTCCTCACAGCAATCAAACCGGTGGCATGACAGCGTCTATTGAATTTGCTGTTGCTGCGTTAGGTGTTTCTCATATCGTTATTTGTGGTCACACTGACTGTGGTGCAATGAAAGGTGCGATCAACCCAGAAGGTTTGAGTTCACTTCCGCATGTTAAAGAATGGTTAGGCCATTGTCGTGTGGCAACTGACGTAGTTAAAGAGCGCTGCGGTCATTCAGACTTGTCGCTAGAAGACTTGGAAGCGGTAACGAAAGAAAACGTTGTTCAACAAATTCAGCATCTTCGTACTCACCCGTCTGTTGCTGCGAAAATCGCTACAGGCCAGGTTAAGCTGCACGGCTGGGTTTATAACATCGGCGAAGGTGATGTACTTTGCTACAACGCTGAAAGCGGTGAATTTGAAGCCATGGACCAAAGCGCGGCTGAAGCACAGCTAACGCGTGGCGAATAAGGTCAAACACTATGGTTAAAATTAATCTCTCTAATTTACGAGGCGATTTTACCGGCGGTTTAACAGCCGGTATCGTTGCCTTACCACTAGCGCTCGCGCTGGGTGTGGCGTCAGGCCTTGGCCCAATGGCTGGCCTTTACGGTGCTATCGCCGTTGGCTTTTTTGCTGCGCTGTTTGGTGGAACGCCTGCGCAAATTTCAGGTCCTACAGGGCCAATGGTGGTGGTACTTGCCGGCTTATTCGCAAGTCTTTCTGGCGACGCCAGCCTGATATTCACAGCAGTGATATTGGCGGGTATATTCCAGATTGTATTTGGTGTACTTGGCGTCGGTCAGTACATTCGATTAGTGCCATACCCGGTAATTTCTGGCTTTATGTCGGGCATCGGTGCCATTATTATTATCCTTCAATTAGGAAGGCTATTGGGTCATGAGCCTCCAGGTGGAACAATTGGTGCACTGTCATACCTACCTACAGCGCTTGCTGATATTGACTTCGCTACCCTTGCATTAGGTTTAGGTACATTAGTCATTGCCTACAAATGGCCACCTCAATTAGGCAAGTATGTGCCAGGTGCACTTGCTGCGCTAATCATTGGTACGCTCGTAAGTTTAGCGCTTTCAGTACCAATTCTTGGCGATATCCCTACTGGTTTACCAAGTCTACACCTACCTGTTTTCGACCAAAGTAAGGCACTGCTAATCCTTGAAGCAGCATTCATTCTTGCTGTATTGGGCGCTATCGATAGTCTGTTGACGTCACTGGTTGCTGATAACATGACACGTACTCGTCACGACAGTAATAAAGAGCTTATCGGACAAGGTATCGGTAACACATTTGCTGGCCTTATTGGCGGTATCGCAGGTGCGGGCGCGACAATGCGTACGGTTGTTAACATTCGCAGCGGTGGTAAGTACAACATTTCAGGTATGGTTCACGCGCTAGTACTTCTTGCTATTGTGTTGGGTCTTAGCCCACTAGCCGCGCAAATTCCTCACGCAGTACTTGCAGGTATTCTAGTTAAAGTTGGTTTAGACATCATCGACTGGAGCTACCTGAAACGTGCACACAAAGGCCCCCGTTGGGACTTCGGCCTAATGATTATGGTGCTTGCACTTACGGTATTTGTAGACTTAATTACCGCAGTCGGTGTGGGCGTCGTATTTGCGGCACTTGCATACGTTAAGCAAATCGCACAGCTTCAAATTGAAGAGCTTAAGAAGATCCCTGAGTCGCTAAACGACCCTAAAGAGAATGACCTACTAGAGTCGCTTAAAGACAAAGTATCAATCTTTAGTTTTGGTGGACCACTTAGCTTTGGCGCGGCAGCCGATTTAGGTCACCACGTACGCGAGCGAGTAAGACCTGGTGCGAAAGTCACTATACTAGACTTCTCTCGAGTACCTTTGATGGATGTATCGGCGGCTATGGCAGTTGATACAGTAACATCAGATGCTCTTGCGGCTGGTCGACAGCTTGTTATTTGCGGTGCTAACGCTGAAGTCAATAAGGTACTTGAAGGTGTAAATGAAGCCCATCCAGGTATACCTAACTTCGAAACGCTTCACGACGCTTTGCTTTATGCAAAAAAGCAAGTAGCCGGGACTGAAAGCAACACGAGCTTTCAAGCCGCAACGCAATCGTAATAAGAGTTTGACGTAAACAAAACCTTTCCCTTTTTTAGCCCTCCTCTGGAGGGCTTTTTTATACCCATAGCTTAATTTTTCCTGTAGTACGGCGATTTATTGAGGAAGGTTTACAACTTCTAAGTCGAATTAAACACACCCTCCCAGGAAAAACTTAGCACTTAAATTAATTGATTGTTCAATTAAACTTAACCTAAGTGTAACAATACCCTACTAAAGTAGTGTGCAAACAATACACAACTACTTTGGGAAACACATGAAATCACACAATAAATTGTCTATAGCAATACTTGCTGCCCTTTCATCTATGGCTGCCTCGTCACAAGTTTTGGCTGAAGAGGCTGAACGCGCAGAGGAAGAGCGTATAGAAGAAATCACCGTTGTAGGGCGCAGCGTTTCTTACGCAAATAACGCAACCAGCGACGACATGTTTAAACAGCAGGCAAATCTTAGCAGTGTTTTAGCCGCGGTGGACAATTTACCCGGCGTACTCATTAACGAAGGCGATACCTTTGGCGCTGATGATTGGTCAACGTCTATCGTTATTCGTGGGTTTCAGGTAAACCTAAACGAACAGCAAATAGGTATGACGGTAGATGGCATTGCCAACGGTAATTCAAACTACGGTGGTGGCGCAAAAGCAAATCGCTATATCGATACTGAAAACGTAAATGGTGTAGAGGTGTCACAGGGTACTGCAGATATCGCTTCTCGTTCTCATGAAGCATTAGGCGGCACACTAAACTTCACCACCATAGACCCGTCGATGGAGCAAGGCTTAGTCACCAGCGTAACCGCAGGCTCGTTCGATGCATCTAAATACTATGTTCGTTATGAAACGGGTGAAATATTCAAAGACACTTACGCTTGGATAAGCCTTTCAAGTCAAGAAAGCTCTGACTTTATGCAGCAGGCGGCGGAAAATACCCGCGACCATTTAGCTATGAAGTTTATCTCTACTGTTAACGATGTATCACTTACTGGTTATCTGTCTTACGACGATACACACGAAGACAACTACCAGCGCATTTATGGTTTAGCGCAATATGAGCAAAACCCAGACTGGGACCAGCTAACTGACGAATGGACAGGTGTACCGTATCAGGATCAGGCATATCGCAGAGGTTGGTCTACATTACGGGAAAACCTTTTTGCCTATCTTCAGGCTGAATTCACCATTGGCCAAGTCGATTTTATGACTAACGTGTATTATCACGACAATGAAGGCCGTGGAGAGTGGGTGCCTCCATATATCGTTGATGTTACTGATGACGGCGCAGAAGGCCATTCAGAGCTTGTGGTCGGTAATACGGTTTACGGCGGGCAAGAACTCGGTCAAATTTACTTTGTGGATAGACAAGGTAATCAGCTAAGTCCAATTGAAGGTTGTCAAAGCTCATTGACTTTCCCTTATGGTGGCGCAGGCGCTGAGTATGATCCGGGGTGTCACGTGCAAGGCGCAATTCCTGTGGGCTCATATCGTCATACTCATTATGATAAAGAACGTATTGGTATTAATGCTGATGCAGTCTGGTACACCAAAATTGAAGATTTTGACAATACGGTTCGTTTCGGAATTTGGTGGGAAGACTATGAGCGAGGTGAGTCACGTGACTGGCACAAGATCACCAATTCATCTATCAGTGTAGATTATGACAACGTGCCTTATTGGGTGCAGTACGACAGAACATTCCCGGTAGATACCCTAATGTACTATGTGGAAGACGAGCTAGACCTAGGTTTTGCTCGCATCCGTGCCGGTGCGAAGAAGTTTAACGTCGATATTGAAAAAACGGACAATTTCGATTCAGCCAACAACTTAGCGGTAAATACTGATTCAGATACGCTATTCTCAGCGGGTATCGTCGCACCACTACCCATTGAAGGAGTAGAGGTTTTTGCGGGTTACGGTGAAAACTTTGCGGCAATAAAAGACGCCCAGCTTGAACGCAACGATACCGACCTTCGTTTTATAAAGCCAGAAACCGCTGACAACATCGACGTGGGTTTCCGCTATGCATCACCAGGCTTTAATGCCAGTGTGACCTACTACAATATAGAGTTTAACGACCGTATCCAATTTACCAGTAACGAGACTTCAGAGGGTATAGACTTTCTGGAAGCGGCCGCTGGTGGTTATAAAAATGTGGGGGGGATCGAATCTAGTGGTTTTGAAATTTCAGCAGACGTTATGCTAACTGAAGAGTTCTCGTTGTTTACCTCTATTACCCTAAGCGACTCTGAGTACGTTGCGACGGTAGGCAGTTCAGGTACGCAATACGATACACTTGCTGATGCCCAAGCTGCTATTGCAGACGCTGAAAACCCTGAGGTATCGCTGGTAGCTATTGAAGGTAATACGGTTATCGGTACACCTGATACTATGGCAGTTGTGAGCCTAGACTGGGCACGCGACAACTACTTTGCTGGCTTATCGACTAAGTACGTTGATAGCCGCTACCTAGATATCGAAAATGCGGCGCAAGTAGATGACTACATTGTTAGCGACTTCTATGTGGGAGGTTTTATTGAAAACATAGGGCCGGGTGTTGAAGAACTCGAAGTGCGTCTAACCGTCAATAACTTGTTCGATGAAGATTACGCTTCGACCATAGCGCCGGGGGCATTTTGGATTGGTGCACCGCGGGCGGTAGCAGTCAACGCACGCTTAACCTTTTAATCGTGATATCATACCTGCGACAGCATAGCGCTGTTGCAGGTTATTTTTTAGATTTAAGGTTTGGAGTTGTAGCATGCCCAAGGTGGGAATGGAGCCAGTTCGCAAGAAGCAATTAATTGAAGCAACGCTGGAAGTGATGGCAGAGGTTGGCTATCACGGCACAACGATTAGCTTAATTAGCAAAAAAGCTGGGCTTTCTTCAGGGATAATCAGTCACTATTTCGGTGATAAGCAAGGGTTAATTGAAGCAACTATGCGCCATCTTCTCGATGCGCTAAAAATTACGCAGCGTATTGACGACCCGCTGCAGCGTATCGACTTCATTATCGAAAACAATTTTTCGCAAACGCAAGGGGCAAGTTCAGCCACCAATACTTGGTTTAACTTTTGGGCGCTATCGCTACACAATGAAGGGCTGCACCGTTTGCAAACTATCAACCATAAGCGCTTAGAGCGGAATTTAGCTTTTAGCTACCGCAAGCTGCTTCAACCTGCACAGGTCAAAAACGCCGCTGCGTCCACCGCTGCGCTAATTGATGGTTATTGGCTGCGCTATTCAATGGGAAGCGTAGGAAACGGTGATTTTTCGGAAGCTGTAGCGCGCTGTAAGCAATACGTTCGCGATTTAGTTGCCCAATACGGAAAATAAACAAGCTCACGAAAAATAAGCGCTGCTTTTATGTGCGATTGAATACCCAAGATATTGATTTAAAATTAAAAAGGCGGTAGGACATAAGTCGTACCGCCTTTCTTATATGTTAAGCAGTTGGTGCCCAATGCATCATGCTATCCGGCGCAGTGAGCCAATATATGGCTCACAAAACTGCTCAATCAACACGTTACCATATTCTCACGCGCTCTTCTGGCGCAAGATATAGTGCATCACCTGGCTTCACATCAAATGCCTCATACCATGCATCATGGTTTCTTGGTGCTTGAGCACGATAACGACCCGGTGCGTGGGTACCTGCACGCAGCTGGTTAAGCATACTCTCTTCCGTACGCTTTTCTTTCCACACTTGTGCCCAAGCTAGGAAGAACCGTTGATCGCCCGTAAGGCCGTCAATTACCGGAGCTTCTTTGCCGTTAAGGCTAAGCTTGTAAGCGTGGTAGGCCATAGCTAGACCGCCCACATCGCCAATGTTCTCACCTAGACTGTTGCGACCGTTTACGAAGTTACCTTCGATTGGCTCGTATTGGCTGTATTGCTCGGCTAGCATGTCTGCTTTTTCTTCAAATGATGCACGGTCGGCATCTGTCCACCAGTTGCGCTGAATACCGTTGGCATCAGACTTCGAACCTTGGTCGTCAAAACCGTGGCCCATCTCGTGGCCGATTACCGCACCAATAGCACCGTAGTTAACAGCTGCATCGGCATTAGGATCGAAAAATGGCGGTTGTAAAATAGCCGCTGGGAATACAATTTCATTAAATGAGCTATTGTAGTAGGCATTCACGCGCTGCGGTGTCATACCCCAACGATTGCGGTCAGTTTTTTCTAGCTCGCGCTCAACTGACTGGTCTTGAAAGAATGTACGTAAGTTACGAACATTGCCCACTAAGTCTTTGTCGCTAATGGTTACGCCGTCGAATGACTGCCATTCATCTGGGTAGCCAATTTTAGGGTTAAACGCCATTAGCTTTTCTTTTGCGTTAACCTTAGTTTCTTCGCTCATCCAGTCTAGGTTTTCAATACGCTCACCTAGTGCTGTACGCAAGTTCTCAACCAACTCCGCCATTTGCTCTTTTGAGCTCTCTGGGAAGTATTCATTAACGTAAATTTTACCAATAGCAAAGCCTAGAGACTCAGTGCCTGACATTTGGCTTACCGCGCGTTTCCAGCGTGGACGTGGCTCTTGCTGGCCGCTCAGTGTGCGACCGAAGAAGTCAAAATTAGCTAAGTAGATATCTTCAGAAAGGAAGCCAGCGTTATTTGAAATAGTGTGATACTTCAAATACGATTTCCAGTCGGCTAAGTCAGCCTCGTTAATAATTTTGATAACGTCTTTGACTGGCTCTGGTTGAGTAATATTTAGCTCAGGTACCTTGTAGCCGGTTTGAGCAAAATATGTGTCCCAATCAAAACCCGGGTATGCGTCAGATAATTTACTACGTTCAATTTGGTTAAGCGTTAGGTCGCGGTCACGGCGTTTTTCGCGGGGCCACTGAATATCTGCAATTTGTGTCTCAAGAGCAAGAATGTTCGCTGCTTTTTCTGCTGCGTTTTCTTCGCCTGCAAAATTAAGCATTTCCTCAATATGCGCTACATAAGCTTCGCGGATCTTAACAAAACGTTCGCTATCGCTTAGGTAGTAATCGCGATCAGGAAGACCTAAACCACCTACACCAACACTTAGCTGGTATTCATTCGGGTCAAGGCGGTTGTACCACATACCACCATAAATAGGTGTGCTTGAACCCACCAGCCAGCTATTGCCAAACGCTTTGGTTAAGTCAGTTCTATTTTCAATGCTTTCTATCGAAGTAAGTACGTCCTGAATTGGCTCAATACCTTTTTCATTAATGGTATCGGTGTCCATGTAGGCAACAAAGAAGTCATGAACAAGCTGCTCTTCTTCATTTAAAGACGTTTTTTCCATAAGCCCATCAATGATGTTTTTAACCTGCTCTTCACTGCGTTCAGCTAGACCAGTAAACGCGCCATAGCGGGTTTTATCTGCAGGAAGCTCATAGTTGTCGTACCATGTTCCGCTGGCGTACATAAAGAAGTCATCACCAGGTTTTACTGCTTCGTTGCGGGCGCTTAAGTCAACGCCGAAAGAACCTAGCTCTGCTTCACCTTTCGCCTCAACAGCGGTTTCCTGAGTTTGTTCTTTTGCTTGCTCAGGCTGACTACAGCCTGCAATGCCCAAAGATGCCGCAATCGCTACGGCTAAAAGTTTATGTTTCATCATTTTTCTCGTTGTGATTATAAGTGTCGTCGTTAGGTGCAGTGACACTCATTGTTTTTAAAGTAGGCACAAATTCCTTGTTAAACGGTAAAGCATTCCGTGCCTGATTAAAATAGCTGGCGATATGCGGCGTTTCGCGCTGTAAAAAGTCTGCTACAGCACTGTGGAACGATGCATGTCTTAATTTGTGGTGTGAACGACAATAAATAGGCTCGAAACCTCGAAGTATTTTATGCTCACCTTGGGTGCCGGGGTTAAATAGCTTTAGCTTTTTCGAAATGGCAAATTCGATGCCTTCAAAATAACAGCAGGCAAAGTGTAACCCGTCTATTTCTTTAAGTGCTCCCCAGTATCGGCCATACAGCCCTGTTTCATCATAGAAAAATAGGGCGCTGGCTACCGCAACTTCATTTTCCATTGCAGTTACAACAAGCATGTTGTCGCTCATGGTGTCGACAAGTTGCTCAAAGAACGCATCATTTAAATATCCCACGTGGCCGCTGCGTTTTAAATAGGTTGCTTTGTAACATTTTGTGAAAAACTGCAGAGTTTCTGGGCTAATTTCACTTCCCGTATGGTGGGTAAAACGAACGCCTTGCTCACTGAGTCTACGGCGGCTTTTCTTGATATCTTTTCTTTTGCGGGATGTCAGTGCATTAAGAAAATCGTCGAAGTCACCATACCCGTAGTTATGCCACTGAAACTGAACGGCGTAACGGGTTAAATATCGCCTTGCAGCGTGGGTCAAATCCGAAGCTTGCGTTTCGCTGCTAACTGAAAGTTGTGCCGACGTTCTCTCATTGGGAAACAGGTAATGAAAAGAAGAAAGCTCTTCCCCAAACACTGATGCTACATACTCTGTCAAAGTATGCTCCAGTTTCTCCATAAGAGTGTGCGTTAGGGGCACGCTATCATCGCAAAGTATCCTTGGGCCTGTAACAGGGGTGAAAGGAATTGCTGATATCCATTTAGGATAATAGTCGAGCCCGTGCTGCTCGTATGCGTTGGCCCATGCATGGTCAAACACATACTCGCCATAGCTATGCGTTTTAAGAAAGCCAGGAATAAGGATGCTGACTTTTTCTTGCTGGTCATGGCTTATAGCAATATGACAAGGTTGCCAGCCCGATTCATTTTTACACGAACCACTGCTTTCTAACGCATGCAAAAACTCATAGGAAAGAAAAGGGCCTGCATTTTTTGCAAGTTGTTGCCAACGCTCCTTCGAAAGCTGTTCGATAGAATCAATTATTTTTATGCGATAGTCAGGTGCTGTCATGCAGTTAACATCATGTAGAAGGTTTATGCGTAAAACGCTTAGATAGTCGCAATATACGAGTATTTAGCGCTAAAATAACGCGGTTTCTACGTTTAATACAGAAGAGTAAGTTTACAAAAATGTCAGAGTTCGATCGAAAAATCATTACCGACGCGATTACTCGCATGCTGGCACGACGAGAGCATAGCTTTAACGAGGTAGTGCGCAAGCTACAGCAGAAAGGAATAGCGAGTGAGGCTTTTATGCCTATTCTGGAGGAGTTTAAAGACGCTGATATTCAAAGTGACGCCAGGTTTGCTGAAAGCCGAGCGCGCGCACTGTATTTGAAAGGGAAGGGACCTCGTGCAATAAAACTAGACTTACAGCAATATGGCGTAGATGAGAGTACTGCTGAGCATGCAATGGCAGAGATTGATGCTGACTGGTTTGAAAGCGCGAAAAAAGTAAAAGAAAAGAAGTTTGGCGAGTTTTATGAAACAGAATTCGCCTTAAGGCAAAAGCAAAAACAATTTTTGCAGTACCGTGGTTTTTACCAAGAACACATCGATTACGCGGTTAGTGCTAATTAAACTAAACGTTTCTTTTCGGCCAGTTTTGCCAAGCTACGCACCTTCTTACTAATCACCTAAATGAATATCCGCTATTTTTTGCTAAATTAAGGTAAAATTTGGCGGTATAGCGTGCCCTTGCCACTTAACAAAATTGCGCTTTCCGTGGTATTGTTGCGCAAATTTGTGCGCATTTTTACTATTCAAAGAATGGTAATAGGGTATGGCACATTGAGTAATGACGAAATGTCCCGATTATAAGTCTTATCAAATAGGCAATTCGCACGTTTCAAAAATAGAATAAAGGAAGTTAGGTTTTCAATGACATTATCAACTGCTGACTTACGTAACAAGTTTATCGATTATTTTAAAAGCCATGGCCATCAGGCGGTGGCAAGCTCGTCACTGGTGCCGGCAGATGATCCCACGCTTCTTTTTACTAATGCGGGCATGAACCAGTTTAAAGACTGCTTCTTAGGTGCAGAAAAGCGTAGTTATACCCGAGCAGTCTCTTCGCAGCGTTGTGTGCGCGCCGGTGGTAAACACAACGACCTTGAAAACGTAGGCTATACTGCCCGTCACCATACTTTTTTCGAAATGATGGGTAACTTTAGCTTCGGCGATTATTTCAAAAAAGAAGCGATTGAGTTTGCGTGGAACTTTCTAACTAAAGAAGTAGGTTTACCAAAAGAAAAGTTACTCGTTACCGTTTACTCTGACGACGATGAAGCGTTCGACATCTGGGAAAACGACATTGGCGTGCCAAAAGAAAAGATTATTCGCATTAGCACGTCAGATAACTTCTGGTCTATGGGTGATACTGGCCCCTGTGGTCCTTGCTCTGAAATCTTTTATGACCACGGTGCACACATCTGGGGTGGTCCTCCAGGAACGCCTGAAGAAGACGGCGACCGTTTTATCGAAATTTGGAACCTGGTATTTATGCAGTTTAACAAACAAGCTGACGGTACCATGGAGCCATTACCAAAGCCTTCTATCGATACGGGCATGGGTCTTGAGCGTATTTCAGCTATCTTGCAAAACGTGCACAGTAACTACGAGATTGACCTGTTCCAAAACTTGATCAAGTCAGCGGCATCAATTGTTGGTACTGACGACCTAGAAAACAAATCTCTGCGTGTTATTGCCGATCATATCCGTTCGTGCAGTTTCTTAATTTGTGATGGCGTAATGCCTACCAATGAAGGGCGTGGTTATGTGTTGCGCCGTATTATTCGTCGTGCGGTTCGACATGGCTACCAGCTAGGCGCAAACGATATTTTCTTCTATAAGCTAGTGGCATCACTGGCAAAAGAAATGGGTGAAGCATACCCAGAACTTGTAGACCAGCTACCGGTAATTGAAAAAGTACTGCGTGTTGAAGAAGAGCAATTTAGCAAAACCCTAGCTCGTGGTATGGCTATTCTAAACGACACTCTGGAAACCCTAGAAGGCGATACAGTACCAGGTGATGTAGTGTTTAAGCTTTACGACACTTACGGCTTTCCTACAGATTTAACTAATGATGTGGCTCGTGAGCACGACCTTAAGATTGACGAAGAAGGTTTTGAAGCTGCAATGCAAGCACAGCGTGCCCGTGCTCAGCAGGCTAGTAACTTTGGTGCAGACTACAACAGCAAGCTTGCCATTGACCACACAACCTCATTCACAGGTTATACCGATGTGGAAGGACAGGCTAATGTGGTTGAACTTATTGCCGACAATGCGTTTGTAGAAAAGCTAGAAGACGGTCAGGAAGGCGTGGTTGTACTAGACAGTACGCCGTTCTACGCTGAGAGCGGCGGTCAGGCTGGTGACAAAGGTGTACTTCGCGTTGCTAACGGTGAGTTCATTGTGACAGACACCCAAAAAATGGGTAATGCATTTGCACACAAAGGTATTGCTAAGGGCTCGGTGTCTAAAGGTGATACGGCAACGGCTGCGATTGATGCAGCAAATCGTGAAGCCATCAAAAAGAACCACAGTGCTACCCACTTACTTCACGCGGCGCTGCGTGAAATTCTTGGCGAGCACGTAACGCAAAAAGGCTCACTGGTTGAAGCGTCTCGTATGCGTTTTGACTTTTCGCATTTTGAGGCAGTTACCGCTGAGCAACTTACAGAGATTGAAAAACGCGTTAACCAAGAGATACGCGCAAACCATACGCTAGCCACTGAACTTATGGACCTAGAAGAAGCCAAAGCATCAGGTGCTATGGCGCTATTTGGCGAAAAGTACGATGAAAAAGTTCGCGTTGTAACCATGGGCCCATTCTCTGTTGAGCTATGTGGCGGTACACACGTTGCGCGCACAGGTGACATTGGGTTATTTAAAATTACCAGTGAGGCGGGTATTGCATCGGGCGTTCGACGCATTGAAGCGGTTACAGGTGAGCAAGCCCTTGAAGTTGTGCAAGCACAGCAGGCTACTTTAGCTTCGTTGTCTGGTTTACTGAAAACTGACAGCCAAAATGTACTCGATCGCGTAGTTTCTCTGCAAAATCAGACTAAAGAACTAGAAAAAGCACTCAATTCTGCTAAACAAAAACTGGCGAGTCAGCAAGGTGCTGATATGCTTAGTAATGCAGTAGAGATAAATGGCGTTAAAGTTCTTGTTGCGAATTTGGAAGGTGTTGAAGCTAAGTCATTACGTTCAATGATGGATGACATTAAAAACCGAATTGGCGAAGGGATCGTAGTACTAGGTGTGGCCAACGATGCGAAAGTGAATCTTATTGCTGGCGTTACTAAAAACCTCACAGGTAAAGTAAAGGCAGGCGAGCTGGTTAACTTTGTTGCATCTCAAGTAGGTGGCAAAGGAGGCGGTCGTCCTGACATGGCACAGGCAGGTGGAGACCAGCCTGAAAACTTGAACCAGGCACTAGATTCGGTTAACGCTTGGTTACAAGATAAGCTATAATTATTTTTGTGTATAACAGTGAGTTTTTGAAGTGACACAGAAACAGGGAATCACTGTCGCTACCATCGGGTCGTGCCGTTGGGTTGGCAAATCTTAATGGATGATGTTCAGTATTAAGGAACAGGAGCAAGCGAATGCTTATTTTGACTCGTCGAGTTGGTGAAACGCTTATGGTAGGTGACGATGTAACCGTTACCGTACTAGGCGTAAAAGGGAATCAGGTACGTATAGGTGTTAATGCACCAAAAGAAGTTTCTGTGCACCGTGAAGAAATATATATGCGCATTCAGGCAGAAAAAGGCGGCCAGCCAGATTCTGCAGAATAATTGCATTGTACGCTTCATTGGAAAGGTCAGCTTTAGCTGACCTTTTTTGTTTTGGGCCAGAAATTCTTTCTTGGCTTTTTACGTTAAATCAAAATCGAAACGGCGTAGTGAAGAGGTAAACTCAAAAATTAATCACGTTATTTCTGAATAATTGACTAAAATTCAGTTAAGAGTATTAAGTGGCGGACTGAATTCAGACGTAAACTGATAGCAAGCAATTAATAACTTTCCATTTAATTGTTTGTATTGCGAACAAATTACTGGTTTTTTGTTCGAATCGTTTAAAATGGCAGCGGGTGAACAATTTCTTTATAAAAAAGGTTTGACTCAGGCCAATGAATCCGTAAAATGCACCCCGCAGTCAAGGAGAGGTGGGTGAGTGGCTGAAACCAGTTCCCTGCTAAGGAACCATACGCATATACGCGTATCGAGGGTTCGAATCCCTCCCTCTCCGCCATTATTAGTTGGCAGTGGCGGTCAACAGCAAGTTTTGCGCGTGTGTAGCTCAGCTGGATAGAGTACCTGGCTACGAACCAGGCGGTCGGAGGTTCGAATCCTTCCACACGCGCCACTTATTTTAAAGCGTCACCTTTTGAAGTAAAATTCAAAAGTAAACAAGTTAACGCGTGTGTAGCTCAGCTGGATAGAGTACCTGGCTACGAACCAGGCGGTCGGAGGTTCGAATCCTTCCACACGCGCCATATTGAAGAGCCCACCTTTTTAGGTGGGCTTTTTCATTTCTTGAATCCTTCAATTCTTCTTTTCTTTTTACGCTACTTTCGCATAAAGCCCCAACTTCATATAAATACAATGTATATGTTGCAAATTTATTAAGTAATAATGCATTAAGTTTCATATTGTGGGGTTTTATTCAATTTTTAGCGGTTTTTTATGCTGTTTTGTTGTGTTTTGAAAAACCTCGTGATACTTATTCAGGTACAAAATAACAACAGGATTGAATATGAATTCGGAATCCGTCGCTAGTTTGCTCATTGAAGCAGGCTCTCTTATGCTCATAGGAATGGTATTTGTCTTTTCGTTCTTGGGACTGCTTATTGTCGGCATTCATTTGATTGCACGTTTTTGTGAAGCATTTCCAGGTGAAACATCAGACCCTTTAGCCAATGTGACCCGGCCTTCAGCCAATTTGGCTCGAAATAATCAAGCGGTACAACCGGGAATAGACGGTAATGTCATCGCTGCTATTTCTGCCGCAATTCATACCCATCGCCAAAATTCTAAAAAATAATCCATATCAGGAGTTACCATGTCTAAGCCTCTGGCCCTTACCGAGCTGGTCCTGCGTGATGCCCATCAATCGCTTCTTGCTACACGTATGCGTATTGAGGATATGCTTCCCATTGCTGAAAAGTTAGATAAGGCAGGCTTTTGGTCTGTTGAATCTTGGGGCGGTGCGACCTTTGACGCCTGTATCCGTTATTTGGGAGAAGACCCATGGGAGCGCATTCGTAAGTTAAAGGCAGCCATGCCCAATACCAAACAGCAAATGTTATTGCGTGGTCAAAACCTATTGGGTTATCGCCACTATGCTGACGATGTCGTTACTCGCTTTGTAGAGCGCGCTCACGAAAGCGGTGTAGACGTATTTAGGATTTTTGATGCCATGAATGACATCAGAAATTTAAAAACTGCCATTAAAGCTACCATAGATAGCGGCGCTCATGCGCAAGGCACGATTTCTTACACTGTAAGTCCAGTGCATAATCTAGAGCTATGGCTAGATATGGCTAAACAACTTGAAGACCTCGGCGTGCACTCTATTTGTGTTAAAGATATGGCAGGGCTTTTAAAACCTTATGAATGCGAAGCGTTAATTACAGGGTTAAAAGAAACCGTCGATGTACCTATCGCCATGCAGTGCCACGCCACAACAGGGTTGAGCACCGCAACTTACCAAAAAGCCACTGATGCCGGTATTGATATGCTCGATACAGCTATCTCATCAATGAGCATGACCTACGGTCACAGCGCAACTGAGACTATGGTTTCAATCGTTGAAGGCACAGAACGCGACACGGGTATTGCGCTACCTGAGTTGGAAGAAATTGCGAGTTATTTTAGAGAAGTCAGAAAGAAATACAGCAAATTTGAAGGAAGCCTTAAAGGTGTAGATGCACGTATTCTGCTGGCCCAAGTGCCAGGAGGCATGCTAACCAACATGGAGAGTCAGCTAAAAGAGCAGGGTGCTGAAGATAAGTTTGAAGAGGTGTTAAAAGAAATCCCTCGGGTACGTGAAGACCTTGGATATATTCCTCTTGTAACACCCACCTCGCAAATTGTCGGCACGCAGTCGGTACTCAATGTGCTAACAGGCGAGCGCTATAAGAGTATCACTAAAGAAACGGCTGGTGTACTCAAAGGCGAGTACGGTGCTACTGCAGCGCCAGTAAACAATGAGTTACAAGAGCGTGTGCTAGATGGTGCAGAGCCTGTAACATGCAGACCTGCTGATAACATTGCGCCTGAGCTTGATGCGCTGAGCAAAGAGCTAGATGAACTGGCTGAGAAAAAACAACTTTCGCTGTCAGATGACAAAATCGATGATGTACTGACTTATGCTCTATTTCCACAGATAGGCCTTAAGTTTATCGAAAATCGTGGCAATCCTGATGCGTTTGAACCTGCACCGGGCGCTCAAGAGTCGCAAGGCACCCATGCGCCTAGTCCTGCTGAAGCTAAGTCGAACTCACAAGGGGCTACTGCGGGTGAAACTTACGACGTGAACGTAGAAGGGAAAGTGTATCGCGTAGAAGTGGCACCCTCAGGTACGCTAACGAGCGTTACGCCTGCCGATACGGCTCAACCCCAGCCACAAACTGTAAGCACAGCTTCACCTGCCGCTGCGTCGTCGCAGTCAATTGATGCGCCACTAGCGGGTAACGTATTTAAAGTATTAATACGAACTGGCGATAGTGTATCCGAAGGTGATGTAGTGATGATCCTTGAAGCCATGAAAATGGAAACCGAGATCCGCTCTGCGTTTTCCGGTACGGTCAATGACATTACCGTGGGTGAAGGCGATGCTGTAACTAGCGGCCAACCGTTAATCTTATTGGGGTAATACATGGATAAGTTAATGGTACTTTGGGATAGTACCGCGCTTGCGCATTTTGAAGCGGGCCAGCTCATAATGATGGCGGTAGGCTTCGGGTTACTCTATTTAGCAATTGTTAAAAAGTTTGAGCCGCTACTCTTGCTACCCATTGGTTTTGGCGCGCTGCTGACGAATATTCCAATTGCTGGTTTTTCAGAAGCGGGTGGCTTATTGCACTACATCTATAAAATTGGCATTGATACAGGTGTATTCCCATTGCTCATTTTTATGGGGGTCGGGGCAATGACAGACTTCAGCGCGCTTATTGCAAACCCCAAAATGTTGCTGCTTGGCGCTGCCGCACAGTTCGGTATTTTTGCTACCTTATTTGGCGCAATAGCGTTAAATCTTATTCCGGGTTTTGAATTTACGTTAAAAGATGCCAGTGCCATTGCCATAATAGGGGGCGCAGATGGGCCGACGGCTATCTTTCTTGCTTCACGTTTAGCACCTGACTTGCTAGGTGCTATTGCGGTCGCTGCATATTCTTATATGGCGCTGGTGCCTATTATCCAGCCGCCCATTATGAAAGCACTGACCACAAAAGAGGAACGCGAAATTAAAATGGGTCAACTTCGGCCTGTATCAAAGCGTGAAAAAATTATCTTTCCACTCGCCGTGTTATTTATGACCATCTTGTTTTTACCAGCTGCCACGCCGCTAGTAGGCATGTTCTGCTTTGGTAATTTGATGAAAGAATGTGGCGTTGTCGACAGGTTAAGTAAAACAGCCCAAAACGAGCTAATCAACACAGTGACCATTTTCCTTGGTTTAGCTGTAGGCTCTAAGCTATCAGCTGAGGCATTCCTTACGGTGGAAACTTTGGGTATTTTGGGCCTAGGCGCAATTGCCTTTGGTATAGGTACTGCTGCTGGCGTGTTGATGGCTAAGTTAATGAGTAAGCTATCCGGTGGGAGTATAAACCCGCTTATTGGTGCTGCGGGCGTCTCTGCAGTGCCTATGGCGGCGAGGGTCGTAAATAAGGTTGGCCTAGAAGCAAACCCTCACAACTTCCTGCTGATGCATGCAATGGGGCCTAATGTAGCTGGTGTGTTAGGTAGTGCAGTCGCTGCAGGTATTTTGCTAGCGCTGGTTGGCTAACAAGCGTATACATATTTAATATGGAAGGGGCAGTTTACTGCCCCCAGCGCTTTAACGAATTGTATTTTGCGGCACTAGCGACTGGTAAGCGGTGACCAGTTTCTTAGTGCGAGTGTGCTGCGGCCACCTGAAAATAGTTTCAGTTTTACCTTCCTCTACAATTTCGCCGCCTTCCATTACCACAACTCTATCTGCAATATGCCGGACAATCCCTAAATTATGGCTTATGAAGATAAACGCCAAACCGAGTTCTTGCTGTAGTTGCAGTATTAGGTTCACCGTCTGCGAGCGAATAGTAGGGTCTAATGCAGCAAAGGGTTCATCTGCAACGAGCACTTTGGGTTTTAGTACTATAGCTCTAGCCAAGGCTACGCGCTGTTGTTGGCCGTCAGAAAGCATGTGCCGGTAAAAGTAATAGTGCTCGCGAAGTAACCCTACCTTTACCAACATATCTTCGATAATAGGCTTGCGCTCGGCTTCGCTAAGACCCGTATTCAAACGCAAGGGTTCGTCTAGGATTTTGCCCACCGGAACCGATGGGTTCATCGATTCCGCACTGTGTTGCAGAATCATACGAATGTCGTGGGTCCGCTTGCGTTGGCCCTCTTTTGACTGGTACTTGGCTAAATACTTGTGAGTGTTTATTTCAATTTCACCCGCATCGGCAGGTAGGGCGCCAACTAATAATTTAGCAAGAAGGGATTTACCCGAACGGTTTTCCCCTATGATGGCAATAGTTTCCCCTCGTTTAACGCTCATATTAACCGGGCCAAGTTGAAATACCTCAGGCCGCTTTAACCAGCGCTTCTTTTCGTTATGTATAAACGTAAGGTCTTTTACCTGCAAAATGTCCATCACAGCTTCTCCATATGTAGCGGGTAATGACAGCTGTAGCTATGATCGTGAATTTTGCGTACGGCGGGCGTTTGCACACAAGCGCGCTGGGCTCGTGGACAGCGGGGGCCTAAACGACAACCAATAGGCAAATGTTGTAGCGTTGGTATAGAGCCGCTCAACGTAGGTAGTGCAGACTTAGGCGGTAAGTCCTTTCTGAAGCTTGGTGCACTGTCTAATAGCGCTTTAGTGTAAGGGTGAAGAGGGCGCTTTTTAATGTGCTTCATCTTTCCCGATTCTACCGTTTGCCCCGCGTAGAGGACGGTCATTGAATGTGACATACTTGCAATGGCAAGCAAATCATGGCTGACAAACAAAATCGATAGAGAGCGAGTTTGATTAAGGCGCGTAAAGAGTTTTAGGATCTGCGTCTTAGTTGTGGGCTCCATGCCTCGAGTGGGATCATCTGCGATAAGTAATTTGGGTTGAGACACTAGCGCCATGGCTATCATGAACTTTTGCCCAATATCAGCGGGAATTTGGTGAGGGAATGCACTTAAGTAATGCTTGTGATGCTTTATTCCCACCTTGTGTACAGTACTTATTGCTATCTTTTTTCTGTGCTGCGCACGTTGCCAAAACCAGCTACCTTCAACGAATTCGTCAGGAATGCTTTCTTCAAGTTGCTCACCAAGCGTGGCTGACGGGTCAAGCGCCGCTTGCGGGTTTTGAAAAACCACCGCAATTTCACGACGCATCACTTCGCGGCGTTGTTGAACCGACATACCTAATAGGTTTTCTCCATTCCAGCTCATGCGGTCGGCGGTTAAATTCCACTGGTTTGGAAGCGCTCCGCAAATTGCCGACACAATAAGGCTTTTACCAGAACCCGATTCGCCCACCAAAGCACGAATCTCTCCTGAACTCACTGACAAATTTACCTTATCCAAAGCCTTTATGGTGCTATCACCGTTCTGCATTTCTAGGGTGAGGTTTTTGATATCAAGCATTGGCATGTTAGTGACTCACCCTTTTTCTCAATGAAGAACGCAAGCCGTCACCCACGATATTGATGGACAGCACAATAAAAAATATCGCCATACCGGGTACCGCTACATTCCAAGGCGCTAGGTAAGTAACGTCTAGTCCGTCGGCCAGAATTACACCTAATTCAGGTAACGGCGATTGAGCGCCCAAGTTTAAGAAACCAAGAGCCGATATATCAATCACTGCAATTGAAAGAGCCAGCGTTCCTTGAACAACAAGCATTTCCGTCATATTAGGTAAAATAGAGTGAACAAAAAGCTGCCACTTGCTAGCACCGTCAAGCGTTGACGCAACAATGTAGTCTTTCTTCATTTCTGCGCGCACGAAACTGCGCGTGTGGTGCACAAACTGGGGAATAAGGGCTAGGGTAATAGCCCACATACTGTTGACCAAACCCGTACCAAGTATTGCAACTATGATAATAGCAATCAGTAGTGTAGGGATCGCCATAAGCGCATCAAGTAAGTGATTCGCAACACTTGAGCGGACTCCACGTAACATACCAGCAAGGGTACCTAAACTAACACCAACTAGCATCGCAAGTACTACGGTCAAGAAGGCCGAGCCCAGTGTTGTTCGGCAGCCGTAAATAATACGGGTAAATAAATCTCTTCCTAGCGCGTCTGTGCCGAATAAATGGGTGATAGAACCATTCGCTAACCAGCTAGGTGGAATCAACAATCCGTCAATGTTCTGCTCCACAGCGTCATATGGGGTAATGAGAGGGGCGAATACGGCACATACCACAAATAGCGCTAGCATAATTAAACCCAGCATAGAAATGTGGCTGTTCTTGAACGAAGCCCAGGTCCGTTGCCAAGGTGATGGGTGAAACTCTTCTTCGTACAAACTAAACTGTGGCACGCTCGTATTTCTCTCTACTTGGGTCAATCATACGGTTTAATACATCGACCAGAATCGTCAGGGTAATTACTACCGTAGATACCGCCATCATACCAATACGTAAAGCAGGGTAATCCCGTTGATAGATGGCTTGAATTAGCCAGTTGCCAATTCCTGGCCATGAAAACAAGGTTTCAACAATCATTGCATTGGTTATAAGCGTAGTAATTTGAATCGCCATCAGCGGCAAAATGGGAAGTAGTGCATTACGTAGTATATGGCGAAAGAATATTTGCCAACTAGAAAGCCCGCGCGACACGGCTGCAGCAATATAGGGGCGATGTTTTACATCTATAACTGAGCGCCGAGTTATGCGTATCATTGATGCCGTGGTTATGGCGCCAATAGCGAATGTGGGCAGCGCTAAGTGTGATAGTGCATCTTTAAATGCTAAGGATTTGTTTTCGATATCCGACAGCAAAACGTCAAATAGAATAAAGCCGGTTACTGGCTCTATGTCGTAAATTAAACTTATTCGACCAGACAGTGGGGCCAAGTCCAATTCCAAACTAAATACCAGAATAAGCAGCAGAGCGAACCAAAAGACAGGGAAAGAATAGGTAGTAATACTTGCACTATTTATTAAGTGGTCAGACGTTGAATAACAGCGAATGCCGGCGTAATAGCCTAAGGGGATTCCAATAAACAAGGCCATCAGCATTGCGTACGTTGCCAGTTCTATAGTTGCTGGCATCGCTATACCTACTTCCTCTCTTAAGGGCAGACCAGACGTGAAACTATAGCCCCAATCACCGGTCAGCAAATTACCTACATAGTAAATAAACTGAAAAATATAAGACTGGTCTAGCTTAAACTGCTTCTCTAACGCGGCGCGCTGCATCTCATTTTGTGGCACAAGTCCGGTCAGGTTTTCCAACGTATCGCCTGGAAAAAGGTAGGCCAGCGAGAACGAAATAATCGTTAACACTAAAAGCGTTAATATGAATAATGTGCAATATCTAAGGAGAATTTGGATCACAGTGCTTTCTCTACCCCGCCAAAACGCACACCGCCAAAGGGATTAATAGTCATGCCTTCTAACTCATTTCTATATGCTTGATAACGATAGGCATGTGCAATGGGGACCACAGGGAGACGTTCGTACAATAGCCTATTTACTTGCTTGTAAATAGCCGCTCTCTCGTCAATGTCATCGGTTTGAAGCGCCTCGTTGAGTAGCTTGTCATAACTGTCGTTGCACCACATTGCCCGGTTTGTTCCAGATGGGATTGCTCCGCAGCTCAACAAGGGGCGATAAAAGTTGTCAGGGTCGCCGTTATCGGCAGACCAGCCGATTAATACGGAGTCGTGCAGGCCTTCTTGTAGATGACGTCTAAATGTCGCCCAATCGTAACTAACGATAGTTGCATCTACACCTACATCGCGAAGGTATCGCTGAATCAGCTCGGCCATCTTCGTTGCGTTGGGGTTATAAGCGCGCTCGACCGGCATGGCCCATATCGTCATTGAAAACCCAGGAGCTATTCCCGCATCGGCCAATAATTTACGCGCTAGAACAGGGTTGTAAGCTGTGTCATCGGCATCGTTTTGAAATGCCCAGCTAGCCGCAGGCAGCAGGGTCTTAGCCCGTGTTGCACTGTCGAAATAAACTGCTTCTAATAAGGTGTTTTTATCAATAGCCGCGGCGAGCGCTCGCCTTACATCGGGGTTATCAAACGGCGGGCGCTGAGTATTAAAGGCCCAAAAGCCCACATTTAGCCCTGGTTTTTCCGCTAATGTCAGATCATCCTCTGTTCGAATCACTTCAAGTTCAGTTTGTGCTGGGAATGCAGTTGCATCACATTCCCCTGTCATCAGCTTAGCCAAGCGTAACGAACTCCGAGGTGTTATATCGAAAATAAGTTGTTCAACGTCGGGCTTGTTTTGGGCTTCGCTCACATCTTGTGGCGCTGAAGCCATATTACTTCCATTTTCTTTAAGAGCTTGTGTGCGCCAATAGTTGTCGTGGCGAAGATACTTAATAAAGTGGTCCTTTCGGTAACTTTCAAATTTGAAGGGCCCAGTGCCAATTGGAAGCTGGTCAATTTTGCTGGGCGTACCAGCCTGTGCAAGCTTATTGGCATATTCTTCTGACAGAATAACGGCGAAATCGGTCGCTAAATTTGCCAAAAATGAGCTGTCACGGCGTTTAAGTGTAATTTCAACACGATAACCATTTACCCGTTCAACAGACGCGATATTTTGGGCAAGGCCAATACTTTCAAAATAAGGGTAGCTTCCGCCCGACACGTAGTGATAGGGATGTGAGCTTAAGCGCCAGCGGTCGATACTAAAAATAACATCGTCGGCATTGAAGTTTCTGCTTGGTTCAAAATAGCGGGTAGTGTGAAACCATACGTCTCTACGTAGCTGAAAGGCGTAGGTGAGTCCGTCATCACTGACTAACCAGCTACTAGCTAGACTTGGTACTATGCGACCAGAATCGGGGTCGAAGTCGAGAAGTCTGTCGTACAGTTGGTGAGATGAGGCATCAGAGGTTGTGCTCGATGTATCAAGCTGCGGATTAAAAGTTACTGGGTTGCTTTCAGAACAATAAATAATACCCGTATTATAAAACGCTTGTTTATTCTGCTTCGCACAGGATGCAACAAGAAGCGCTGTACATAAACATAATGACAAACGCTTCATCAAACCATGGGACATGCTCTACGCCTCGACGTTTTCAGCGGAAGAATCTAGTAAGTTATATTTTTTGAGATAGCCTCGCAGCTGATGATAAGTCAGGCTCAATTTTTCAGCGGTTTTCTTTTGATTAAACTGACTGTCAGCAAGTGCCTGTTTTATCATATCTATCTCATGTTGTTGAGAGCGTTCTTTCAAATCTATGGGGTATTCGACAATTTCCTGCTTTTTGGCAGGGATGAGTGGTGTAACGTCAGCACCTTCAATATGTTCATTTACCATTGGCGTGTCTGTTTGTGCAACCACGTTAGGCGAATCTGGGGTGCTCACTCTATCATTTGTTTTTACTCTGCCTTTCGGACGGAAGGCTGACTCGAAGGGGTCTAACACTATTTCATGGACTGGGAGGTGAGGGTTATTCGTTCTGTAAACTGCACGTTCGACAACATTCTTAAGTTCACGGATATTACCAGGCCAATCATAATCAAGCAGAGTACGCTTCGCTTTTTCAGTGAAGCCGCTAAACAGTTCCATTTCCATTTCACGGGCCATATTGATGGCGAAGTTTTCGGCTAACATCATGATATCTTCTCGACGCTCGCGAAGTGGAGGGATGGTAATAACATCAAAAGCAAGACGGTCGAGAAGGTCTGCGCGAAATTCACCGGCATCGGCAAGCGCTGGCAAATCTTCGTTGGTAGCTGCGATAAGGCGTACATCGGTTTTCACTGACTTACTGCCACCTACGCGCTCAAATTCACCATATTCCACTACCCGCAGTAGCTTTTCCTGAATAAGACCCGATGTGTTAGCAAGTTCGTCAAGAAATAGGGTACCGTTGTGCGCCACTTCAAAGCGACCTTCGCGACGTTTCGAAGCGCCGGTAAAGGCGCCGGCTTCATAACCGAAAAGCTCACTTTCTAATAGGCTTTCACTTAGTGCCGCGCAATTCAGCTTAATATAGTTTTGATCCCAGCGCTTTGATAAGAAGTGCAGACGGGCAGCAATCAGCTCTTTACCAGTACCTCGTTCGCCAATGACGAGAACGGGTTTGTCTAGTGGGGCAATCTGTGAAATTTGCTCTAAAACTTCTAGAAAACTATTCGCTTGGCCAAGTAAATTGTCTTGCTGTCGATACCTACTCATTAAATCCCTCAAAAATTAGTCATTTCGACCAATTAATAGTGTAGAACAAAAAATATTGATAAACGAGCATTATTTGACCTCATGAAAAATGTATAAAAAATAATAGGTTAGCATATGAACAAAGTTGGCAAGTATATTGAATACTACCTATACCAAGAGTAACCTATTTATCAAGTGTGGTGTTTTCTAACACTTACCATTTTTAGCAAGAGGTAATTATTATGGGTATCTTCTCGCGTTTTACAGATATTGTGAATTCGAATATTAATGCGATTTTAGACAAAGCCGAAGATCCTGAGAAAATGGTTAGATTAATCATTCAGGAAATGGAAGACACATTGGTTGAGGTGCGCTCTGCATCTGCAAAGACGCTAGCCAATAAAAAGGAAATAGTTAATCAAATTGCAAAGTATGAAAGCAATGCAAATGATTGGGAAGCAAAAGCAGAGCTTGCGTTAAGCAAAGATAGAGAAGACTTAGCCCGAGCTGCGCTACAAGAAAAGAAAAAGTCTGCAGAAGCTGCAGAAGCGCTAAGTAAAGAATTGGCCGTTGTTGAAGAACAAATCAGCAAGCTTCAGGATGAAATTGGCCAGCTTCAAGAAAAGCTTGCAGATGCTAAGAGCCGTCAAAAAGCGATTATTATGCGTCAGAAAACTGCAAGCTCTCGTCTAGAAGTCAAGAAGACACTAGATAGTACGAGAGTAGATAATGCAATGGGGCGCTTTGAGCAATACGAGCGTAAAATCGATGACCTTGAATCACAGGTAGAAGCTTATGATTTGGGTAAAAAGACGCTGCAAGATGAGTTTGCAGAGCTAGAAGCCAGCGACAAGGTCGAGGACGAACTAGCTGCACTTAAAGCCAAGGTAAAAGGTGCAAATAAAAGCACTGAAAAATCAGAATAATAAAAATAAGGTATGCCCTCTTGATGGAAAACCGTGAAGAGGGTAGTTACATCAGAGTTTGTAGGAGACATTGAGATGGATGAAGGTACAATTGCAGTGTTGGTTATGCCCCTTGTGGTGTTCTCAATATTTGTCGCTCCCATTTGGCTAATTTTACACTATCGAAGCAAAAAGCAGGTCAATCAAGGGTTGAGTGCAGAGGAACACGCATCTTTACAAGACCTTGCTGAAAAAGCAGAGAAAATGAGTGAGCGCATTGAGACACTAGAAGCCATTCTAGATAGTGAGGCGCCAGAGTGGAGGAATAGAGCATGAGAAATGGTAAGCAGCTCTATCGTAACCCCGAAAATGCGCGCATTGCAGGTGTGTGTTCAGGCATAGCAGACTACTTTGGACTAGAAACCTGGCTTGTAAGAATTCTCGTTGTTACTGGTTTCTTTTTACTTGCAGGACCCTTTATCTTTGTTGCCTACATTGCTGCATGGTTTATCTTAGACAAGAAGCCAGCCGGTCTAGAAAATACAGCTACTCCACCGGTTTTTTCAAAAGGTAAAGGTTGGACGAATTCAAACGCTGGACAGGTGAAAAGTCCTAAAGTTGAGGTTAAAACTAAAGTTTGGCAGGCTGGAGAGCCACCAAAACAGGCGTTTCACGATATTCGCAATCGTTTTGAAAAAGCAGAAGTTCGTCTACGTAAAATGGAAACGTATGTAACCTCTCGTGAATATCAGCTAAATAAAGAAATTAGTCGTCTATAACTGGCCTTACAGCTCAAAAAATCTAAAAAGAAGCCGCTCGCAATGAGCGGTTTTTTATTATCTAAATCAAAAGCTTTAGTTACCTATGTAAAATTCCTGTTACACCAAATATGAAGGTGCCATGAGGTCATCCACTTTTCGGCATCGTGAAATTCATTAGACTAAAAGGTAAGTTATTTCACACCTATTGGTCACAGAAGTTATGCCAAAATCAACACAATACCAGTCGAGACAATCTGATGAGAATGGCATTATCCATTGGTCAGATGAAGAAAACCAAATTTGGTCAGAGTTGTATGCGAGACAAATTCCACTGGTAAAAGAAAGAGCGTGCCAAGAATACTTGGACGGACTTGATTTGTTGAAATTAAACGAAAAAGAAATCCCCCAGTTGCCAGACATTAATAAAGTTCTGATGGAAAAAACAGGGTGGCAAACCGCTGAGGTGCCTGCATTAATAAACTTCGGAGAATTTTTTAGGTTGCTGGCAAACAAGCAATTTCCTGTCGCTACTTTTATTCGTACGCGAGAAGAATTCGATTACCTTCAAGAGCCCGATATCTTTCATGAGGTATTTGGACACTGCCCGTTGTTAACAAACCCAGCTTTTGCTCATTTTACCCACACATATGGAAAGTTGGGTTTAGCGGCAAGTAAGGAAGACCGAGTTTACTTAGCGCGCCTTTATTGGTTCACCGTAGAGTTCGGACTAGTGCGAGCTAAGGATGAATTAAAAATATATGGCGGGGGTATCCTGTCTTCACCAGGCGAAACTATTTACGCGTTAGATAGCGACACACCATTACGCAATCCACTAACTGCTATCGACGCTCTGCGAACGCCTTATCGTATCGATATTATGCAGCCTCTTTATTATATCTTGCCGGAATTCGACCATTTGTTCGAATTAGCAGAAATGGACATCATGGCACTAGTGGAAAAGGCAAAATCGTTAGGGTTGTTTTCCCCTCTTTTCCCACCGAAAGAGAAAAAAGCTAGCTAACGCTATTGTTAATTAAATGTGTTTTATATAGGATGCCGCTCATCGAAGCGGCATTTTTTGTTTCTGGGGTTTAGTCCTTTATTCTTGCGCAATTTACGCCTTAAAATAAGCTGCTCATCGCAATTTTAAAGTTCTGTAACATTTATCTTGTTATCTTTTTGTAAAAGTATGATATCCTGTACATATATGTTTACAATAAAGCTATAACACCCTATGCGTCTAGAAATAAGCTGTCAGGACCGTCTTGGAATCACTCAAGATGTTTTAGATATCCTCGTTACCAAAGAAATAGATTTGCGTGGTATTGAAATTGATCCCGCAGGTAAAATTTTCCTCAATTTTCCCAATATCGAGTTTGCTGATTTTCAGCACTTAATGCCTCAAATACGCCGCATCGATGGTATTGATGATGTAAAAACAACTTTATTCATGCCGGGAGAGCGAGAGAAAAACCAACTCTCCGCCATTTTACGAACATTACCTGATCCCGTTTTCTCTATAGATGCAAAAGGCAATATTTTATTGTGTAACGAAGCGGTAAGCGCAGGGCTTGAAATGCCAAGCAGTGAAATCATAGGAACAGAAATTAGTGAGATTGTTAAGGGGTTCAACTTCACTAAATGGATGGATGGAAAGTCTCCGGGCCCACAGTCTTCAAAAGTGAAGTTTATTCAGCAGGATTATCTTGCTGATATGCTGCCAATCACCGTACCCGATGGTGAGCAAAATATGATTATGGCAGGTGCCGTTGTTATATTGAAATCGGAAATGCGCCTAGGACAACAATTTACTGCTTTTCACCAATCGCCTACTGACAGTTTCGATCGCTTTATCACTCAGTCGCCGTTTATGAAGCGCGTGGTTCACGAAGCTAAGCGCATAGCAGACCTAGACGCGCCAGTACTAATTTTTGGCGAGACAGGCACGGGTAAAGAGATGATTGCGAGGGCATGTCATCAGTCTAGCCGCCGCAGCGAAGGTGCATTTTTAGCACTTAATTGCGCATCACTACCTGACAGCGTGGCTGAAACTGAGCTATTTGGCTACGCTGCAGGTGCGTTTAACCAGCCAAGCGCAAAGGTGGGGCTCTTAGAGCAGGCGAAAGGTGGTACGCTTTTACTTGATGAAATAGCCGATATGTCTTCACAGCTTCAGGCTAAACTGCTTCGAGTTTTAGAGGATGGTGAATTTAGACGCGTGGGAGACTCGGAACCGGTTAAAGTCGATGTGCGATTTATTTGTACTACGTGCCGTGACTTAGGTCAGTTAGTGGAAGAGGGGCGATTTAGAAAAGAGTTGTATTATCGCCTAAACGTGTTGAGCTTGGTTATGCCGTCTTTAAAAGATAGAAGGCAAGATATAGTACCTCTCGCCGAATCTTTTATTGTGCAGCACAGTACTAAACTGGGCCGCCGTCCAGCAAAACTAAGCAAGTCTTGTGTAGATTTTCTTCAGCAATATCCATGGCCTGGCAATGTAAGGCAGCTTCAAAATGCCCTTTACCGCGCATTATCATTGCTAGATGGAAAGGAAATTACCAAAGAAGATATTCAACTGCCAAGCTGCGCTCCTAGTGTTACCTATATAGATGAGAACTTCGACGGAACATTAGATGAGGAAGTGAAGAAGTTTGAGAAAGACCTGCTCAAGCGCTTATACCCTTCCTATCCAAGTACACGCCAATTAGCGAAAAAGCTAGGCTTGAGCCATACTGCTATTGCCAATAAGTTGCGAGAGTATGGCATCAACAAAGCGACCGTTAAGCTCTAACCAACTAAAAAAGTATTGCTCTTTGTTTCACTCACAATAGCAAAGGGCAATACCGCTTGGGGGCTTTCTGGTAAGGCTACGTCCCCCGTTACGATAAATTTACATCACCTAGGAAGCAGACACTCAGCGCCTTTCGTGCACGATTGACAATATTGTGCGTACACCCTTTCTTACAGCCAAACAAAACTTCGTAACCCCAACACTTCTCAATGTATACCAACTAGTGGCATAACTATATTCACATAATGCTTACAATCTGCTGGCGCAATAAGGCTATTCTCATTTCACATTCTACAAATTGAGAGGTTAGGCACATGGCCGAAGCAAAAGAGATATGTCGAGGAACGAATAATGAAACTAGCTACCTATAAAAATGAAACTCGCGATGGCTGCCTGATGGTAGTGTCAAAAGATCTTTCTCGCGCTTGCAGTGCAAAGGACATTGCAAAAACAATGCAGCACGCACTGGATAATTGGAAAGAGATAGCGCCTCAGCTTCAGATGAAGTACCAAGCACTTAATGACGACACCTGCGAAAGCGTTCCGTTCGATGCTTCTCGCTGCGAGTCTCCTTTACCGCGTGCGTATCAATGGGCTGACGGTAGCGCTTATGTGAACCACGTTGAATTGGTGAGAAAGGCACGAAATGCAGAAATGCCCGAAAGTTTTTGGACCGATCCGCTAATGTATCAAGGTGGTTCAGATGACTTTATAGGGCCTCGTGATGACATTATCTTGCCAAGTGACGATTGGGGCATAGATTTTGAGGGAGAAGTTGCCGTTGTTACCGATGATGTGCCAATGGCATGTTCACCTGAACAAGCGTCAGAGCGTATCCGCCTTATAATGCTGGTTAACGATGTATCCCTCCGTGGATTGATTCCTGGTGAACTAGCCAAAGGGTTCGGTTTCTTTCAGTCTAAACCGGCTTCTAGCTTCTCGCCGGTTGCAGTAACACCAGACGAGTTAGGTGATGCATGGAAAGAGAGTAAAGTTCACCTGCCGTTACGTTCAACCTATAACGGAGAATTGTTCGGCAAGCCCGAAGCGGGACAAGATATGACCTTTGATTTTGGTCAGCTAGTTGCACACGCTGCAAAAAGCAGAAATTTAGGCGCAGGAGCAATTATTGGCTCTGGTACGGTGTCAAATAAGCAAGGTACCGATTATGGTTCAGCTATTTCTGAAGGTGGGGTAGGTTACTCATGCATTGCAGAAGTGCGCATGATTGAAACAATACGCGATGGCAAACCTTCTACGCCTTTCATGCAGTTTGGTGACCGTATTCGCATCGAAATGCTAGATACAGAGGGTAACTCAGTGTTCGGTGCTATCGAACAGCAAGTGAAACCACTGAACTAGAGATTTAGTAGCGATTTAGTGGTAATAGCGGCAACGATCTTTTTGTTCACAGTGCTGGCCATTATCAACCGTGCTGGCCATTGTTTCCCACACTATTATTTATAGTAGAGAAAGCGCTAATGCGTAATGACAACCAGCGCTTTCTTTGACTATATGTTTGACCAATGGAGTATTCCCATGAGCATCAAGCTTTACGGTTATTGGCGTTCAACCGCTTCGTATCGAACGCGTATTGCACTTAACTTAAAGGGCGTTGACTACGAGTATGTGCCGGTGCACCTTGTCAATAACGGCGGTGAGCAACATAGCAGTGAATATTCACGATTAAATCCAGCACACCTCGTCCCCACATTTGTTGATGAAGACGAAGATATAATTCTCAATCAATCTTTAGCCATTATTGAGTATCTTGATGAGCGGTATGAAAGTGAGTACAAGCTAGTGCCAGAGCACAGAACAGAACGTGCAAGAGTAAGAGCGTTAGCGCAAGATATCGCCTGTGATATTCAGCCCATAGGTAACCTTCGTGTGTTGAATGCGCTTAAAGGTAATTTTGAGGCCTCTCAAGATGATGTGGCCAAGTGGGCTGCGCATTGGATCACATTGGGGTTTGATGGAATTGAACAACGCCTACAAACCCAAGCTGGCAAGTATTGTTTCGACTTTGACGTTACCCTTGCTGATATCTGTTTAGTACCGCAAGTGTACAACGCACAGCGCTTTAATGTGGATATGACTCGCTATCCGCTAATCAGTAAAATAGCGAGCAACTGTAATGAGTTGAATGCATTTGAGCAGGCGAGACCTGAGAATCAAACCGACGCACTTTAATATGTAGAGTCATGAACGATGGGGTCAGAGTCATGACTCTGACCCTGAGGTATCCCCACAAATAATGTAACGATATCAGTAAGATAAAAAAGACAGGAA